>JAMOUS010000210.1 GCA_027067975.1 Bacteroidales bacterium | reverse complement strand
GGAACCGTTCGACCGACACGCGGTAGAGACCGGCGCTGTCGGCGAAGTTGCGCATGAGGACCTCGTGGTTGCCGGGGCCGACCACCACGGGAAAATAGTGGGCGAAAGGCTCCATGGCATGTTTGAAGTTGCTGTATTGCAGGATCTCGTCGCCGGCGTCGGTGCGGTAACCGCTGATAACATCGCCGGTGAACTGCAGGAAGGCCACCCCCTCACGGGCAGCCAGGGCGGAGATCTTTTTCACCATATAGCTGTTGGAGCCGTGGATGTTGCGTTCGCCCCAGCCGGCGCCGCCCCGCGAGTCGCTCGTATAACCAAAGACAAACGGCTTGCGGCTGCCCGGCAGGGGGGCGGTGCGGAAGGCATAACGCTGTTCCGTCGTGCCATTGTGCACGACATATTCGTACCGGGTGTCGGGCTGGAGACCGGTGAGGGAGATCTCATGATGTGTGGCGGGCGCCTCGTCGCGGAAGGTGCGGTCGCCAACCGTCACCCTCCCCGCAACGGGCTGGTCGCTGTCCCATGAGATCACCGCCGAGTTGTACGTGACCAGGTCGACGAACGGGCCGTTGATGATCGCAGGCACCACCTTGAAGGGGCCCGTCCCCGCGAAGGCGATCTTACCATCGTAGAGGATCTGGCCGCGCCATCCCACCACGCGGTAGCCGACCACGCCACGGCCACTCTCCTCCCAGCCGGTCATGTCATAATGATGCCGTAGGATGTCCATGTTGATCGACACCTTGCCGCCACGGATGGCAAAAGCCTGCGAACGGTATACCGGCAGGGGATACTTGCTGTGCCCATAATCGATCAGACCTACATACAAGATCCCGTTGAGCCGGGGGAGGCCGAAATCGAGGTCAAACCCTTTTTCCGTGCCTGTGGCCTTGCCGGGAAAGTTGAGCACCGAATAGTCCACCGGACGCGGCGTATCGTGAAGCACCATCGTGTCGCCCAAAGCGATGTAATAGGAGCCGTCGGAAGCCTGGTGGATGTTGTGCAGGACCGCCGGAACACCTCCCTGGGGAAAAGCGAGAAAGCCCAGGGAGAACAGCATGACGAAGGAAAAAACTCTTTTCATCGTAATTCGGGTATGTTCGGGCCGTAAAGGTAGGGAATCCCCGGAAAAGATCATCCTCCCTTTTTCACAAAAAGGTTCCATGCCAGGTGGGCGGCGGTGGGCAGGAGGGGGAAGCTGCGTTTCCGGATCCCGGAAACCCTTACCGGTTTACCCGTGATGATGCTTTGGGCGACGAGGCGGCCGCTTTCGAGGGCCGGGCCGATCCCCTCACCCATGTCGACGGTGGCCAGTCCTGCCGCATCCCCTGCCAGGTAGATCCTGCCCCGCTGCAGCTGGGGCTCCCGCCCACGCACCCGGTAGTTGTAACCCTTTCCTGCCGGGGCCTTCCCCTTGAGGAGACCTGTTCCCTCCAACAGAGCAGTGAATTGCTTCCAGAAGATCCCGATATGGGTGCCATGGGCTTTCATGCGGGCGGTATAGCCGCCGATGCCGATGTTGAGATAACCGTCGGCCTTGGGAACATACCAGGCATAGCCCGGCAGCCCGGGGATATCGAACCATAGCCGGCAGCGGCCGTCATCCCAGGGATAACGGAACTCCTCTTCCATGGCAGAGATCCAAAGGGCCCGCTCCTGCACCAACGCAGGGAAGAAATGACGTACCACGGGACAGTAACTTCCTCCGGCTCCCACCAGATAACGCCCCCGGAACGCTCCGTCAATGAGGAAGTGATCCTTTTCTTCCCGGATCTCCTTGACCTCATGCTGCAGCGGACGCAGATCATTGTGCTGCAGGAGGAAAAGATCGAACTCGTATCTGCGAATGGCGTATTGTTCCACCTTGAGAGTGGCTCTTCGTCCGGCAGCGTGGATGATGAATTCCCGATAGCGTGTGAGGGGGTAGGGGTAGTCGCCGGGACGGATGCCAAGGGTGCGGAACACGGCAGGGGTGATCCACCCGGCGCAGCGTTTGTCGCGGGGGAAGGCCCGCCGGTCGAGCAGCACGAAAGGAATCCCCGCCTCCCGGAGGGTGGCGGCACAGGCGGCACCGGCAGGACCGGCACCCACGATGATCACTTCGGTATCAATCATGAGCCATGCAGGGTGGCAGTGGGTTCAACAGATACGGGGCGGCTGCTGCCGTCCCGGACGGGTCATGACGATCTGGAAGAGCTGGTTGCTGCGCGAACGAAAGCCTCCGGCAGCACTCAAAAGATAAAATTTCCACATCCGGTAAAAACGGTCGCCGTATTTTTCACGCAACTGCGGCCAAGCCCTTTCGAAGTTGTCGTACCATGCCATCAGCGTGCGGTCGTAGTCGGGACCGAAGTTGTGCAGGTCCTCAAAGACGAACAGTCCCTCCATGGCCTGCGCCAGCTGTGCCACTGAAGGGAGCATGCCGTTGGGGAAGATGTATTTGTCGGTCCAGGGGTTGGTGTGGGTGGTGCTCACATTGCCGCCGATGGTGTGGATGAGGGCGATGCCGTCGGGCTTCAGGCAGCGGTCGACCACCTCCATGTAGGTACGGTAGTTGCGATAACCGACATGCTCCATGATGCCGATGGAGATCACCGCATCGTATTCCCCTACGGCTTCTCGGTAGTCTTTGTGGACGATGGTCACGGGCAGGCCGCGGGTGCGCTCGCGGGCGAGCTTCACCTGCTCGGTGCTGATGTTGTAGGCGGTCACCTCGACACCGTATTTCTCTGCTGCATACTGAGCAAAGCTGCCCCAGCCGCAGCCCAGTTCGAGCACTCTCATCCCGGGAGCTAAGGCAGTTTTTTGGCATACCAGTTCCAGCTTGTTTTCCTGCGCCTCATCGAGGGTGGCAGCGTCTTTCCAGTAGGCACAGGTGTAGTTCATCCGTTTGTCGAGCATAGCCTCGTAGAGGTCGTTGCCCAGGTCGTAATGTTCTTTGCCTACCCTCTGTGAACGGTGGTGTGTCTGCATATTGAAGAGGCGGGAGCGTAGGATGAACCACAGGGTGCGCCAGTCGCCCTTGATGCGTGCGGGCAGATCGGCCCGTAACGCTTTGTTGACGGTTTCGTCAAGTTGATCACTGTCCCACCACCCGTCCATGTAAGACTCGCCTACGGCCAGGATGCCGCCGCTGAGGATACGGCGGTAGGTGCGTTCGTCGTGGATGCGGATGTCCCAAGGGCGGTCGCCGTTGACCCGGATGTCGGCCGCCGCCAGGAGGCCGGTGAGTACCTCTTTGGCTGTCATGACCGTGGTGTTTTGGAATGACTCCCTTAAAATTACACAATTTCTTTACAAAAAAAAGCCTTCCGGGCACGGAAGGCTTTTCCAAGGATATGTTCAGGCGGATTATTTGCGGAACTTGAAAGCGTCGAGGCCGGCGAAGCGGGCGAAGCTGCCCAGCTCGCGTTCGATACGCAGCAACTGGTTGAACTTGGCGATACGCTCCGAGCGCGAGCCCGAGCCGGTCTTCAGCTTGCCGGCACCCACAGCCACCGTCAGGTCGGCGATGGTGGTGTCTTCGGTTTCACCCGAACGGTGGGAGACGAAGCAGTTGTAATTGTTTTTCGTGGCCAGCTCGATGGTCTCGAGCGTCTCGGTGAGAGTGCCGATCTGATTCACCTTGATCAGGATCGAGTTGGCAGCGCCGTTGTCGATAGCCTTCTGCAGGATGTTCTTGTTGGTGCAGAGGAGGTCGTCACCCACCAGCTCGATCCTGCCGCCCAGCTCCTGGGTCAGCACTTTCCAGCCTTCCCAGTCGTTTTCGGCCATGCCGTCTTCGAGCGAGATGATCGGATACTTCTCCACCCACTCTTTCCACAGTGCGACCATCTCCTCGGAGGTCTTGGTCGACTTGTCCGACTTGAAGAAGACATACTTCCCGTTGTCCCACATCTCGCTGGTGGCGGGGTCGAGGCAGAGGGAGATGTCCTCGCCGGGCTTGTATCCGGCCCTTTCGATGGCGAGGAGGATCACCTCGATAGCCTCTTCGTTCGACTTGAGGTCGGGGGCATAGCCGCCCTCGTCGCCCACGCCGGTGTTATAGCCGCGCTCTTTGAGCACGCTCTTGAGGGCGTGGAAGGTCTCCACACCCATGCGGATCGAGGTGGCAAAGTCGGGAGCGTTGTGCGGGGCGATCATGAATTCCTGGAAGTCGACGCTGTTGGTGGCATGGGCACCGCCGTTGATGACGTTCATGGCCGGCACCGGCATCAGCGAGGCATTCACGCCGCCGATGTAACGGTAGAGGGGCAGGCCCAATGCGTTGGCAGCGGTATGGGCTGCTGCCAGCGAAACCCCCAGGATGGCATTGGCACCCAGCTTGGCCTTGTTGGGCGTGCCGTCAAGCTCGATCATCCGGTAGTCGATGTCCCGCTGGCGGGTTACATCCATGCCCTTGAGAGCCGGCGCGATCACCTCATTGACGTTGGCTACGGCCTTCAAAACACCCTTCCCCTCAAAACGCGACTTGTCGCCGTCACGCAGCTCCACCGCTTCCTTTTCGCCGGTTGAGGCGCCCGACGGTACAATGGCACGGCCCGTGACACCGTTCTCCAGTACCATATCGACCTCGACCGTGGGATTCCCACGTGAGTCCAGTACTTCCTGTGCAATGATCTCTTTGATCTTCATGGTTTTTCCTCCATTTATCTTTTTGTTAAACATAGCGTTCGGTCATGCCCTGCCGGGCAAAAGCCACGCAAATTTACGAAAAAAGCCTTTGCTTCAGGCTTCAACTCGTATTGCAAATGTTAAATAATGTTGAAGAAACAGCCGGATCCTTTGCCTGTCGTGCCATCGCACACTCCGAGAAAAAGATGGCACGGCTTTTTGTCCTTCATTAGGTTCCCGGTTGTCCGGGGAATGATTATCTTTGACACGTAACAAAATGAATTGCAGAATGAAAAAGTATTTTTTAGGATGGACAGCCCTGGTGTTCCTGATGGGCTCGTGTGTGACCACCCAGGTCAATGTCGACTATGACAAGTCGGTCGATTTCACCAAATACAAGACCTATTCTTTTTATGGCTGGGCGAAGGAAAGTAACAAGATCCTGACGCCTTTCGACCAGGAGCGTTTTGAGAAGGCATTTGCCGAAGAGTTTGCCAAGCGCGGTCTCAAGTTCGTGCCGCAGGGGGGCGATCTGACTGTCGCTTTGTACATTGCCACCGAGCATAAGCAGGAGACCACCGCCACCACCACCACGACCGGCATGGGTGGCTATTATGGATATG
>JAMOUS010000209.1 GCA_027067975.1 Bacteroidales bacterium | reverse complement strand
ACGACAGTCGTACACCCGAAGAACTGAAGACCATGCTGGAAGAATATCTGACGGCACTCTGCCGGCATTATGACGGGGTCGGGCCTGTCCGTTGGCTCGATGTGGTGAACGAGACCATCGATGCCCGAACGGCCGGATGGTTCGGCCCCAAGGAAGGAACCGACAAATGGGAGAACCCGTGGCCGATTATCGGTTACGATACCATCAGCACCCTGGCACCGCCCCTCTACATCGGGATGGCCTTCCGTATCGCCGACAGTCTGGCGCCCCATACTAAGCTGATCATCAACCAGCATGGTGCCCTCGAAGAGGCTGTGTGGGAAAAGATGAAAAGATTGGTCGACTACCTTCGGGAAAAAGGGCTCCGCGTTGACGGACTGGGCTGGCAGGCCCATATCGATGTGGGTTGGGAAAAAGAACCCGGAAACCTCGCACGCCTCGACGCCCTGGTGAAATGGTGTCACGACCGCAATCTGCAATTCCATATCACCGAGTTCAACGTCTGGCTGCGGAACGGCAACGAAGGACGCCTCGACGACCAGGCCGCTACCTTCACGGCCATCATGAAAGTGTTACTGGACAACCGCATGGAAGGACCCGTGGGGATCAACTTCTGGCAGATACGCAGCTCCGAGACGCAACATCCCGATTGGGACGGCTGTCTCTTCGACAATGATCTGAACCCTAAACCGGCATATTTTGCGGTCAAAGAGCTGATCGCCGGCTATGCCGGAGAAAAGTGATTTAGTGATGATGCCGATGAAAAAAGGACTTGTCATCTTTCTGATATGGTTCCCCTTTTTCTTGGCGGCCCAGCCGCCCGACGATCCCGTCACTCCCGTGGAGGCGGTGTCGATGCTGGGCAAAGGGATCCTCTTTGAGCCTCAGGCCGGGGATGTCGACTTTGGTATCTCGGCGCCATACAAACCCGAATATGGAGACTTCATTCGTGATGCCGGCTTCCGAAGTGTCCGCATCCGGTACCAGGGAGCGCGGAATCCCATGATGGTTGCCATCGCAGACGGACCTCCTTACGATGCCGCCGACGATGCCCTCCTCGATGAACTGGAAAATATCATCGACGATCTGTTGAACAAAAATCTGGCGGTGGTGATCACTTTTTACGGCCTCACCAAAGACAACCCCGGCGACCTCGATAAAATGGTCAGCTGGTGGGGTTATGTCGCCGAACGCTTCCGGAACAAGAGCCACCGTCTCATCTTCAACCTTTTTGTTGAGCCCTGGAGCCTCATCCACAATGCCGATCCCCAGCGTATTGCGGTTTATTACCGCGAGATCACCAAAGAGATCCGCAAGACCAACCCCGACAGACTGATCATCTACTTCAAGGTGCCGCCCGAAAATGCGGCTGACAATCCTTATGGTCCCGGCACCGAATGGTTCATCACGAAGGATTTCGACCCCATCCCTCCGGAAGCCGGCATCTGGTACCTTTGGGATTTTCATGTCTTGAAAGGCAATGCCCGTGACAACATCCGCCTCATCGAGCAGGCGTGGGAATACAGTGACTCGACGAAGGAGGCGGTGTGGTCGGGCGCCTGGGCCGCCAAGACCGACGAGAATGAGATGTGGCATGCCATGCCTCTGGCCATCGGCGCCACCCGCCGCTTCATCGACAGGGGGATCCCCTCGGCCTATCTGATGATGTTCGACGGTCACACCGGCATCTTTGATGCGCAAAACGACCATAACGGCAACGGCATCCTCGACGAATGGTCCTGGCCCGGCCTCGTCGATACTCTCACCGCCGGACCCGACGTGTGGTGGAACCTGCTCTCCGATCCCGGCTTTGAACGAGACGACGGAACCTGGACCTACGAGGGCGGGAGTGTGAGCCGGGAAGGGTCTCCCGATGAACACTCTTTACGGGTGGTGCCGCCCGTGGGTGGAGAGGTGCGGGTCAGCCAGGATGTTACGCTGGCTATGCAGCACAACGGCCCCGGAAAAACCTCCTTCCTGGCACAGGTCACGGCCGAAGATACCTGTACGGTCACCTTTGCCATGGAGAGTGTCTCTACCGGCGGAAGTTACCTCTTTAAAAGTGACCCGCTGAAGGTGGTTCCCGGAAAACCCCTACTGCTCCGTCACGAACTTGACCTGGCGTGGGACGGAGAACTCCAGAATGCCGTGTGGGTGATCACCCTCAGCGGCGGAACGGCACACCTCGACAAGACGGGACTCACCCGCTTTTTCTACGACGATCCCCGTCTTGACCCCTCCCTATGGCCTGGAGAACGGATCCACCGGGATGAATATACTTCCCGGTCGAACTCGACCATCGATCTCAACATCCTTACCCGCAATCTTCTCAACCGCGGAAAGAACGATGGGAATCCGGATATCCTTGCCTTTACCCGTGCCATCGATTCGATCACGTATGATCTTGAAACCCGTCTCATAGAACTGATCGGCAGCGATTATCAACGTACCTCCGAAGGCTTGCAATACCGCCTGGGGGGATACAATCCGGGAGGCGACAACCGGGAGTACAAAAATTTGGTGGATAAATATGTGTCGGGAAAAGACCAGCAAGCTTACGATCTCAACCAGGCACTTATCCGGGCCCAGAACGAGGCACGGGACCATCTCATCCTCACCGACATGGATTACCGGAGTTTTTTCTATGAGGTATGGCGGGGATGGCCTCCTACGGTGACCGGCAGGATCCCCGTGAGCCGGCAGGTGAGCCTCAGCGGCAGTACCCTCACCGCTGCGGAAGAGGGGGCGGAATACCGCTGGCTCGATTGTGACTGCTTGCTCAACCCTGTGCGGGATGCCACGACCAGAAGCTTCACTCCCCCCGAGAAGGGACATTATGCCGTGGAGGTACGCAAGAACGGCTATACCGTCGTGAGCGACTGCTATGAAGTGCAGGGGACCAGCGTAAAAGTCCCGTCCCGCCCCTCCTCTGTTACACTCTACCCCAACCCCGCTACGGATTACCTGTGGATAGAGGCAGGGGAGGGAAACCCTCCTCAATGTGTCAGGATCTACCATGCCAATGGGCGGCTTATCCGGAGCTACCCGTGGCGGGGGACTTTCAGGTTGGGACTGCCGCTCTCTCTGAAGCCCGGCTTTTACCTGATCGAGGTGGTAGGGACTCAGGGTAAGGAGACACGGAAACTTCTTGTGCGTTAGTCGTTCTTGAAAATTTTTCAAGCCTACCTGTCGCGACCCTTCCTTTTTTGTAAAGGAATAATTTCATATTTTTTCTTGACTTCCTCCTCATCGCCTCATCGTATTATCGCTTTTGTGTGTCCCCTCCCGCTGATGCCGGTTTTTTTATACCTTTGTTCTACGATAAAACTTTTTTATGCCGAAGATCCTGGTCACCGGTGCCAACGGGCAGTTGGGCCGTGCGTTGCGCGAAGAGGCCCAGCGTCGGTTACGTTGGACGTTTCTCTTCACCGACGTGGAGGAACTGGATCTCCTCGACGTGGGAGGCGTGCGGGGATACATAGACACGGAAAAGCCGGATTACGTGATCAATTGTGCCGCCTATACGGCTGTGGACAAGGCGGAGGAGGAGGGCGAGCTGGCCTACCGCATCAATGCCGGGGCGGTGGCCCACCTCCTTGAAGCGGCGCGGGAGCATCCTTTCCGCTTGCTGCATCTCTCCACCGACTATGTTTTCGACGGCCGGAACCACCGCCCCTATCGGGAGGAGGATCCTGCGGCGCCGGTGTCGGTATACGGCAAAAGCAAATATGAGGGGGAGCAGATCGCTCTGGGTTATCCCCATAGCGTTGTGGTGCGGACGGCCTGGCTCTATTCGGAATACGGCAACAATTTCGTCAGCACCATCCTGCGTCTCGCCCGCAGTCGTGACGAGTTGCAGGTGGTGTACGATCAGGTGGGGTCGCCCACTTACGCCGGCGACCTTGCCGGCGCCCTCCTCGCCATCATCGATGAAGCGGAACAAGGGAACTGGCACCCCGGCATCTACCACTACAGCAACGAAGGCGTATGCAGTTGGTACGACCTGGCCCTCGAGGTGCTGTCCGCCCGCGGCATCCGCAAAAAAGTCAAGGCCGTCACCTCCGAAGCGTTCGTTCGTCCTGCTCCCCGACCCTTTTACAGCGTGCTGGCCAAGGAGAAGATCAAAACAACCTATCGCCTTGCCATCCCCCACTGGAAAAAAAGTCTTTACAAGTGCCTGAAAAATCTAAAAGAAGAAAATATGGAACAAAATGATCTGCTCGAACAGGTGAAAGCCCGTGCCCGCAAGTGGCTCGAGGGCGACTATGACGAGGCAACCAAACAGGAGGTGCGGGAGCTCCTCGAAGGGGATCCCGATAAGTTGATAGATGCTTTTTACAAGGACCTCGAGTTCGGTACCGGCGGCCTGCGCGGCATCATGGGCGCCGGCACCAACCGGATGAACATCTACACCGTCGGTATGGCCACACAGGGACTGGCCAACTACCTCAAAAAACAGTTTGCCGACCGTGACACCATCCGCGTGGTGGTGTCTCACGACTGTCGTAACAACAGCCGCCTCTTTGCCGAGACCACGGCCGGCATCTTCGCCGGCAACGGCTTCGAAGTGTACCTTTTCGACGACCTGCGTCCCACCCCCGAACTTTCCTTTGCCATCCGCCACCTGGGATGCCAGAGTGGCGTGATGATCACCGCTTCGCACAACCCCAAAGAATACAACGGCTACAAAGCCTACTGGGAAGACGGGGCCCAGGTGATCCCACCCCATGACAGGAACATCATCGATGAGGTGAAGAAAATTCAGGATCCTTCCGAGGTGAAGTTCAACGGTCCCCGAGAGCGGATCCATATCATCGGCAAGGAGGTGGACGATGCCTACCTCGAGGCGGTCACGGCCCTCTCCCTCACGCCCGAGGCGGTCAAGGCCCACCACGATATGAAGATCGTCTATACGCCCATCCACGGCACCGGCGTGAAGATAGTGCCCGAGGCACTGCACCGCTATGGTTTTACCAACATTATCCATGTGCCGGAGCAAGATGTGGTCAGCGGCGACTTCCCCACAGTGGTCTCCCCCAACCCCGAAGAGCATGCCGCCCTGGAGATGGCCCTCAAAAAGGCCGACGAGACCGGCGCCGAGCTGGTGATGGCCTCCGACCCCGACGGCGACCGCCTCGGCGTGGCCGTGCGCGATGACAAAGGGCAGATGCGCCTTCTTAACGGTAACCAGACCGCCACCCTGCTTACCTACTACATCCTCACCCGCTGGAAAGAGAAAGGAAAGATCACCGGCAACGAATACATCGTCAAGACCATCGTGACTACCGACCTTCTTGCCGAGATCGCCAAACATTTCGGCGTGAAATGTTTCGATGTCCTCACCGGCTTCAAATGGATCGCAGATGTGATTCGCCGCTACGAGGGAAAGATGACCTTCATCGCCGGCGGAGAGGAGAGCTACGGCTTTATGGTGGGCGACTTCGTCCGCGACAAAGACTCGATCAGCACCGCCGTGATGGTCGCAGAGACCGCCGCCTGGGCCAAACAGCAGGGGATGACTCTGTTCGACCTGCTCAAACGGATCTACACCGAGTTCGCATTCTACAAGGAAGACCTGCTCAACATCGTCAAAAAGGGCAAGAAAGGCGCCGAAGAGATCCAGGCCATGATGGACAACTTCCGCAGCAACTATCCCGAGACCATCAACGGCTCGAACGTCATGCTCATCCATGATTATCTCAAACAGCAGACCATCGACCTGATCTCCGACCTGCGCTACCACATCACCCTGCCCAAGTCGAATGTGCTGCAGTTCATCCTCCACGACGGATCCAAGGTCTCCGTCCGTCCCTCTGGCACCGAGCCCAAGATCAAGTTCTATTTCAGTGTCAAGACCGAACTGAAGGATCCCGCCGATTTCGACAAAGTGGATGCGGCGCTGACGCAAAAGATCGAAGCCATCAAAAAGGATCTCGGACTGACATAAACCCTATCAAACCTAACTTAAAAACCTGTTGAACCATGAAAAGCTACCGGAAAGAACTCTGGTTTGAGACGAAAAAAAGAAGGGAACTGATCAACATCACCCCCCAACTGCAGGAGTGCCTGCGTGAGAGCGGCATCAAGGAGGGACTGATGCTGTGCAATGCCATGCACATCACGGCCAGCGTCTTCATCAACGACGATGAGCCGGGGTTGCATCATGACTTCGAGGTGTGGCTCGAGAAGCTGGCTCCGGAGAAACCCTATTCGCAATACCGCCACAACGGCTTCGAAGACAATGCCGACGCCCACCTCAAGCGAACCATCATGGGGCGGGAAGTGGTGATCGCCATCACCGACGGCAAGCTCGACTTCGGGCCGTGGGAGCAGGTCTTCTACGGCGAGTTCGACGGCATGCGCCGCAAGCGCGTGCTGGTGAAGATCATCGGGGAATGATCCTGCCGTAATATAGGGCACCCTCTCTTCCCATGCGGCTTTCCTCCCCGACGGTCTCCTTTCCAAAAGGCTAAGCTGCCCGGCATGCCGCCTGTCTCCCTGATTCAAGGAAAACAAATAAAAAGAGAGGTAGATCTTGTTCCCTTTCCGCTTGACGGACAGCAAGTGGTGGGAATCACCGGAGTTGCAGGCTGTCGATCTTTTCGAAAGTGTCGGGGTTGATTACCTCCATGCGAATGTGCTTGCCGTCGACATGGAAGAGGCAGAGGGCATTGAGGGTGGAGAACCCCGTGGTGTAGGGGGTCCAGGGTACCTCTCCCTGTGCATAATAGGGAGCGCCTGCCGCACCGTTGTTGATCTGGTAGATCGTCCTTTTCGGCTTGAGCCGTTTGCCCTGCCATCCTTCGGGGTAGAGGGGGGTCTGCGGGCCGATCTCGGTCTTGCAGTAGTTGTGCTCGTCGCCGGTGAGCAGGGCCACCGTCTTGCGGCTCTTGTTGATGATCATTTCGAGCAGTTGGTCACGACGCTCGATGATCCCTTTTTCCACAGGCTTGCCGGCCACCCATGGCCGCACCTCGTTGTTGCCGTCGTACCACATGTCGTCGCTGATGTGGGCGCTGTTGGGGAAGAAAGGAGTGTGGATGGTGATGAACACATGGTCGATGGCATCATCCTTTTCGAGCTTTTTGAGGGTGTGGCCCAGCCACTTCATCTGCTGGTCCATCACATACCCGTGGAAGTTGCCTCCCACCACTGGGATCGCCTCACCGCTGGGGGTGTACCAGTAGTCGGAGTTGAGGCAGATCACCGCCACATTGTCCCACGTGTAATAATAGACCGTCTCCTCATAGGAAGGAAAGTCCTGTTTCCCGGGATCGGGGTCGTAGACGGCACCGTCCTCGCTGGCGGGGCCGTTCTTGGGGAGTACGAACATCTCGGAAAAGATCTTTTCGGTGGTCTCC
>JAMOUS010000208.1 GCA_027067975.1 Bacteroidales bacterium | reverse complement strand
CCTAAAGGGAGGGATTCCGCTCTCCACCGAGATACCTGCTCCGGTGAAAGCGGTGACATGGGAAGCTTCCCGGATGGACTTGGCCGCCTGTTCCAACGGATCCATAGGGCAAGATCATTTCAGGGCGTTGGCCATGGTCTCACCGATGTGGGCGGGGGATTCGACGACATGGATGCCGCATTCGGCCATGATCTTCATTTTGGCGGCGGCGGTATCGTCCTTTCCGCCGATGATGGCGCCGGCATGTCCCATCCTGCGGCCTTTGGGGGCCGTCTGTCCGGCGATGAATCCCACCACCGGCTTGGTACCATGGTCGCGGACCCACTCGGCGGCTTCCGACTCCATGGTACCTCCGATCTCGCCGATCATGATGATCCCTTCGGTCTCGGGGTCTTCCATGAAAAGTTTGATGGCATCCAGCGTGGAGGTTCCGATGATGGGGTCTCCCCCGATCCCGATGGCCGTGGTCTGTCCCAGACCGGTCTTGGTCACCTGATCGACCGCCTCATAGGTAAGGGTCCCCGAGCGGGAAACGATGCCCACGGGACCTTTTTTGAATATGAAACCCGGCATGATACCGATCTTGGTCTCTTCGGCGGTGATGATGCCCGGGCAGTTGGGGCCAATCAGGCGTGAATCGCGTTTGCTGAGGTACTCTTTCACTTTCACCATGTCGCTGGTGGGAATCCCTTCGGTAATGGCGACGATGACACGGATGCCTGCGTCGGCGGCTTCCATGATCGCATCGGCAGCAAACGGCGGGGGCACGAAGATGACCGACACGTCGGCTCCCGTCTCTTTGACCGCTTCGCTTACGGTATCGAAGACAGGCCGGTCAAGATGTTTCTGTCCGCCTTTGCCAGGGGTCACCCCTCCTACGATACTTGTTCCATACTCGATCATTTGCTGGGCATGGAATGTTCCTTCACTGCCCGTAAAACCCTGGACCAGCACCCGTGAGTCCTTATTGACCAATATGCTCATTACCGCAATGTTTTAATTGAGTTTCATTTTTGTTTGTTCGGCCAAATGTAGTGCAAACTCCTCGCATTTCAAAGTAAGAGAAGGATGTTGCAGATCATCTTCTCCTAGGCTTTTTTGGGGGTGTATAGCCCCGTGCTTTGGCAGCTTCTTCGAGGCGTTGCTGCCATTTCGATTTCTTCACCGGCATCTTCCGGCGTTCCTGTACCCTGCGCAGGATCTCTTCCTCATCGACGAAACGCTTGGCGATCATGTTCTGAGCGAACGTGATCAAGTTGGCGAGGAAATAGTAATAGTTGAGGGCTGCGGAGAAGTTGTTGAGGAAGAGCATGAAGGTGATCGGCATAATGTACATCATTCCCTTCATCCCGGGCATCTGGGAGGAATCACCCGAGGGACTGTTGATCTTCATGGTAATGATGGTGGAGATGGTCATTAGCAGCGTGAAGAGGCTCACATGATCCCCGTACATGGGAATGGTGAAGGGCAACTGCAGTACCGAGTCATACGTGGAGAGATCATGTGCCCAAAGGAAACTTTGCTGTCGCAGTTCAATGGAAGTGGGAAAAAAGCGGAACATGGCGAAGAGGATCGGCATCTGGAGCAGCATGGGCAGGCAACCGCTCATGGGGCTCACTCCTGCCTGCTTGTACAGCGCCATCTGGGCCTGTTGTCTCTTCATTGCATCCTCCTTGCGGGGATATTTCTTGGCGATCTCGTCGATATAAGGTTTCAGCACACGCATCTTGGCCTGGGAGACATAAGAGCGGTAAGTGAGCGGGAAGAGTGCCATCTTGATGATCAGGGTCAACAAGAGAATGATGATCCCGTAATTGCTGATATACTTGTTGAGCCAGTTGAAGATGGGGATGATCACGAACTGGTTGATGGCCCGAATGATGTTGCGTCCGAGGAACACCAGCTCCTGAAGGTCCATACCGTATTTTTTCAGCGTTTTGAAGTGGTTGGGGCCGAAGTACATCTTCATATGATAGGTGAGGTCGGGAGCCGCCCGGTAAGGCACGCTCAGGTCGGCCTCACACTCCCTGAAGTAGGGAGAGTCGTCCGGCATCTTTTCAGAATGCACCTTCCCGCTGTTAAAGGGAGGATCCGGAGAGATCAACACGGAAGAGAAGAACTGGTCTTTGAAAGCCACCCATTCGATACGGGTCGGGATATCTTTCTCCAGGACAGGTTTGTTGCTTCGCATGGGAAGTCCGTCGACCTCGTCCTGATAATATTTGAACTTGATGGTCGAATAGTTGTCCTCGTTCATGCGTCCCTGTTCCTGTTGGGGCATATAGATTTTCCAGCGTAGGGAGAGATCGGTCAGGTTTTGTGCGATCACACGGTCCATACCGTGGAGAACCACATCGAAACCGATCATATAGTCATTTTTCGGAATGATATAGCGGTATTCCATGTATTGATCCTCTCCGACCTGCAGGCGGAAGACGGCCTGATACACACTGTCGGTGACCGTGATATGTCCTGTATCCGAAACGGGCTTGAAAAGAAGGGTTTGGGTATCGATCAGCTTGTTGTCCGCCGAGAAGAAGCGAAAGCCGAATTCGGTGGAGTCGCCATGGAAGAGGATCAGGGGTCTTTGATCCCAGGTTTTGTATTTTTTCAGTTCCACGGAATAAAGTCTTCCCCCGAGGGTTGTGAAGGTGTATTTGGCCAGTTCATTCTCGACGGTTATAAATTTCTGTTCGGCTTTTACAGGCACCAGGGCGACGGAATCTTTTTCCAGCACCACGGTAGCCGGCTGAGTGACAGGAGCAGCCGTGGCATTTTCCTCCTGTGCCGCATGTGAGGCGGCCGTATCGCTCAATGCCCGGACATGGAGGATCGAATCGATCGAGAGGACCCGTTTGCGGGGATACTCTTCGGAGGGTTTAAAGGAAAGGGCTCGCAGGTAACTCACTCTCGCCACCCGGTATTTTCCTTTTTCAAACAGCGAATCAGCACGTGTGATCTCGTATTGGTAAGCCTTGTCCTTCTGCGTATTGTTGTAATAGGTAAACCCAATGAACAACAGGACGATCAGTATCAGGCCGGTGACCGTATTCTTATCCATGTTTTACGGCTTTCTCCTTTTCGTTCGACATCTTTTCCTTCCCCTTTTTTTCTTCGGCATATTGGAGAGCAGCAGCCACGAAGCTCACGAAGAGCGGGTGGGGTTGCAGTACGGTGCTCCGGTATTCCGGGTGGAACTGCGTACCGACAAACCATCGGTGGGCAGGGATCTCCATGATCTCCACAAGGTTGGTGTCCGGGTTGATCCCGACGGCTTTCATTCCCGCCTTTTCAAAGTCTTCAAGATAGGTATTGTTGAACTCATAGCGATGGCGGTGACGTTCGTTCACCAGTCCGGTTCCATAGGCTTTGTACACTTTGCTGGAAGTGTCGATAATTCGGCAAGGATAAGCCCCGAGGCGCATGGTTCCCCCTTTGGCGGTCACTCCTTTTTGTTCTTCCATCAGGTCGATGACCGGATAAGGGGTTTTCCGGTTCATCTCGGTGGAGTTGGCATTTTCGAAGCCCAGCTCATTCCGGGCAAATTCGATCACGGCACACTGCAGGCCGAGACAGATCCCGAGGAAGGGGATATTGTTGCGGCGTGCAAAGCCGGCCGCAACGATCTTTCCCTCGATGCCGCGGCTTCCGAAGCCCGGAGCCACCAGGATGCCGTCGAGGTCGCCCAGTTTTTCACGGGCATTTTGTTCATTCAGATATTCCGAATGGATGTATTCGATCTCCACCTTGCATTCATTTGCAGCGCCGGCATGGGTAAAGGATTCGGAGATCGATTTATAGGCATCGTGCAGTTCCACATATTTCCCCACCAGTCCTACCCTTACACGCTTTTTCGGAGATTTCAGGCGATTGAGGAAATCCTTCCAGGGTTTCAGCTCAGGCTCCTGGCGAATGGGCAGTTCCAGTTTCCGGAGGACGGTCTCATCAAGTTTTTCCTTGAGCATGAGAAGGGGCACATCATAGATGGTTTCGGCATCGATCGATTCGATCACACTGGAGAGGTCGACGTTGCAGAAGAGGGCCACCTTCTTGCGGATATCAAGGGAAAGAGGTTTCTGGGTACGCAGTACCAGCACATCCGGCTGGATCCCCGCCTCCTGGAGGAGTTTCACGGAATGCTGGGTGGGCTTGGTCTTCAGCTCTCCCGAAGTGGGCAGGTAGGGCACAAGGGTAAGGTGAATCACCAGGCAATTGGCTGGCCCCAGGTCCCACTTTAACTGACGTACCGATTCGATGTATGGCAAAGACTCAATGTCCCCGACCGTTCCGCCGATCTCGGTGATAACGATCTCATAATCGTATTTTTTCCCCAGAAGACGGATGCGGTTTTTGATCTCGTCGGTGATATGGGGGATCACCTGTACGGTCTTCCCCAGATAATCGCCTCTTCGTTCTTTTTCGATCACCGACTGATAGATCCGTCCGGTGGTGACATTGTTCTCCTGGGAGGTGTTAGCGTTGAGGAAGCGTTCATAATGTCCCAGGTCGAGGTCGGTTTCGGCCCCGTCTTCGGTGACATAACATTCCCCGTGTTCGTAGGGGTTGAGTGTGCCGGGGTCGACATTGATGTAGGGGTCGAGTTTTTGGATGGTCACTCTGTAGCCCCGAGCTTGCAGCAGTTTGGCCAGGGAGGAGGAGATGATCCCCTTGCCCAGTGAAGAGGTCACCCCTCCCGTCACGAAAATGTACTTTGTTGTGCTCAAAACTTCAGTGGATTTTAGGGTCATTCGATCTCCATTTCATCGATCAGCCTCAGTTTCTCTTTCAGGAGTTCAATACTGGCCTTGGCATTCTCGATCTTTGTGGTCACATCCCGGATGAGGGACTCGGCATTCTTGGAATTTGCGAAGAAACCGATATTGTTTTCCCAGATGGTGATATCACTTTCCAGTTGTTTGATTCGGTTGATGAACTTTTCCCTGTCTTTCTGGAGTTTGACGGCGGCTTTGGGGGAGCCGGCAAGCTCCTGAAGCTTGGTCTTGTATTTGATGAGGCTTTTGGTATGTTCATTTAGGTTCAGTCGGTTATACAGTTCGTCCACCTGTTTCCGGAAAGAAGCGTTGATCTCTTCCTTTTTTTCAAGTGGCACGTACCCGATCTCTGACCAGCGGCGCTGGAACTCCTGGATCGCAGCAAAATCCTTGTCGGTATCCCCGGAGGGGTTAAAAGAGCGCATTTCTGCAAGGAGTTCCTCTTTTTTGCGGAGGTTTTCCTCGAAGTTCTCCCGCAGGCTTTTGTAATAGCGGGCTTTGGCTTCGAAGAATCGGTCACAGGCGGCGCGGAACCTTTTCCAGAGCTGGTCGGAATACTTCCGGGGTACGGGGCCGATCTCTTTCCATTTCTTTTGGAGGTTAATCAGGTCTTCGGTGGTCTTTTTCCAGTCGGTACTGTCCTGCAGGGCTTCGGCCTGAACGCACAGGTCGGTCTTGAGCTGCAGGTTGTTCATCTGGATTTCCTTATTGGCCGCAAAAAATTCGCGTTTCCGGCCGAAGAACCGGTCGCAAGCCTTCCGGAAGCGTTCATAAATGGCATGGTTGTATTTTCTCGGGGCAAACCCGATGGTGCGCCAGATCTTTTGTAGTTCACGGATCTCTTCCGACTTTTCCTCCCATTCTTTGGGGGTTTTCAGATCGAGCATTGCAATCTCTTCGGCCTTTTCAGCCAGGAGGGTCTTCTGTTCCAGGTTCTTTTTCTGGATTTCTTTGATCTCTTGGAAATATGCCTGGTATTTTTTATTGATCTTCCGGGTTGCCTCTTTGAAACGTTCCCAGAGTTCGGCTTTATGTTCTTTGGGGACGGGACCGATCTCCCGCCACTGTTCGTGATATTTCTGCAAGGTCTTGAAGGCGGCGACGATATCCGGTTCGAGAAGCAGTTGCTCGGCCTGTTCGCACAGTTTGGTCTTGGCTTCCATGTTCTTCTTCAGATCGAGGTCGCGCAGCTCCTTGTTGATGCGGATGTAATCGTAAAACTTCTCAACGTGGTAATGATAGCTTTCCCACAGTTCATTGACATACTGCTGGGGGACGACCCCGATGTTCCTCCATCTTTTCTGGAGTTCGCGGAATTCCTGGAAAGTCTTTCCGAGCGATTCGTTGCGTGTGACCAGCTCCTTCAGTTCCTCGATGATCTTATATTTTTCTTCGAGGTTTTTCTGTTTCTGTTCTTCCAGTTCTTTGGTATACTGGGACTTCCGGTGACGGTAGGCTTTCAGGAGGTCGATCATCCTCTCTTCCCGGCCATCGGGTACAGGCTTGAAGTCGAGCGGATCCCCTCCTTCTTCGATGAACTTTTTCTTGCGTTCCTCCTTTTCCTGGTTGAGTTTTTTGTAGAAAAACACTTTGATTCGCTCCACATCGTCGCGGATCTCCATCACAGGCCTTTCTTCCAGCAGAAGGGCCAAACGATCGACCAGTTCATCCAGCGAAAAGGTAGAATAATCCACCTCTTCGACGGTGACCACTTTTTCCTCTTTTTCTTCCGTTGTTCCCTCTTCCTCCGTTCTTTCTTCCACCGCTTTCTCTTCCAGAGGGGGCTCTTTCTCTTTTATTCCGGGATCCTCTTTTTCTTCCGGTACATTTTCCCCGGGAGTTTCTTCCGGTACCGGGGAATGATCCGTTTTCTTGCCGGTCTCCTCTTCTGTCGACTTTCCGGATCCTTCGCCGGTGTTCCCCTCTTCCAAGGCGGGGCTGCCGGTCCGGAGATCTTCTTCTCCCTCCACCTGGGCCGTTCGACCGTTCTGATCGGTCCGTATTTCTTCCTTTTCCACCCGGTCAGTGGTCTCCTTGGGCTCTCTTTCTCTCATTTCATCCATCGCGCCAGGTTTTAGGGTGACAAAAAAACACAGCTTTTTTAATAGCGCCAAAATTACGAAAATATTATTTTCCTGCTAAACGCAAAATACGTCCTGCATGGGCAAGTCATTTTCTCGCATTTTTCATGTAATTTGGTAACGAGGAAAACAAAAACATCGATCATGGCAGAGAGGATCATCGCGTTCGACCAGGGCACCACCAGTTCCCGGGCGGTTTTGTTCGACCTGGAAGGAAATTTGCTGGACATGGCCCAGCAGGAGTTCACGCAGTTTTTTCCCCGTCCCGGGTGGGTGGAGCATGATCCGGAAGAGATCTGGAACAGCCAGCGGTCGGTTTTCCGCCAGCTTCTGGAACGCAACCGGTTATCTCCTCACGACGTGACCGCCATCGGCATCACCAATCAGCGGGAGACGACGGTCGTATGGGACCGCCGCACGGGCGAGCCTGTCATGAACGCCATCGTCTGGCAGGACAAACGCACCTCCGCATTGTGTGAGAGACTGAAAAAAGAAGGTCATGAAACGATGGTCCGTGAGCGTAC
>JAMOUS010000207.1 GCA_027067975.1 Bacteroidales bacterium | reverse complement strand
ACCGAACGCCCGGGAGCGGTCTATCTCGCAGCTGCCCAGGCCGGTTATAACCAGAAAGGACTGCCGGCATTCAGCATCTATGGTCATGATGTCCAGGATGCCGACGACGAAACCATCCCCGAAGATGTTCAGGAAAAACTGCTCCGCTTCGCAAAAGCCGGCCTTGCCGTGGCCGAGATGCGCAACAAGTCCTATCTCTCCATCGGAGGCATGTCGATGGGCATCGTCGGTTCGGTCGTCGACCAGGAGTTCCTGCTCGATTACCTCGGCATGCGTACCGAAGTGGTCGATATGACGGAACTGGTGCGCCGCATGGAAGAAGGGATCTACGACAAGGAAGAGTTCGAGCGCGCCATGGCGTGGGTGAAAAAATATTGCAAAGAAGGTGAAGATCTCAACCCGCCGGAACTGCAGCGCGACCGCAAACGCAAAGACTGGGAGTGGGAGGTTGTCGTGAAAATGACCCTCATCGCCCGCGACCTCATGGTCGGTAACCCCCGTCTGGCCGAAATGGGCTACGAAGAGGAGGCCATGGGTCACAACGCTATCGTGGCCGGTTTCCAGGGCCAGCGCCAGTGGACCGATCACTTCCCAAACGGCGACTTCATGGAGGCGATCCTCAACTCGTCGTTTGACTGGAACGGCATACGGGAGCCCTATATCATGGCCACGGAAAATGATAGCCTCAACGGGATCTCCATGCTCTTCGGCCACCTCCTCACCAATACCGCCCAGATCTTCTCGGATGTGCGGACCTATTGGAGCCCCGAGGCCGTGAAACGGGTCACCGGCAAGGAGCTCACCGGCAAGGCCGCCAACGGCATCATCCACCTGATCAACTCCGGCTCGACCACCCTTGACGCTACGGGGCAGATGAAAGATGCCAACGGGAATTCCGTCATGAAACCTTTCTGGGAGGTGACGCAGGAAGATGTGGAGAACTGCCTGGCCGCCACCCACTGGCCGCCGGCAGCGTACGAGTATTTCCGCGGTGGCGGCTTCTCGTCGCAGTTCCTCACCCAGGGAGAGATGCCGGTGACGATGAGCCGTATCAATATCGTCAAAGGCCTCGGTCCGGTGCTCCAGATCGCCGAAGGATACACGGTCGACCTGGACCCGGAGATCCACCGTATCCTCGACCGGCGCACCAACCCCACCTGGCCGACCACTTGGTTTGTGCCCAAACTTACCGGCCAGGGCGCCTTCCGCGATGTCTATTCCGTCATGGCCAACTGGGGGGCCAACCATGGTGCCATCAGCTACGGCCATATCGGCGACAAGCTCATTACCTTGGCCTCGATGTTGCGCATACCTGTCAACATGCACAACGTCGAACCGGAGAGGATCTTCCGCCCGGCCGCATGGTCGATGTTCGGAACCGCCGAGCCCGAAGGGGCCGACTACAGGGCCTGCAAAAATTACGGACCGCTTTACCGTTAGGCAAGAACATGCGAATACAGGAAAGGCCGGATTTTTCCGGCCTTTCTTTTTTTTTATCCGTTCAAATAGAGAATCTATCCTTCGAACATCTGACGGTACTCTTCATACAGTGCTTCGTACTTGTGACGGTTCCGGCCCGGTTGGTAATCCTCCGTCTCATACTTTACATGATCCCTGGCCGCTTCGGGGGAAGGATAGATACCTACCCCTGCCATCGCAAAGAGTGCCGCCCCCAGTACGGTGGTCTCTTTCTGTTTTACTACCTTCACGGGGATTCCCAGGATGTCGGCACGCAGTTGGTTCCACAGGGCATTCTTCGCTCCGCCGCCTACCAGCAACAACTTCTCGGCCTTGAAATCACCGGCCTCCTCCAGAATGGAAAGACTGTGGCGGGTCTTGCATACCAACGACTCCAGTGCCGCCCGGTACACCGCCCCGCGGGAGGTCTCCATCGTCAGCCCCTTGATGGCGCCCGTCCCTCCGTAAAAAGAAGGATCGACACGCACCCCCTGCGCCCCCGCAGCCACCTGCCGGGCTTCGCCGATCATGATGTCGTAAATGTCCGGTCGCACAGCCTCCGGAGCGTAAAAATTCCGTTTGATCCATTCCAACATACCCGATGCGATCCATTGAATGCCGGGATTGATGAGGCCCGGAAGGACATCCAACTCATGCGTGACCCCTTTCCTGAAGAGCTCCTCGTCGGGACGAGCCTGACGGCTGCGCACCATCAGAATCTCCCACGTGCCGGAACTTAGCACGGGCTCGTGCTCACCCGCACCGGAACCGAAAATGGCGAATTGTGTGTCGTGGCCGGCTGCCACCACAGGAATACCTTCCGGCAGTCCCAATTGACGCGCCCGCTCCCCTTTGACGGATCCGACCATTGTCCCAGGCTCACAGGGAGAAGGGAAAATATCTGCGGAAAAGCCGATACGGGAAAGAATCTCCTCAGAAAAAGCCCGCCGCTGCAGGTCGGTGAGCATCGAAGTGCCTGCCATCGTCATGTCGGTGACCATCTCTCCGGTGAGATAATACAGAAAGATGGAAGGAATGAAAAGAAAAGCCTCCATCCTTTCTGCCACTGCCGGCTCATTTTCACGAAGCCATATCAGTTTGTTGATGGTGTTGAACCCATACGGCTGAAGGCCGGTGATCCGGTAAAGCTCATCCAAAGGAATGTATTTCCCGATGTTTTCCATCACAGGGGTGGTGCGCGGACATTGCCAGGAAATCACCGGATAAAGCATCTCTCCCGATGCAGAGAAGGGGGCGCCGTCCACACCGAAAGTGGTGACCGTGACAGCGGCAATGTCGTACCCTTCCAGACGGGATATGACCTCCCCCGTGGTCTGGGAGAACTTTTTCCAGATCTCATCAACGTCCCAAATACGGTAATCAGGATTGGAGGGATCCGGCTGCGTGTTATTGGGCAGCGAGGCTACCTCCACAATGCGCCCTTGCAAATCCACAGCTATGGTGCGGATGTTCGTGGCTCCGCAATCCAATACCAGAACGGTTTTTGCTCCCATAAGAATCACGTTTCTTCACCCGTAAAAATAATAAATCCGTCATAATATCCTGCCCGATCCGTTTTTCTCTTGCAAAATAGTTGTTAATTTTAGTCGGTTTTTGGAGAGCGATTTTTATAAGGTATAAAATGCTGAACAACAGAAAGGGATTAGATCAGGAAACCGTTTTGAAAACCTTGCTGGAGATATCCAATGCAACGGTTTTTACGAAAGATTTGCGTGAGTTGACCGCATTTGTGAGGGAGCAGCTGAGTAAGCTGATGGACACGACCAATTTTTACATTGCCCTCTATCATCCGGAGGACGACACCTTTACCATGCCGTTCTTCAGCGACACCCAAGATCATTTTGAAAGGGTGCCGGCCGCCAAGACCCTTTCATACTATGTGGTCAAGACCAACCGGGCATTGCTTGTCAGGGAGAAAGAGTTTCGGGAACTCGTGAAGAAAGGTGAAGTGGAACTGGTGGGGACCGATTCCAAAGTGTGGGTGGGAGCCCCGCTTCGGGTCCACGACCGGATCATCGGGATGGTCGGTGTCCAAAGCTATACCGATGAAAATACCTACACCGAGGCCGACAAGAACATCCTCGAACTGGTCTCTTACCAGATCGGCCTGGCCATTGAGAAGAAACAACGAGAGGAAGAGTTCCGTATCGAAAAAACCTATTTCGAACAACTTTTCCAGAATATTCCGGAAGCGACTGTGATTCAAGAGTATCCGGGGACGATCACCGATGCGAACGTGGCTTTTAACAAACTCTTCGGCTTCGAAGAAGGCGAAGCTATCGGAAAGACCCTCGACGAACTTATCGTGCCGGAAGAATATCGCGACGAAGCCCGTTCGTTCACCGAACGTTCGTTCCGGGGTGAGATGATTGAGACGGAAACCGTCCGAATGAAAAAGAACGGGGAAAGGATCGACGTCTCCTTGGTGATCACACCTTTCCGGATCTCTCCGGAGAAGACGATCATCTATGCCCTCTACCGTGATATCGGGAAGTGGAAAGAGGTGGAACGCAGTTTGCGTGCAGCCAAGGAAAAGGCCGAAGAGGCCGACCGGATGAAGACCGCTTTCCTGACCAACATGTCTCATGAGATCCGTACTCCTATGAACGCAATCCTGGGATTTGCGCAATTGCTATCCCTGGAGGACCTTACCCCTGATCAGAAGAAGGAGTATGTGAACATCATCAAGAACAGCGGCGACAGTCTCCTGCGCCTCATTGACGATATCCTCGACCTGGCACGCCTGGAAGCAGGTCAGGTCACCATGCGGGAAGAATACGTCAACATTGACGATCTGATGAACTCGCTCGAGACCACCTTCTCGGAACTGATCGTCAGCCATCACCGGGCCGAGGCCATCGAGCTGCGCCGAAGCAATCCTACTCAGCGACTGCCTTTCAAGGTGAAAACTGATCCTCTCCGACTGCGACAGATCCTCAATAACCTTATCGGCAATGCGATCAAATTCACGCATGAAGGATATGTCGAATTCGGTTATCAGGTCACGCCGAACCGGAAAGAACTGTTGTTCTTCGTGAAAGATACCGGCATCGGCATCCCCGATGATAAAAAGGAAGTGATCTTTGAACGTTTTCAGCAGGTCGACAACTCCAAGACACGAGTGTATCCCGGAACGGGCTTGGGACTGGCGATCTCAAAAAAGCTTACGGAATTGCTCGGCGGCCGGATTTGGGTGGTTTCCAAAGAAGGGGAGGGATCCCAGTTCTTCTTTACCATTCCCCTGAAAAACCTGGAAAACGATATCAGCATCGGCTTACGCCTCTCCGGTGGAGCCAGTATCACCTTCCGGGAAGATCCGCGCGGGAAAAGGATCCTGATTGCCGAGGATGATGAGTTCAATTACAAATACCTCCGCGAAGTACTGGAAAAGGCGGGGTACCGTGTTTATCATGCCGGAAATGGGAAAGAGGTACTCCACATCCTCGAAAGGGAAGGTGGGAAGAAAGTGGACCTTGTCCTGATGGATATTGAGATGCCGGAGATGAACGGTTTTGAAGCCACATTGTTCATCAAGAAGCGATTCGCGGAGATTCCGGTCATCGCGCAGACAGCCTACGCTTCTCCCGAAGAAGAACGTAAATGTCTGAAAGCCGGCTGTGATGCCTACCTTGCCAAACCGTTACAGGTCGACAAACTCTTGAAGGAGATCAAAAAGTTCCTCTGATGAAGGCCTCTTCCGGTCATCGTTTTCCCGGTGGTCTGATCGAGCGGCTGCCCCTTTTCCTTGTTTCGATCGATCCGCAAGGGCGCTTTGGTTATCTGTCGCCTTGGCTGAGGGAAATGACAGGCTTGGACAACGGAGAAACCGACCCGTACCCGAAGGCGGGAGAGGTGACCGGCCTCCGCGAGCTTCTGCCCGACATCCTTGCCGACACCGGGATCATCGTATCCACCGTATCCTTCCGTAACGGGACGACCGGAAAAGTACGCTGGAAAAACCTCGGCCGGATCGAAGGATGGTACTGGCTGGCCGCTGAACATTCTTTTCCGAACCCGGAAGAGTATGAAAAAGAAGAAAAAGACTTCTTCCGGATCGCTTTCGAGGCCTCCCTCAGCGGCGTGGCGATTGTCGACAAGGAAGGGAATGTGATCCTGGCCAACCGAACTGCCAAAGAGATCTATGGATTGCCGCCTGATAAAGACATACAAGGACTCAGTATCTTCGATCTGATACCCCCCCGATCGACGGAACGGATCGATTTTGCCAAACGTTTGCGGGAAGAGGGCAACGTGGTAAACAAGGTACACGAGATGCAGAGACCCGACGGCAAGGTTATCCAGGTACAGGCCTCCACGGCGGTGGTGTATGATGATAAAGGTGAGCCGGCCTTCCTGGTTACCACCTTCCGCGACATCACCGATGAGTTGCAACGAAAGAAAGAACTGGAAGAAGCTTTGCGTCGCGCCGAAGAGTCCGACCGCCTCAAGACAGCCTTCCTGACCAATGTCTCCCATGAGATCCGTACCCCTCTCAACGCCATCGTCGGATTCTCCAGACTGCTCGCCGATCCTCGGGTTCCGGAAAAGAACAAAAAAGAGTTCATTCGCTATATCGAACAAAGCAGCGAATCCCTCCTGCGCCTCATCAATGACATCCTCGATATCTCCAAGATCGAATCGGGACAGATCGTGATCAACCGGGAAAAATTCTCCTTGAAAGATTTTTTCCGAGAACTCGAAGCGGTTGCCCGGGAAGAGCAGGTGCGTTATGAGAAGATACATCTGAAGTTGTATTTCCGCCAGGAGAACTGCAAGGATGACCCCTGGATGGAAGGAGATCCCCATCGCCTGAAACAGGTGCTCAGTAATCTTATCGGGAATGCTTTGAAATTTACCGAAAAAGGGTGTGTGGAGGTTCGATGCTTTCTCTCCGGGGATAAGGTCCGCTTTGTCGTGGAAGATAGCGGTCCCGGCATTCCCGAGGAGGAACAGGAAACGATCTTTGAACGTTTCCGGCAGGTTGACAATTCGTTTACGCGGAAATATGGAGGGGCCGGCTTGGGGTTGGCCATCACCAGGAGCCTGGTCGAGCATATGGGTGGTGATCTGATCCTGGAGTCACGTCCCGGTAAGGGTGCCCGGTTCACCGTGAGCTTTTCAGGTGTTTTCTGGAAAGAGAAGATCTCTCAGGGTCGGAATAAACAGGAAGGAGCCTTACATCGACCCGACTGGCACGGACGGACGATCCTTGTCGCCGAAGACGAACCTTCCAACTTCGACCTGCTGAAAGCGCTGCTTGAACCTACCGGCGTGGTTCTCTTGCATGCCTGGAATGGGAGAGAGGCACTCCCCCTGGCCTCGAGTCGGCATCCTGATCTTTTACTGATGGACCTGCGTATGCCCGAGATGGATGGGATCACGGCTTTGCGCGAGATCCGGAAAACATTGCCAACCGTTCCCGCCATCGCACTCACCGCTTTCGCCATGGCCGACGAACGAAAACGTTGTCTGGCCGCCGGTTTTGACGACTATCTCGCTAAGCCCGTCAATGTATCCCTGCTATTTGAAAAGGTTGGACAACTTCTGGAAAAAAAAGAAAAAGGAGCAGACCTGTAAGCCGGATTCTGTCACCCCGCGGGTGTCTGCAAGAGACGCGCGGGGGTTCCTGCCATTTGTCTGGGACGTATGTCACCATACGCCTCGTGCGACCTACCCCCCGGCATCGGGCGAGCCACCCTCAAACGCCGGTATACATGGTCTTTCAACCCGCAAGCCGGACGGCTGCCCGGGTCACCCCGGGCACCGGTGAGCTCTTACCTCACCTTTTCACCCTTACCCCGGCACACCAGGGCGGTCATTTTCTGTTCCGGTACTATGCCCTCACGGACATCTTCCCGTTAGGAAGTGCGGTGCTCTGTGTTGTCCGGACTTTCCTCCGTCCCTTTTAGGGACGGCGACAGGACGGTCTGCTCCGATGCTTACC
>JAMOUS010000206.1 GCA_027067975.1 Bacteroidales bacterium | reverse complement strand
GATCCGTTCGGGGATCTTTTTCTTCATCAGCTTCATCCAGGCGGGATAGACGATCGAGAGGGAAGCTCCGTGCGGGACATCATACAAAAGGGAGAGGACGTGTCCGATGGAGTGCACACCCCAGTCGCCGCCGCTGCGGCCGTACATCGTGACCCCGTTGAGTGCGAAGGTCGCATCCAGCATGATGTTGGCCCGGTATTCGTAGTTTTCCGGCTCCTCCAGCACCAGCGGTGCATAGTGCATCGCATCCTTGATGATCTCTCCGATAAAACGGTCGGTGAGCGAGACCTCCCCGTCGAAGAAGGCTTCCAGGGCGTGGGCGATCAGGTCGACGATGCCGTAGGCCGTGTATTCCCGGCTGACGGTGAAGGTGTAGGTGGGGTCGAGAAAAGAGTGTTTGGGAAAGAACAGCGGGATCTTCAGCCCCCTCTTCTCGCCGGCGACGGGGTCCTGCAGGACGGCTGCGGCGTTCATCTCGGTGCCGGTGGCCGCCACGGTGAGCACGTCGATGAGGGGCACGGCCTCCTGTGGCTCCACCCTCCGCGCCATCACATCCCACGCTTTTAACCCCTGCGGGATGCATACCGACATGAACTTGGCAGAGTCGATGACACTGCCTCCCCCCACGGCGACGATCACCTCCACACCTTCCTCACGCGCTAACGCCACCGCACGGTCGACATCCGCAGCCACAGGATTGGGACGGATGCCGGAAAACTCCACGATCTCCAGCCCCGCCTTCTTCAACGCAGCCACCACCTCATCATAGTAGCCATACCGCTTGATCGACCCTTTTCCGTACACCAGCAACACTTTCTTTCCGTAACGTGCCGTCACCTCACCCAATGAGGCCACCACTCCTTTCCCAAAATGAAGATGTACAGGGTTATAGGCTTCGAAATTTTTCATAGTCTCTATGGTCTTAAAGGTTATATGATCTTTTCCGGTTCCAGTTTTCCCCACGGGTCGGCCACACTTCCGGCGACGACATCACGCAGGGCGCCCGTCACCGAAGCGAGCGTGTTGGGGCGTCCCAGCAGGCGAAGCAGACCCAGGAAGGCAAAGATAAGCGCCTCCTTGAGGTCGACCACCTGCGCCGAGGGGATCACCACCTCTCCGGGGAACTGCTGCCGCAACAGTTCCATAAGGAAGCGGTTATGGGCTCCTCCTCCCGTCACCAACATGCGCCCGTCATGCCGGGCGGCGGTCTGTCCTACGATCTGGCGGACAATGTGTTCGTATAGGGTGCGCAGTTTGTCCTGCGGAGCGAGGGCACTCCTGTCGAAGAGCGGCAGAAAGACCTCTTCGAGCCACTCCCGCCCCAGCGAGCGGGGGGGAGGCTGATGATAGTAGTCGAGCGCCTCCAGCTCAGCCAGCAGCCTTTCGTCGACCCTGCCGGCTCTTCCCAGTTCGCCGTCACGGTCGTAAGCCAGTCCCAGCGGCTTCACCAGATGCTGCATGGCCAGGTTCACCGGGCAGATGTCGAAAGCGATGCGTCTCCCTTCCGACTCATAGGAGACATTGGAAAAACCTCCCAGGTTGAGGCACAGCCCGTAGTCGCCGAAAAGGTGCCAGTCGCCTACCGGCACCAGGGGAGCTCCTTCGCCGCCCAACGCCACGTCGGCAGCCCGCAGGTCATATACCACCGGCAGGCCGCTCTCGGCCGCCACCGCACTGCCCTCGCCCAATTGAAAGGTGTATCCTTCGTCAGGCCGGTGAAAGACCGTATGACCGTGCGACACCACCGCCAGCGGCACCACCTTGCCCGCCAGGAAGCTGCGTACCACACCCCCCAGGTAATGCCCGTATTCGGCATGCAGGGCCAACAGTTGCGGGGCTTCCATGCTGAATGCCGCCGACAGCTTCTCCCGCCACTCCTCCGTATAGGAAC
>JAMOUS010000205.1 GCA_027067975.1 Bacteroidales bacterium | reverse complement strand
CCGTCGAAGAGGCCGGTGAGTTCGGCCCCTGCTCATACCTTTTCTTCTTCGAGGATGTCACCACCCGCGACCGGGCGCTGCGTTACCGCGGCGCCGAGGTGCTCCTCGAACCCAAATACCTCCCCGCCGGAAACCATGATCCCTTTTCTTTCACGGGATATACCTTTGAAGACACCACTTCCGGCATCACGGGAACGATCACGGGCTTCCTCGATATCCCCGAAAATCCCCTCTTTGAAGCCACTTCCGGTCAGGCCACTTACATGATCCCCGCACGGGAAGCGTTCATCACCCGGATCGACCGCAAATCGAACCACGTCCGCTTTGCCCTCCCCGAAGGCCTTTTCAACCCCGAGGAGACTTGATCCCTCCCCTCCTCACACCCTGCTGTTACTCAACACCTCCCATACGCCAAACAGCCAACTACGCAGTTGGCTACGTAGCTCTCTACGTAGCATGTGCCATGTTTTTACTTGACTGTCTTTGTTTTATTGAATCCTATTCGTCACACTTTGCCGAAAGTTTTGGATTCCCGAAGAAGGAATGGTGAGAAAATCCCCGGATCCAGGCAACATTCCGGCACGACCGACGTCTTATACGTGAACAAAGACCCCATGCACCATGAAAAAGAAAAACGTTTTATCCTCCGTTGCGGCCATGATGCTGTTCCTGACCGGCACGACCCTCTCCGGGGCATCTGTGCGGCAAGAACGCAGCGTCCGCTCTTTCAACGGTATCAGCATTGTCCTCTCGGCGGATGTGGAACTGCGGCAGGGACCCGCTACCAAGGTGATACTCGAAGGCCCTGAAAGCTTTCTGGAAAAGGTGGAGACCACGGTCGAAGGAGGGATGCTGAAGATCCGGTTCTACAAAAAATACTCCGGCAACAGGGCCCCGAAAGGACGCATCCGCATCTTCATCACCACACCCCACATGGAACGGATATATGTCACCGGCTCGGCGGTGGTGAAGGCGGTCACCCCACTCCATACGAAAGGGGATCTCAAGACGGGTGTGACCGGCAGCGGCCAGATGTTGATCCCAGAGTTGCAGGCCGCTTCGGTCAAAGCCAGCGTCACCGGTTCGGGGACGATCCGTCTTGGCGGAAAAGGGAGCGTGGAGGATCTGTACGTCCTGGTCACCGGCTCGGGGCAGATCCGTGCCGAAGAGCTGCCTGCAAGAAATGTCAAAGCCGTCATTACGGGCTCGGGCAACGCATATGTACGGGCAGAAGAAAACCTGAAAGTCAACATCACCGGCAGTGGGGTTCTTCATTACCGGGGGCCGGCGATCATCGATGCGGACATCACCGGCAGCGGAAATCTGGTAAAAGAGTAGGGTTCATTCCCTGATCACCTCGCGCCGGCCGTCGCCAAGGATGCGCAGGATGCGGGAGGGTTGTGCGGGGGTACGGTCGTCCTGGCGCCACCTCACCACATAGTCTGCCTGGCTGGCAAGGGCAGGGTCGACCTGTCCAAAGTGGGCGGGCGGCGCCATGCCGGCAAAGTTGGCCGAGGTGGAGACGATCGCGCCGCCGAAGCGTTCGAGGAGCTCCTGGCAAAAAGGATCGCGAGGCACCCGCAGGGCTGCCGTGCCGTCGGCAGCACGCACCGCCTCACTCACCTCCCGCACCCCCTCCAGGATATAGGTAGTGGGACGATCCCCTGCGGTCATCTCCCGCCGCAAAGCGGGGGAGAGATGCGGCACATACCGCTCCAGCATCTCCGCCGTGACCAGGAGGATGTAGCTTTTCCCTGCGGGGCGCCGCTTGATCTGATGGATGCGGCCCACAGCCTCTTCCGAGGCGGCATCACAACCCAATCCCCAGATGGTGTCGGTGGGATAGAGGATCACCCCTCCGCGGCGGAGCACCTCCACGCTCTTGCGTACATCCTCTTCATAGCTCATACGCGAAACCCTTTTCGCGAAAATACGAAAATGAGGGTACTTTCACAGGACTCCGGGGTAGCGCTGGCGGCGGTCGTTGATCTCGCCGGGCAGTTCCATCACGATGGTGCGGTAGCGGGCAGGGGTTTTGGGCGTGACCGCTTCGGCGGCGCGCTGTGCCCATCTCTCCGCCTCGTCGAAACGGTTCATCCAGCGGGCTATGGCCGCCAGGTCGTAAGCGGCCATCAGCCGCAGCGACGGCGTCAGCCGCTGCGACGGAGCGGAAAGGATCCCCTCCCAGATCTCCCAAGCCTCTTGCAACAGCTTGTCCGAAGACCCGCCCGGCTCATACGATTCCACCTCGAAAGCTTTCTCCACCTTCGCAGCCGCACGACGGAACTCATTGTAAAACGGCGATTTCTTGCTCTTGGGGACCAGGATCTTCTGACGGTACACCACCGGCGTCCAGGCAAAACGGCTGTTCACCTCCTCCTTCGCCTGACGGACCACCGACTTCACACAGGCGTCGAACACCTTACGCGAAATGGCATCCGCCTCGCCACTGTACTTGTTCGCCAGCTCTTCCTCCGAAAAGGTCCACTTGCCGAACTGCACAAAACGCGCCGCCGAATCGGGATAGACCACGGTGTTCAGCAAAACCGCATGCTCTTGCCGGTCGGTCACCACCAGCTCGGCCGGAAAATTGTATTCGATCCGATAATAGTAACCGGTCTCTTTACTGGCGGTGTTCACATGGTACACCTGATCCTCGATCCGTTGGGGATCGGTCATCACAAAGTCCCGGAAATTGAGCTCAACGATCAGGTCGCCGGGCGAAGCGTTCTCCAGACCGGCCACCGGCACACGCAGATGCTGGTAGGTCGGATCATCCTTCACCTGCGGGATGTTCACCTCACTCCGGTACGTCCGTATCCGCTCGGGAAGGGGAGAGAGCGGTGGACGAACATATTTCACCTTCACCGTGAGGGAAGAGATCTTCTGCGCTGAAAGGACAATGGGAGATAAAAGGAACAACAGGATGACAGGGATCATCCTCAGGAAAGACGGGGAAGGTTTCATGTCAGGAAAGATTTGTATGTTATTGGAGTTCAATGCGCAAATTCCATGCCACCCGCCTGCCGCTTTTTTATCCCACAGGAACTGCGTATTTTAGCAAGATACGACCGCAACGGATGAAAGCAAAAGAGTTCTTGCAAAAAAAACTCCTCAAACAACTGATCTTCAGGCACTACAAAAATATGCCCCCTGAGGAGCGAACCCCCGAGTGGGAGGAGGTGATCGGATGGTTGCGCAAAAACAGGCTTTCGGTCTTCCCGTATTCCTTCACAGCGCGTTACGATCCTGCCAAGATCGAATTACGTCTGGATGAAAAAGCACAACGTTTTTACACCATTTACCAGGGACATCGTCTCTACTACCGCGATGGGGAGAATGCACGCCGGGCACGGCGTTATTTCAACTCGGTCTTTTTGGAACAGGATCCGCATTCTCCGCACCGCTACCTGAGCGGGGATTTCGACGTGGAGGAAGGGGATGTGGTGGTCGACGTCGGGGCGGCCGAAGGGAATTTTTCGCTGGACGTGGTGGAAAGAGCGGGCAAGATCTATCTCTTCGAACCCGATCCCGCCTGGCAAGAGGCCTTGCGGCTCACCTTCGCCCCCTGGAAGGAAAAGGTGGAGATCATCCCTAAGATGGTGGGAGCGGTCACCGACGACACCCATGTGGCCCTCGACGACTTTTTCCGGGAACGCCGTCCCTCCGACTTCATCAAGATCGATGTCGACGGGGCCGAAGCAGAGGTATTGAAAGGGATGGAAGACCTGCTGAATGAAAAGCGCATCCGCAAGATCGCCCTCTGCACCTATCACCGCCAGGAGGATGCCGGTCGTTTCGCCCGCCACCTGGAAAAGCTGGGATACCACGTCTCCTTCTCGCACGGTTATATGATCTTCCGAAAAAGACTTCGTCCTCCCTATCTGCGACGGGGAGTATTGAAAGCCGTATTGCCATGATCAAGAATTTCATCAAACGCCATTCGCACAACCTCCTCTTCAAATGGATCGGAGGACTGGGACTGTCGGTCTACCGTCTCTACGAGAACCGCAACCACCGTATCCACAGCAACGGCGAACGGACCCTGCTGAAAAAACTGGGGAAACTCAACCCTCAGGTGATCATTGACGGAGGTGCCAATGTAGGACAGTATGCCCGAGAAGCGCTGCTCCACTGCCCCACTGCCCGGGTGTTCTGCCTGGAGCCGGTGCCCGAGACCTTCCGCCTCCTCAAAGAGAACCTTCATGGAGAAAAGAGAGTGACCTTCATCAACAAAGGCCTCTATCACACCCCGGGGCCCCAAAAGATCCACCTCTATCCCTCCCACACCCATGCCTCGATCGTATCGCTTACCGGTGTTCCCTATGCAACAACCGGGACGACCACCATCCACATGACACGGGGGGACGACCTCGTGAATGAGTACGGGATCAAGAAGATCGACCTCCTCAAACTCGACCTCGAAGGAGCAGAATACGACGCCCTGCTGGGTTTTGATAAAACGCTTCAGGCCGGAAAGATCCGGGTCGTACAATTCGAATATGGCTATATCAACATCCTCACCAAGAAACTCTTGTTCGACTTTTACCAGTTCTTTGCCCAACACGGATACCGCGTCGGAAAGATCTTTCCGAAAAAGGTAGAATTCCGGCCGTACCGTTTCAAACACGAGGATTTTTTGGGGCCCAACTATGTGGCGGTGCATGAGGACGACCATGAAATGATGACCCTTTTGAGCAAACGCTGAACCGATGACCGTACCGAAGATTTCCGTGGTGATCGTCAACTATCGCGGGTGGGAGACTCTCTCGGCCTGTCTGGATGCGTTGGTATCCAACCAAAGTCTGCCACGGGAGGTGATCGTCGTGGACAATCGTTCCGGGGACGGTAAGTTGGGGGATTTTCAGCGACGGTATCCTTCGGTGCGGTTCATTGAGAATGCGGTCAATGCCGGTTTTGCCCGGGCCAACAATCTCGGGGCTTCCCAGGCTCGCGGCAGATACCTGCTCTTCCTCAATCCGGACACGGTGCTTCCCGAGGGGGCTTTGGACGCTTTATGGAAAGCTGCCGGTCATTACGGAGAAGAGACGATCCTCTCATTGCGGCAATGTGATCTTGCCGGGCGGGAGGAGCAGGTGATGCGGGCTTTCCCCTCCCCCTGGTCGGTCACTTTCCTCACACGGCCTTTCTACGGGATGTGGTGGCGCTGGCAACACCGCGAACGCTGTCCTGACGATGGTGTCGTTCATCCCGAGTGGGTCTCCGGCTCGCTGGTCTGGATCGCACGCACTCTCTTCGACCGTTTGGGAGGATGGGACGAACGCTACTGGCTCTATTACGAAGATGTCGACCTCTGCCGGCGGGCCCGCAAGGCAGGGACCGGGATAGCAATGCTGTGCGAACCCGTCGTTCTGCACCGTCATGGTGGCACCACCCGCCGCGACAAAAGGAAAGTGGCCTTCTTCAAGACCTATGTCCTGATCTCCCGCCATATCTATTTTTCGCTCCACTATCCCGGACTCCGGGGCATCCTGCTGCAAACCCTCCTGGTGATCAACAACCTCCTCATCGAACAGCTTCTGCCCGCCCTCGCCGGCCTACTGCTCTTCCCCCTCGGGGTTGCACGACGATACCTTTTTATCTATCTTTATCTGGTCAGGTACTATCTCCGGGCGGCCACCCTGCACCGCTGGGCCCTCGACCCCGGAGAACTGCCTTACGGGAAAAACGGGTGATGATGATCTTCCGGAAGAAAAAAAGCAGGGCGGTCTTTCTCTACCGCACACACGACCATAACGAAGTGATCGCCGACAGCTACCGCAACTTCATGCGCAGCCTCGAGCACTTCCACCGCCATGATCCGGAACATGTGTCGGTCGAACTCTATATCATCGGCGACAATCTCCACCCTGCCATGCGGGAAATCCTCACCTCCGAACATGTCGACCGGAAAGTTTACCCATTTGCCTCGACACTACTCGAAGTGAACAGCCAGGCCCAGGAAGAACGTCTTCTTTCGGGCGCGAGCTGTACCCCCCAGCATTATACCCTGTACATCACGTCGATCAATCTGGTGGACACCCTGGACCTGCGGGATGAGGATGTGGTGTTTTTCGTCGAGGATGATTACAAGTTCCGCGCCGGCGCCCTGGAAAAGTGTTTTTCTTTCGCCCGCACTTTCCGCGACGATTTTGTCTCGCCCTTCGATCATCCCGACCGTTATTCGAAAAAATACCGGTTGATGGAACTCAACGCCCGCGACCTGTATCTGCAGGGCAAGCCGTTCCCCTTCCACAGCCGGGGTCTGGGGCGCGACGACGAGCGCACACGCCGCGGATACATCAACTACCGTCTTGAACTGATCTGGGAGGCGGGACACCATTGGCGCACCGCCATCTCCTCCTGTCACACCTTTTTGGGAACTTTCCGAGCCCTGAAGATGTCGGAGCCGTATCTCTACCATGCAGATGTACAGCGGAGCGACCATGTGATGTGGACCCACATCTGGTCGGAGGGACGCAGCAAACTGTGGACCCCCGTGCCGGGGCTGGCACGCCATGAAGGTCATAAAGCCAAAGTAAAGCTCCTGGATGACGGCGACTACGAGGTATGAGGCCGGGCCAGACGGCGGGTGGTGCGGTGCTTAAGGTAGCTCTGGCGGGCATTGGCATAACACACCCGCAGGCCGTGCTTCCCGTCGAGAAAACCCAGACGGAAGAAGTAGTTCCAGACAAAACGCCACAGGGGGCTCAGCACCACCCGCAGCGGCGAGGAAGGGCCCCGCTTGCGGAAAAGAGCCTCTCCGGCAATGGCCCCAAAGCGCTCGGTCTTGGCGAGATGTTCGGCATAGGTGTCATGGGCATAGTGCAACAGATCGCCCCGCAGATGACAGCTCCTGACCCCTCTTTCCAACACCAGCCGGTCGTGCGGGTTCAACCCTTCCCACTGCGCACGGCGACGGTCGGCCAGACGCAACTTACGATCAGGATATTCGCCGGAATGCCGGATCCACCGCCCGTAATAATTGTTAAGGCGGTTCATCGTGAAGCCGACACAGGCAGACTCCTCTTCTTTCACCTTCAGGATCGACTCCCGCAGCTGCGGCGAAAGCATCTCATCCCCGTCGAGGGAGAGGATCCAGTCGTGACGCGCCTGCCTCATCGCCCAGTTCTTCTGCTCCACATACCCCTCAAACGGATGAAGGACCACCCGGCACCCCTTCGCCTCACAGATCTCCCGCGTCCTGTCGGTACTGTAAGAATCGACCACTACGATCTCCTCGGCCACCCCCTGCAGCGAATCAATGCACCTGCCGATGTATTTTTCTTCGTTGTAGGTGATGATGACAGCCGAGATCGAAAGCATTGTCAGTAAATTGTGACGTAGCCGGTCTAAACAGGCACATTATATTCTCTCAGGGCATCGTTGAGAGATGTTTTTTTATTGGTGGATTCTTTCCGTTTGCCGATGATAAGGGCGCACGGCACCTGGTACTCACCCGCGGGGAATTTTTTGGTATAGCTGCCGGGGATGACCACTGAACGGGGAGGCACCACACCGCGGTATTCCACGGGCTCGGGGCCTGTGACATCGATGATGCGTGTGCTTTGGGTGAGCACTACATTGGCGCCGAGGACTGCCTCGCGCCGCACCCGCACCCCTTCGACGACGATGCAGCGAGAGCCGACAAAGCAGTTGTCTTCGATGATCACGGGAGCCGCCTGCACCGGCTCCAGGACCCCTCCCAGCCCCACACCGCCGCTGAGGTGGACATGCTTGCCCACCTGCGCACAGGAGCCTACGGTGGCCCACGTATCTACCATCGTCCCCTCGTCAACATAAGCCCCGATGTTCACATACGACGGCATCATGATCACTCCCGGGGCCAGATAGGCCCCATACCGCGCCAGCGCATGCGGCACCACCCGCACCCCCAGCTCGGAAAAGTTCTTCTTCAAGGGGATCTTATCGTGGAACTCGAAAGGCCCTGCCTCCATTTTCTCCATTTTGCGGAGCGGGAAATAGAGGATCACAGCCTTCTTCACCCAATCGTTCACCTTCCACTCCTCTCCCGCCGGCTCGGCCACTCGTACCTCCCCACGGTCGAGCATCTCAATCGTATGAAAAATGGCATCACGCACCGCCGCCTCCTGCAGGAGCGCACGGTCGTCCCACGCCCGTTCGATCAATTCACGGTATTCCATAACAACGGTTCTTTTGTGAACGCAAAAATCGTATTTTTATTTGACAAAGAAAGAAGATTTTTTCCTGACCTTTTGGCCCGGTCTTTGACCGAAGAGGAAGAGACAGTTGATAAATTGAAAAAAAAGAGAGACATTTGTTCGCTAAATATCCTGTCTTCATGAAGCAGTTCGTCACAGTCATCTTGTTGTTGTCTTTTTTGACAGGAGGGATGGCCCGTGCCCAAGAGGAGGCCCGCTCGCCGGTACACCCCTCACTCGACTCGATCGTGATGGTTCAGGGGCAACTTCGGGATTTCAAGACCGGCAAGCCGATCCCCTACGCACATATACTCAACCTCCGTTTCCACAGGGCAACGGTATCGGATACGCTTGGTTTTTACACCATCCCCATGCGGCGGAACGACACCCTTCTGATCACCGCCATCGGCTATGAAGATGAAAAATTCACCCTGCCCCCCTTCTGGCCCACAAACAATTTCTCCGGAGTGATCTACCTGAAAGAAAAAGTATACAACATCGAAGGGGTGACCGTCCATGGGCTGGGCACTTACGAACAGTTCAAGCAGAAAGTGCTCTCGCTCGATCTCTCTGATGACGAGGTGGTGAAAATGCAATCATACTACGACAAAATCCTCACTGAGGAAGCGATCAAATACCAGGCTGTCTCCACGGGATTCTCTTTCTCGCTCCGCTCGCCCGAGGAACGCAGCCTGCGGAAACTCCAGAAGGTGCTGGAACAACAGAAGATCCAGCAACAGATTGACGCCAAATACAACAAGGCGATCGTAAGCAAGCTCACCGGACTGAAGGGGAAGGCCCTGGAGGACTTCATGCATTATTGCCAACTGCCGGAGGATTTTATCCTCAAGTCGTCGGAATATGATATCCTGCGGCGCATCAAGGCCTCGTACGAGAACTACAAACTGCTTCAGCAGCAGGAAAAGTGAGGGATCTGCCCACCTTTGAAGACGTACGGTCGGCCGCTTCGCTGCTGGCGGGGGTCGCACACAGAACGCCGGTCCTGACCTCGCAACAACTGGACCGGATCACGGGGGCGCACCTTTTTTTCAAATGTGAGAACTTTCAGCGGGCAGGTGCTTTCAAGTTTCGGGGAGCTTATCACGCCATCTCCCGTCTGGGGGAGGGGCGACGAGTGGGGGTTGCCACCCACAGTTCGGGCAATCATGCGGCGGCGCTGGCCCTGGCTGCCTCCCTGCATGGTATCCCCGCCTATGTGGTCATGCCGGAGAACGCTCCGGCGATCAAAAAGGCGGCGGTGGAGGCGTATGGTGGCCGCATCACCTTTTGTGCCCCCACGCAGGAGGCACGCGAGCGCACCCTCGAAGAGGTGGCAGGTCGCACCGGCGCCCGGTTCATCCATCCATACGACCATCCCCATGTCATCGCCGGCCAGGGTACGGCAGCCCTGGAGTTGTTGGAAGAACTGCCCGATCCCGACATTGTCCTGGCACCTGTGGGGGGCGGCGGACTTCTCAGCGGCACCGCCCTCACCGTACGGGCCAAGATCCCTCAGTCCCGCATCTTTGGCGCCGAACCCGCCGGCGCTGACGACGCCCGCCGCTCCTTCACCAGCGGAACCTTGCATCCTACCTACCAGCCAAACACCATCGCCGACGGCCTCCTCACCTCCCTCAGCGAACGCACCTTCACCCTCATCCGCCATAACGTCGACGATATCCTCACCGCCCCCGACGAACAGATCATCCGCGCCCTCCATCTCGTGCTCACCCGCATGAAGATCGTCATCGAACCCTCGGCCGCCGTACCCCTGGCCGTGATCCTCGAACATCCCGAAAAATTCAAAGGGAAAAAGGTGGGGATCATTCTCTCGGGAGGGAACCTCGATCCCGGTATAAAGTACACATGACCGCAAAATGATCGGACAGGTCGTTGTGAAACGTGCGGTAATCCGCCGACCGCCACGAAGGGTCATGCAAGATGTAATCGATCCGGAACGAAGGGACCTTGCCGTGATAGGTTTTTCCGAAACCTTTCCCACTCTCCACGAAAGCATCCGTAAGACCCCGGCTCAAATGACGATAAGTGTACGAAACCGGAGTGTCGTTGAAGTCGCCGCATACTACCACCGGGAAAGGAGATGCATCGATGCTGTCGCGCAGGATCCGTACCTGCCGCGCACGCAATGCATAGGCAGTACGCAGACGCATCGAGATCCTGCGCACATCCTGCAGAGCCTCCTTATCCTCCGGCAATGCGGCAAAACGGAACTCTTTCCCTCCCAGATGGGTCGATTGAAGGTGATTGTTGAAAAAACGCAAGGTGTCTCCGCCTGCCAGGATATCACACGACTGTGAACAGTTGGAGCTGCCAGCATAACGGATCACCTGCCGGTGAAGAATGGGATAACGGCTGAAAAGGGCAATGCCATAACGGGAACCGTTCTCCCGGACTTTGGTGTACGTGATGAAATGATAGGGATATCCGAGGGCCGTAAGGACCCTCTCTTCGGGGACGGTGCGCGGACTGGTATAGATCTCTTGCAGGCACAGGACATCGGGCTGTACCTTCCGCAGGAACGAGACGATCCCCTCTTCCGGATGCCTTCGATCATGATCTGAAAAAATGTCGAACGAGCGGACATTGAAAGTCATCACGGTGATCCCCCCGGAAGGCCGGGGAGCCGGCCGCCGCGGCAGGCTGTAAAAATGACGCATATGCCCCCACCCCAGCACAAGCAGCAGAAAAAGCACCAGCCCCTTCCGCCAGGCATGTTGCATCCACCAAAAAAGCATCAAGAGAAAAACCCCTGCTACCAAATAGGGAAAGGCCAACCCGAAAAAAGCTGGAAGCCAGAAACGATCGGGAGGGATGAAAACCGAAAGGTAAGCGATCAACAATGAAACACCCGCTATCCACGTGAAGAGCCCCGCCACGAAACGAATCATCCTTCTTGCCGCCACCATCAGTGCTTTTTATTGCTCATACGGAAAAGGATCTCCTTCTCCTTCTTGGTGAGGCTGTCATAACCTCCTTTGGAGATCTTGTCCAGGATCCTGTCAATCTCTTTCTGTTCATGAATCTTTTGCCGGTTGTATTCGATATCGTCTGCGGGACGACGGTAAGTGACCCGCACCTTCTTGGGACGACGGCGGAACCATCCGGCCACGGTATCGAGCATCTTGTTGAACGAACGGGTCAGGTCCCGCCCCCGACGGTAACGCACCACAAAGAGATAGCCGAAGAGGGCCCCTCCCAAATGGGCGAATTTCCCTCCACTGTTGGTGGAGAAATCGGCCAAGGTGGTCAGAATGAACGAAACCAGCGCAACATACTTGATCTTCACCGGACCGATAAGAAAGACATACACCGTATAATCCGGCACATACACAGCCGTCGCGATCACCACGGCCATCACCGCGGCGGAAGCCCCCACCATCACCGAAACAGGAAGATACGGATGAAAGACCGGGAAAAGATTGTAGCCGGCAACATAAAAAAGAGCTCCGGTAAGGCCTCCCAGGACATATACGCCTACCAGTTTGCGCGGGTCGAAATATTGCAGGAAGATGATCCCGAACCAGTAAAGCCACAAGAGGTTGAAAAGGATATGGAAAAAGCCCTGGTGCGTGAACATATAGGTAAAGGGTGTCCAAGGATGGGTCAGCAGGGCCGGCAGCGAAGCGGGCACCGCCAGCCAACGGGTCACCCGCTGAAAAGCAAGCATATCCCCACCCAGGTACAGGATGATGCCGATGAGAGTCAGCACCAGCCACACCCCGATGTTGATGTAGATCAGACGCGTCAGCGCCGATCCCCTCCGGAACGATTCCTTGATCTCCTCCCAGATGCTCATGGTCAGTAGAAATAGGTCCGGTTCTTGTTCCAGTACTTCACCATGAAATAACCAAAAAGCATGCCGCCCAGATGGGCCACATGGGCCACATGGCTGCCGGGCTGGGCCAGGGCCAAGTAAAGTTCAATGGCACCGTACCCAAGCACGAAATATTTGGCCTTGATGGGAATGGGCGGAAAAAGAAGCATCAGCTCGGTATTGGGGAAGAGCATGCCAAAAGCCAGCAACACGCCGAAGACAGCTCCCGAAGCACCCACCGTGGGAATGTTGATCATCTCCGCCACATACTCGTTCACCTTGGCTACCGCCTCACGTGCCATCATGGCATCATGCGGCTGCATACGCCAGCTCTCAATGAAACGGAATACCTGGGGGTTGGGATTGTCGACAAAACGCTTGATGAACTCCATGAAAAGATCGGGGGTAGGCGTGGCCGCCAACACCTTCGCCATATGGATCATCGGCGTGTATTCGATCCAGTGGACAAAGGTGTAGAAAGCCGCGGCTCCGATACCCGTGACAAAATAAAAAATGAAAAAGCGTTTGCTTCCCCATACATTTTCCAACACCCTGCCGAACATCCACAAGGCGAACATGTTGAAGAACAGATGGGTGATCCCGGCATGCATGAAGAGGTGCGTCACAAACTGATAAGGCCGGAAATAGGGCGACGCCGGATAATAGAGGGCCAGGTACCTCGTCAGGTCGACCCCGAAGGTACCGGCCATCACCCAAGTGATCAGCAGCATCAGCGCTGAAATGATGATAATGTTCTTGACCACCGGCGGAAAGTCGGGGTTGGGCCGGTGTGTGTAATAGCTCATAATATCTTTTTTAGTCCTGCGAGGAGTAGCAAATCCCGCGCCAAAGATAGGAAAAGGAAGGGAGATATCCCGTCATCCGACTTTCTGTCAGGTAATCCGTTCATTCAAAAAGCTTTTCGATGTCGGTTTGGGGCAGGATGCTGAACACCGGTTTGCCGGTGGGGGTATAAGCGGGTTCGCGGCAGGCAAAGAGGCGGTCGGTAAGGTCGCGCATCTCTTCGCCGCCGAGGGCACGGCCGTAGGGGATGGCGGCGGCGGCGGCCAGGGCGCGCGCCAGCCGCTCCCGCGCCGGGGCGGAAGGATCGTTCTCCGAGATCTTGTACTGGTCGATGAACGAGCGCAACAACTCCTCGGGATCATCCTGGCCAATGCCGGCAGGAAGCCCCACCACCTCAACACTTCGATCGCCTTCCATCTTCAGGGTCACGCCGAGCTGTTGCAGCTCGCCGGCGATCTCTTCAAGCACAAGCCGGTCGGCAGCGTCCAACTCCACCCGCCGCGGGAAAAGCTGCTGCTGGGCGGGATGCTGCCCCCGTTCCAGCATGCGCAGATACTCCTCATAGAGAATGCGTACATGGGCCCGTCGCTGGTCGACGATCATCAGTCCCGACTTGACCGCAAAGAGGATATAACGTTGTTTGAACTGCAGGAAGGCTGTGCCGGTGGCGGCAGGGACCTTCCCGTGCTCCGGCGTTTCCGTCACCTCCTTTGCACTGGAACGCAAGCCTTCGTACAACCGCTCCCAGTTGTCCGGCACCACCGTCCGGGATACCGGCGCACCTCCTCCAACTCCCTCGCGGCGGCGCGAGCGCTCCTCCTGCTCAAAGGGGTTGAAATCCGGGTCGATACGCACCTCCGGCGGCTTCACCTCCATCCCCGGACGGGCCACGGGGATCTCGATGGGCTGCCCCCCCTCAAAATCAAGCGACGGCACTATGTTGTACTTGCCCAAAGCCTCCTTCACCGAAGCATGCAGGATCTGCCACACCGCCCGCTCGTCCTCGAACTTGATCTCCGTCTTCGTGGGATGGATGTTGATGTCTATGCGCTCGGGGTCGGTATCGAAATAGATGAAATAGGAGGGGACACTCTCCGGGGGCAAGAGGTTTTGGTACGCCTCGGTGACCGCCTTGTGAAAATATGAATGCTTCATGAATCGCCCGTTGGTGAAGAAAAACTGTTCTCCAAAGGTTTTGCGGGCAAACTCCGGCTTGCCGATGAAGCCCCGGATCTTCACCAGCGAGGTGTCCGTCTCAATGGGGATCAGATGGGGGTTTATGTTCTTTCCGAACACTGCCGTAATGCGTTGCCGCAGGTTGGCCACGGCCGGAAGATGGTAGATCTCGGTCTCGTTGTGCTTGAGGCGAAAGGTGATACGGGGGTGGGTGAGGACAATGCGCTGGAACTCGGTGACGATATGTTTCAGTTCGGTGGTGTTGGTCTTGAGGAACTTGCGCCGGGCAGGGATGTTGAAGAAGAGGTTCTTCACGGTGAAGGTGCTGCCGTCGGGACATACGACGGGTTCCTGGCTCTCCACCCGGGAGGCGGCGATGAGGATGCGGGTGCCGAGCTCATCCTCGCGGCGTTTGGTCTTGAGCTCCACCTGGGCGACGGCGGCGATGGAGGCGAGGGCCTCGCCGCGGAAGCCCATGGTGCGGATGGCAAAAAGGTCGTCGGCCTTGCGGATCTTCGAGGTGGCATGCCGCTCGAAGGCCAGACGCGCGTCGGTCTCCGACATGCCGCAACCGTCGTCGGTGACGCGGATGAGGGTCTTGCCCGCCTGCACCACCTCGACGGTGATGGCGGTGGCACCGGCATCAAGGGCATTCTCCATCAGCTCCTTCACCACGGAGGCGGGACGCTGGATCACCTCCCCGGCGGCGATCTGGTTGGCCACCGAATCGGGTAACAATCGGATGATGTCTGCCATGCGGGAAGGAGGATTAACGGAAGAAAAGATACCATGCCAGCAGCAACAGCCCGGCCAGTACAATGATCAGGGTAAGGTTGGAGGAGCGCTCGCGCCGCCGCGAGGTGCGCCGGAAGTGACTTGTCATCATCCCCTTGCGGATACGCGGCACATACGCCTCCCCCTTATGCAGACCCAGCTCCTGCTCGATCATGGCGATACGCTGTTCCAACGCCTCCTTCTCCGGATCATAGTACCGGGGCGTGAAACGAAAACCGCGCGGACGCCGCGTCTGAAAAAATGTCGGTAATGAAGACATGGTCACTTTCTCTCTGCATGACAAAGATAACAAAAATCATACAGAAGGGAAAGACCGCGGCAATCATCCTTCCTCCTCTTCGGGAGTCTCCTCTTCCTGCTGTTTGAAACGCCCCAGGTCGTTGAGGCTCGAGAGAGCGATGAAGTCGGCATGGGCTTTGTTCTCGGCACGGGCCTTGCGCAGGAACACCTCGAGCGACTTCCAGTAGGAGGGTTCGCGGTTGGTGTCGAGCAACAAGAGGTAGCCCATGATGATGTTGCCCACCATCTCCACCAGGCGCCGGCCGTGGAAGTCGATGAACTCCTTGTCCTCGGTATCGTGCACCTTCTGGTTGGCCTGCTCGAACTCCTCGGTCATGGCCACCAACGTACGGCGGTAGGTGTGCAGCTCCGGCTTGACGGGGGTCTCCTCATATTCCCGGATCTGCTTGAGGTAGGTGCCTTTGGCCAGTCCCGTGAGGGCAGCCACCACCTGCAACTGCGTCGTCCCTTCGTAGATGGAGGTGATGCGTGCATCGCGGTAGATCCGCTCGATGGGGTAGTCCTTCATAAACCCCGACCCACCGTGGATCTGGAGGGCGTCGTAGGCGATGCGGTTGCAGGCCTCCGAGGCGATGCCCTTGGCCAGCGGTGTGTAAGCATCGGCCAGCAGCTGGTAGTGTTTCATCTCGGCCCGTTCCTCCTTGTCGAGCTGCCGCTCGTTGGAGATGTGGAAATAAGCCTTGTACACATCAACGAAGCGGGCGGTCTCGTACAGCAGCGACCGGGTGGCATCCAGCTTGGCCTTCATCTCCGAGAGCATCTCATATACGGCCGGGAACTCGATGATGGGCCGCCCGAACTGGCGCCGCTCCTTCGCATATTCATACGCCTCACGCCAGGCCGCCTCGGCGATGCCGACGCTCTGGGCGGCAATGCCCAGACGGGCACCGTTCATCAGCGACATGACATAACGGATCAAGCCCAGCCGCCGTGAGCCCACCAGTTCGGCTGGCACATTGCGGTAGACGATCTCGCACGTGGGCGAGCCAATGATCCCCAGCTTGTGCTCGATGCGCCGGATCTTGATCGACTTGTGGGCCTTGTTGTCGTAAATGAACATCGAAAGACCCCGGCCGTCCTTGGTACCCTCTTCCGACCGGGCCAGAACGAGGGAGATGTCTCCGTCACCGTTGGTGATGAAACGCTTCACACCATTGAGGTACCACTGGTCCTTCTCCTCATCGTAAGTGGCCTTGAGCATCACCGACTGCAGGTCGGAACCGGCATCGGGCTCGGTGAGCGCCATCGAACCGGTCTCGCCGTTACAAAAGCGGGGAAGATATTTGTCTTTCTGCTCTTCGGAAGCAAACTCATGGATCGTCTCGGCACAGTCCTGCAGTCCCCAGATGTTCACAAAAGCCGCATCGGCCCGCGACACCATGTCGGCAGCCATGGTGTAAGGCACCACCGAGAAGTTGAGCCCTCCGTATTTACGGGGCAGGGTGATGCCCATCAACCCTGCCTTGCGGATGGTTTCGAGGTTCTCTTCCGTGCCTTTGGCATAGATCACCCGGTCGTTCTCGACACGCGGCCCCTCCTGGTCGATCTTCTCGGCATTGGGGGCGATGATCTCGCCGCAGATCTCACCGACCACCTCCAGCACCTTCTCGTAACTGTCCATCGTATCCTCAAAATCCACCGGAGCATAATCGTACTTGTCCTTGTCGGCGAAGTTCCTTTCTTTCAGCGTGACGATCTTCTTCATCAGGGGATGATGAAGATGGAATTTCAGATCGGGATTATCGGTGAAAAAGTTTGCCATTTTCCTAATGCTTTAAGAGATTCAAGATTTCCGGTGGGTTATTTGGAGTTCTCCTTGTAATATTTGATCATCTTCGGGATGACCTCTTCGATGTTGCCGATGATGGCATAGTCGGCGATCTTGTTGATGGGAGCGTTGGGGTCGTTGTTGATGGAGATGACCATGGCCGACTCCTGCATGCCGGCGAGGTGCTGCACCTGGCCGGAGATACCGCAGGCGATGTAGAGCTTGGGTCGGACGGTGACCCCGGTCTGTCCGATCTGGCGTTCGTGATCGGCAAAGCCAGCGTCGACGGCGGCACGCGAAGCACCCACCTCGGCACCGATGAGCTCGGCCAGCTCGAAGAGCATCTCAAAGTTCTCCCGCGAGCCTACCCCATAACCGCCCGAGACGATCACCGGCGCACCCTTGAGATTGACCTTCGTCTCTTCCATGTGACGTTCGACCACCTTCACCACGAAGTCGGCCGGCCTCAGATACTTGTTGACATCCACCTTCTTGACCGTACCCTTGCGAGGCTCCTTGCATTTCTCCTTTTTCATCACCCCTTCGCGGACGGTGGCCATCTGCGGCTTGTTCTCAGGGTTGATGATGGTGGCGATGATGTTGCCGCCGAAAGCGGGACGGATCTGCAGGAGCAGGTTCTTATAGGTTTTGCCTTTCTTCTTGTCGGTATGCTCGCCGATCTCGAGGGCGGTGCAGTCGGCAGTAAGACCGCTGTGCAGGGCTGAGGAGACGCGGGGGCCCAGGTCCCGGCCGAAGCTGGTGGCCCCGAGCAGGGCGATCTGCGGCTTCTCTTCCTCAAACAGCCCCTTGGCGATGCTGGTGTAAGGGAGTGAAGTGTAATGCTCAAGCCGCGGGTCGTCGGCCACCCACACCGTATCGGCACCATAGGCGAAAAGCTCCTCCTCGATGCCGGCGAGGTTATGACCGATGGCCAGCGCCTCCACCTGACATCCCAGCTCATTGGCCAGCTTGCGGCCCTTGGTGATCAGCTCCAGGCTGATGTCGGCCACACGGCCGTTGTCCATTTCACAGATGACGAAAAGATTGTTCACGGTTCCCTGTTTTTATGGTTCATGACAGCGGGACGATCATCCCAAGGTATGATTGTTGATAAGCTCCTTCATCAGCCAGTTGATGTCTTCATCGGTAGGCTGCAGCACCTTGGCCTCTTTGGCCTGGAAGACGACGTTCTCGATCTTCTTCACCTTGGTGGGCGATCCCGAGAGACCCAGCTGCGAAGGATCGGCATCGATGTCGGCAACGTTCCATTCCGGCAGGTTGAGCCAGGGACGGTCGTCATAGATGGAGATGTAATCTTCGGAAATATTCTGCCTCTCGCTGAGGGTGGTGGCCCGCTTGTATTTCATGATGAGCTTGGCATTACGGGGGCGGCAGGCAGGGGCCGAGCCGGTGACGGTGATCAGCAGCGGCAACGGTGCCTCGACGATCTCCACCCCTTTCTCAAGACGGCGTTTGATGGTAACCTTCCCTTTCTTGATCTCGAGCACCTCTTCGGCGTAGGTCACCTGGGCGATATCCAGCTTTTCTGCCACCTGGGGACCCACCTGGGCGGTGTCACCGTCGATGGCCTGCCGGCCGGCAAAGATCAGGTCGAAATCCCCCATCTTCATAATGGCGCGGGAAAGGGCATACGAGGTGGCCAGCGTGTCGGAACCGGCAAAAGCCCGGTCGGTGAGGAGCACCCCGTCGTCGGCACCGCGGTAGAGCCCTTCGCGGATGATCTCGGCCGCCCGCGGCGGACCCATCGTCAGCAACGTCACCCGGCTTCCCGGAAAACGGTCTTTGATACGCAACGCCTGCTCCAAGGCATTCAGATCCTCAGGATTGAAGATGGCCGGCAACGCCGCCCTGTTCACCGTGCCGTCGGCCTTCATGGCATCCTTGCCCACATTGCGCGTATCGGGCACCTGCTTGGCCAGCACGATGATCCTGTAACTCTTGTTCTTCATGATATCCAGAAATTTTGAGAGGCAAAGATAAAGGATTTTCACAATTGGCAAAAAGTGCCCCCTCCCCCCTCCATGGGGAAAATGATTACTTTTGCAGCAGTGCGGAAGGGAAAAAAGATGAAAGGAAGGAGCAAGGGTTACCTGTTCGCCATCACGGCCACGCTGGCCATGGCCAACGTGTTCGTCTTCAGCAAGGCGGCCCTCAACGAGGTACATATCATCCAATTCGGGGTGTACTGGTATCTGCTGGGGATGGTGTGGCTGCTGATCTACCTCGCTCTTCGCCGTCAGTTGCATATGCTCAAGAAGATCCCGCGTGACCAGCGTCTGCAGCTGGCGCTCATCGGCCTGCTGGAGCTGGGAGGCACGCTCTTTTTCTTCCTGGCCATCCAACAGATGGAGAACCCGGCCATGGTCTCCTTCCTGGGCAACCTCACCCCTCTGCTGATCACCCTGATGGGCGTCTTTTTCCTTCACGAACGCTATGCACCCATCGAGATCCTGGGCATTGTACTGACGCTGGCCGGCGCCTTCATGATCAGTTACCAACCGGGCGGCGAGGAGGGCTGGCTGCGCGAAGGGGCCGAGTGGGTGTTTCTCTCTGCTGTGCTCTATGCCGTGGCGTTCGTCATGGCCAAGCACTCCATCGAACAACTCAACCCCTTCTTGCTCACGCTCAACCGTCTGGTCTTCCTGTGGCTCTTCTCCGTCGGGGCCTTGCTGGTGAGCGGCATGTCGCTCGCCATCCCCACCAAGCCGCTGCTGAACATCGTCCTGGGCTCTTTCCTGGGCCCTTTCCTGGCCGGCCTCACCAACTATTCGGCCATCCAGTACCTCGAAGCTTCCCGCACCTCGATCATCACCAGCTCGAAAGGCTTTTTTGTCCTGGTGGGAGCTTTCATCTACCTGGGGCTGGTGCCGCAAATGTGGCAAGTGTGGGGCGGCATCCTCACCGTCGCCGGCGTAGTGCTCATCACCCTCGGAAAACAGATGATCAAAGGGAAACGATAGATTTTGGTTACCTTTGTACTCCGTCAGAAACCTGCAAAATCCTTTCATGATGGAACTGCATGTGGTCCACATCTCCAATTTCAAGATCGACGGAGGGGCGATGTTCGGCGTGGTGCCGAAGGCTTTGTGGCAGAAGGTCTATCCTGCCGACGAGAACAATCTTTGCAACTGGTCACTGCGCTCATTGCTGATCGACACGGGAGGCCGCCGCATCCTCATCGACAACGGCTACGGCGATAAACAGGATGAAAAATTTTTCCGCTATGTCTATCTCTATGGCGGCGACGGGCTGGAGGGAGGTCTCCGCAAGGCCGGCTGCTCTCTCGATGAGGTCACCGATATGGTGCTCACCCACCTTCATGCCGACCACTGCGGCGGCGGCATACGCCGCACCTCTGACGGCACGGGCTACGAGCCTGTCTTCCCCAACGCCACCTACCATATCAGCCGCGCCCACTGGGAATGGGCCACCCACCCCAACCCCCGCGAAAAGGACGCCTTCCTGCCCGAGAACATCCTTCCCATGCAGGAGAGCGGACAATTGAAACTGTGGGACGAAGAGGGTGAGCTCGCCCCCGGCGTCGAACTGCGCATCTTCAACGGCCACACCCGCGGCCAGATCATCCCCTTCATCCATTACCATGACCGCACAATCGTGTTCATGGCCGACCTCATCCCGTCGGTGGCCCACCTGCCCCTGGTGTGGAACATGGCCTACGACATCGAACCCCTCGTCACCCTCGAAGAGAAAGCCGCCTTCCTCAAAGAGGCTTACGAGAACCAGTATATCCTCTTCTTCGAACACGACCTCTATCACGAATGCTGCACCCTGAAAGAGACGCCGAAAGGTTACCGCGCCGACAGGATCTTCACGCTCGAAGAGTTCCTGGCGGAAGGGTGAGAACCCTTCTCATCCGCCTGAAACCCTCTGGATAAGCAGCGCTATCAGAGGAGCATAGCATCCTGCAAACAGGAAAAAGGAAAACCACAAGTCGACCCGCAGCAGCGAGCGGGGATCTTTCTTCTGCTTGACCAAAAGGACAAGGACAACGGCTCGCATCAGAAGTTGGAGGCTGAAAAAAAGGAAGAGCGGGAGGCCATAAGGCGAAAGCGCCCGGGCCCGGGCCACCTCGCCCCGTACCAACGCCGAAAAGCTGCGCGATAATCCCGCCGTCGGGGAAGGATCCCCCGTCAGCAAAGTATAGAACGATGGCACAGGATGTCCCCCTGCCGGAGGATACACCGCCGCATACAAGAAGATCGCCGCAAAAAGGACCAGAAAAAAACGATCGACACGAATGTAAACTTTCCTCACATCCATGGCCGGAGGCTTACTCCACTCCCGCGCCGGTGGTGTCACGCGCTTCGGCCGCGGTGTCAGCTCCTTCAAGCTCCTCGAGCAGTTCTTCCTTGTCCCCTCCGGTCACCTTGATCGTCTTCTCGATGGTGATGTGATAGTTTTTCGTACTGTCCAGGCCGAGGTCCTCAAGATCCTCTTCCATCTCCTCCAGGCTTTTCTGGAGCATGTGGAACTGCTTGGTGATGTTCCTCAAGCCGGTCCCCATCATCATTCCGGGCGCCGAGACCATCAGCACCCACACCGTCGACACCGAGGTGGCCAGGATGGAAATGACCAGTGCGGTGATGATCAAAGCCTTGGCGCCATGACCCTGGCTCGCCTGTACCAATGCCACAATGGCAAAGATGATCCCCAAAATACCCGGGATGAGGGCCAGGATCCCCACACAGGGAATGAACGCCGTGAGCAGGGCGATGACCCCCAAGACCAGGGCGGCAATGCCGAAACCCTGTCCTGCCGAAGTGGTGTTTCTCTGTTCTTCCATCTGCTATGATTTGTTGTTATTTTTCTCTTTCGTGGCCGCACGGAATATCTCCATCAACTCCTCCTCGAAACTTCCCCGGGGGACTTCCACGATCCGCCCGATCTCACGACCCTGACGTGTAAAGATAAAGGTGGGCACCCTTTCAATCCCCAGGCTTGCCAGATCCATTCCCGGCGCTTCCTTCTTCCTGTCCACATAGATCACGCGGATCTGGTCGTCAGGGATCCCCACCGCGTCGGCCACCCGGAAAAAACGGGGCACCTCACGACGACTGTCGGGACACCACGTGCCCAGGACGACCGTCACGGTAACATCGTCAAAAGATTGATGCCGCAAGAGCTGAACGAGGGAATCCTCCGGCATGTATGAAGCATATCCGCGATCAAACCATTCCGAAAAAGGAGGTTGCTCCATCGCCGAACGCTCCCCCACTCCCACCAGGATCTGTCCCCCCGGAAGGGTGAGGACCTCCACCCCCTTTTCCTGGGCATCCACCCGTAAGGCTGGCAACGAAATGAAAAAAAGAAGCAGAATACGTAACACCATCGGCCGCTTTTTTATGTTCGCTTTACTTCTATCCTCCCGTCACCCAGAATGACGAAGAAAAAAGAAAGATGTTGCATCCGAAGTCACTCGCTCCTGACCAGCTCGAAGAAACCTCCTTCGTTCTTGAGCAGCTCTTCCGCCCGGTCGATCTCTTCGGCCGAACCATGGACCAGGATGGTGTATTTGCCTTTCTGAAGATGCTCATTCACCTTCTTGGAATGGTGCTCTCCAAAACCGGCAGAGGCCAACAACGAAGCCACGCCGCCGGCGATCAGACCCAGATCGAAACCCGCAATGGTCCCTACAATGGCACCGGCACCATACAAAAAACCGAAACCCGGGATGGCAAAAACCCCGATACCGGTAAGAAGACCGATCAATGCCCCGCCACCGGTACCCAACAAGACGGGAGTGCTCTTGCCTTCTTCCGAAGAAGAAAGGTGCAGATGATCGTCGATCACTTCGGCCTTACCGAGCAGGGAGACCTGGTTCATCGGAAAATCATTCTCCTTCAGCATCGCCAGCGCCTGTAAGGCTGCTTCGTGCGTGTCATAGACTGCGATCAGTGAATTCATGACAATGCTTTTATTTCTTTCAAATGTAAGAAAAATATCAACGTCTTGTTCGGCGTCCCTCAGCAAGGCAAGCGGGATCAGAAATGATCACACCGGAAAAAACGGTAATACACCGAATCGCCCAGATCGATCTTTTCGGCGGGTTGCCGTCCCGGTGCAGGAGCTTTCACGCCGGCATGGAAATAGCGTTCCCCCTTGAAAACACGGGCTTCATCCCACAGGTCGGCCTCGATGAACTTCTGCAAAGTATAAGCCCCGCCTTCGACCATCACCGACTGCACCTGCCGGCGGTACAGCTCTTCAAGGATCTGGGGGAGGATCTCCTCCCTGAAATCGATCCGCACCGGCTCGGGATGCTCATGGCGCCGGCTGAGACGATGGTTGAAGACGATCGTGGGGGCCTCATCGTTGAAGATGCGCAAGGTGGCAGGCAGGGTAAGATCGCGGTCGATGACCAGGCGCAAGGGGTTCTTCCCCCACCACTCCCTGGCCGTCAGCAGGGGGTCGTCGATGAGGGCGGTCTTGCGCCCGACGAGGATGGCCTCTTCCTGGGTACGCCAGCGGTGTACCGCCTGCCGGCCCAGAGGACCGCTGATCCAGTTGGGACCCTCCTGCCCGGGCAGCCGCTCCTCGTCGAGAAACCCGTCGGCACTCTCGGCCCACTTCAGAAGGACATAAGGCCGTTTCTTTTCGTGGAAGGTGAAGAAGCGGCGGTTGACGTAACGGCTCTCTTCCTCCAGCACGCCGGTGATCACCTCGACGCCGCCGTCGCGCAGGCGGGCCACCCCCCTGCCGCTCACCTTCTCGCTGGTGTCGAGGGTGCCGATGACCACACGGGGGATTCCCTCCCGCACGATCATATCGGCACAGGGGGGTGTCCGGCCGTGGTGCGAGCAGGGCTCCAGGTTGACATAGAGCGTCGACTGCCGCAGCAGACGCCTGTCGGTCACGGCACGCACCGCCAACACCTCGGCATGCGGCTCGCCGCTGCGGTGGTGGAACCCCTCGCCGATGATCCGGCCTTCGTGGACGATCACCGACCCCACCAGCGGATTGGGATAGGTGGTGCCCAAACCCCGCCGCGCCAGCTCCAGACAACGGCGCATATACCGCTCATCCTCTTCTCTTGCTTTTCGTTCCATCGTCTAACCCTTTTCTTGTGATCCTTCCTTCCCCGCCCGGCATCGTCCTCCCCTTCATTCCTGAAAACCTTCGTATCTTTGATGTGTGATGCCACAGCACTCCTTCAACAGCCTCATCCGCCACCTCACACGCGGTCTCACACCCCTCCATGGCGAGCGGGAGGCCCGCGCCCTGGCCCGCCTCATCGTCGCCACCGTCAGCGGCCGCAGCGGCGCCGCACTCCTGCGCGACGGCGGCGAACCCTTCCCCGACGATCTGATGCCTAAAATTAACACCATTTTCCGGCAAATGAAAGAAGAACGGATGCCGGTACAATACCTGCTGGGCGAAACCTCCTTCTACGACCTCTCCCTGGAAGTCACCCCCGCCGTACTGATCCCCCGTCCCGAGACCGAAGAGCTGGTGCAGATAACCCTCGAAAAGCTCACAAAGAAAAAAGGTCCCTATCACCTGCTCGACATCGGCACGGGCAGCGGCGCCCTGGCCCTCGCCCTGGCCCGCCACCTCCCCGAAGCAACCGTCTGGGCCTGTGACATCGACGAAGAAACCCTCGAAATAGCCCGCCGTAACGCCCGCAAGAACCGAGTGAACGTCCACTTTTTCCGCGATGACATCCTCCGTCCCTCCCCGCCGCCGGTCAGCTCCTTCCGTTGCATCGTCTCCAACCCGCCTTACATCCCCGAAAGAGAGAAAGAGACCCTCCAGCCCGAGGTGGCCCTCCATGAACCCTCCCGGGCCCTCTTCGTCCCCGACGACGACCCGCTCCTCTTTTACCGCCATATCCTCCGCTACGCCCGCCAACACCTCGAACCGGACGGCTACCTGATGGTCGAATGCCACGCCGCTCATGCCGAAGACGTAGCCTCCCTTTTTAGGAAGGAAAAACTATCAGCCGTTACGGTCCATCTCGACATTAACGGGAAAAAACGATTTGTCACAGCTGAAAAGTGATCACCCTGTCCGACTGATCCGCCGCAGGGCATCCACGTTGTGAATTTCAAAGGTCTTACCACGAACAGAAAGGATTCCCTCTTCCCGGAAATCTTTCAACACCCTGGAAAGGCTCTCCCCCGACATCATAGTCACCTCTGCCATGTCCCGCCGGGAGAGCGAGGTGGTGAACTTTCGCGACCTGTAGATCCGCACCGACAGACAAAGCAACAGGTCAGCCAGACGCCCGTGCAACTGTTTAATTCCCACCGTGGCAATCCGCTCAAAACTCTTCATCGTATCTTTGCTCATCTGCCTGAGAATCGCCGTTGAAAAAAGCGGGTTGCTGACCAATACTTTTCGGAAAGCATTAATATCCAGTGTACAAACTTTCGTATCCTCAAAAGCTGTGGCAGAATAGGTGTATTTGTGAGGAGGGGATAAGGCATGAAGCCCTAAAAAATATCCCCGCGTCTCGATAGACAGAACCACCGCACCGTGAAAATCTTCTGTAAAGATCTTGATCAAGCCTTCTTTAATGTAATAGATGCTTGAGGCAAAAACCCCTTCCTTGCACAACGACTCACCCCGCCGGAAAAATACGTCCACACGGTTTCTGTTCATGAACGATAATTCGTCGGGCGTCAAATATCGAAACGGCGTCGAAATACAAGCACAACCTTGACATTTATCTATCTCAATCCGGTACATCTTTTCTCTGCTTTCGGTAACAAGTTAACAAAATTTGAGCTGAAATCAAGTTTTTTTTGTTTCCAGAATAATTTTTTTTGACCAACTCCTGCCAGTTTATATGACCCACAACATCTTAAAAATCACTCATCATATTCTCTGCTCCCCTATCTTTGAATTGTGAATGTGTTCACAAAACATTTCTAAACTAAAACTCAAATGTCATGAAAAACTTAAGACGAATCAGTTGGATGTTACTGGCAGTGCTGTTCCTGTCCATTGCAGCCTGCAAGAAGAGTACGGATAACGTTCCGGAACGCAAAACGGACCCGGAGTTTCAGACGCTGGTAAGCTACCTTGCGTCCAACCAGATGGATCTTTCCAACATCCTGACGGATTGGATCATTCCTGCAGCATCGGTTTATAAGAATCTGAGTTCCTTCTATGTAATCGATATTCGCAATAGCGCCGATTATGCTGCTGGTCATATCGAAGGTGCGGTGAACAGCACACTGGGAGGCGTTCTGGATGCAGCCAAAGATGCCGGTGGCAAGACGATCGTAGTGGCTTGCTATACCGGTCAAACTGCGGCCCATGCAGTGGTAGCCTTGCGACTGAGCGGTTATCCGGATGCCAAAGTGCTGAAATGGGGCATGGCCGGCTGGACCAGCTCACTGGCAAGCCCCTGGGAGAACAATGTGGACACGAAAGACTCTCCCAACTGGATCGCCGCCCCCGGATCGATCCTGGAAAATGAAGAGTACGATGACCCCGACCTGACGGTAACCGCCACTGACGGTGCCGGCATGTTGTCGGAAAGGGTGGCGCTTATGCTTTCCCAGGGATTCAAAAAAATCTCCAGTACCGATGTTTTGGCCGACCCCGGGAAATATTTCATCAATAACTTTTGGGATGCGGAAAATGTCACCGAATACGGGAACATTGCAAATGCCCATCGCATCAAACCCCTCACCCTGGCCGGGGAAGAGTATAAGTACCTGAATCCTTCCAAGACCATTGTCACCTACTGTTGGACCGGCCAGACCTCCTCAATGGTAACCGCCTACCTAACCGTGCTGGGATACAACACCAAAAGTATGCTTTTTGGCGTCAACAGCATCATCTACGACAACCTGCATTCGCACAAATGGACACCCCCGGCCAATGACCTGCCGCTTGTGAGCGACACCAAATAAACTAAATGGGTTTTCTCATGAAAAAGATCCTGGTGATCATTTTATCGTTCCTCCCATCCCTGATGTACAGCCAGGGATGCATGGAAGCTAAAAGCGAGGAAGGAGTTTCCGTGGTGGGTTTCTTCCAACCCCAATATGAGTTGCGGCAAACTCCCAGCGACGGGTGGAAAAACAGTTTCACCTTCAATCGTGCCCGTATCGGTGTGCTGGGCAATGTCCCGTATGACTTCAGCTATTACGCCATGATCGACTTCTCCCGCTTCAAGCCGCAGGCAACCTATATCCTGGATGCCTTCATCTCTTACAACCGTTTCTCCTTCGCACGGGTGACCCTGGGCCAGTTCAAACCTCCTTTTTCGCAGGAGTTGAACACTCCCTGCCACAAGCTCCATACCATCCTGCGCTCGAAAGTGGTCAATGAACTGGCCCTCCCCGACCGTGACCTCGGGTTAATGCTCTGGGGAAACCTCCTTGACAAGGTGGTGAGCTATAACTTCGCGGTCATGAACGGATACCAGCGGAATTTCTTCGACGAAAACAAAGAAAAAGATATCGTCGGCCGGCTGGTCATCCAACCCACCGAGATGATCCGCTTTGGGGGTAGCTTCCGCAGGGGCATTACCGGCACTGAATCGGACAACCTGAAAACGCGCTTTGCCGGAGAGTTGCAGTTCAAATGGCGCGACCTGTTGCTGCAGGCCGAATACATCTACGGCAAAGATACCGGCTCATATACCACAGGAGGCGGATGCGACGGCTCCCCCATCGAGTTCCATGAAGGCCCCGTCTCCCGTGACGGAATGTATGCCATGCTGATGTATATGACCCCCTGGAAACTCCAACCGGTGATCAAATACGAATTCTTCCGGGATGACATCAGCATCGCCGACAATATCGACCAGTGCATCACCTACGGTATCAACTACTTCCCCAACGACTGGACACGCATCCAGGTGAACTACCTCTACCGTTCGGAACGTCTGAAAGAAGTTCCCAACGACGCCTTTATGGTCCAACTGCAAGTTGAGTTCTAATTCCAAAAAAACATATCTATGAAAACCAAAAGATCTGTCTTCACTCTTGTATGGCTTCTGCTTTTAAGCTCTTTCACTGCCGGTGCGGCCGATCTGATCACGGTGGCCGAACTGGCCAAAAGACTGAGGGATAAGAACACGATCATCGTCTCTTGTCGCAAGCCGTCTGATTATGACAAAGTCCACATCCCGGGCGCCGTGAACGTTTACCACATGGAACTGTACAGCGAACCGGTGACCAACGGTTTCTTGGCCCCGCCGCAGGAGATCGCCGCGATCTTGGGAGAGTACGGCATCACGGAGAAAAAGACCATTGTACTTTACGACGATGGCTCCGGAAAATATGCCGGGCGCCTTTACTGGATCCTGAAATACCTGGGGGCTCCCGATGTCAGGATTCTAGACGGGCAGATGCCCGCCTGGAAAGCGGCACGGAAACCGGTGACCAGTGCGGTCACCTACATAAAAAAGGCGGTCTTCACCCCACATCTCCATCCCGAACTGTTGGCCACCACCGCCCAGGTGAAAAAAGCAATCGGCAATCCCGCTTATGTGATCATAGATGCCCGATCGCCCGCCGAATATTCTGGAGAGGAGAACAAAGGGCTTCGCCCCGGACATATCCCCTCGGCCATCAACATCGAATACAAGAAGGTCCTCACCCCGGACGGCAGGCTGAAGTCCGCAGACGAACTGAAAAAACTCTTCACAGCCAAAGGGGTCACCCCCGACAAGGAGATCATTACCTATTGCAAGACCAGCGTGCGGGCGGGTATCGTCTTCTTCGCCCTGAAGAGTATTTTAAACTATCCCAATGTCAAAGTGTACGACAAAGCCTACCTGGGATGGCAAATGGACAGATCCAACCCCGTTGAAAAATAAATAAACCACAAACCCACTTACAGGGAAAACCGCCCGGCTGGGCGGTTTTCTTTTTTTGGCTACCTTTACGGTAAAGCTATACTTCTCTGAGATGTCTGATCTTACTTACGCCCGGACCCTCGAACGTGCGCGCAACCTCTGTGCACGACGGGAGATGTGCAGCCGGGAGATGCGGGACAAGCTCACCGCCTGGGGCGTGGAAGGGGAAGATGTGCAAAAGATCCTGCAGAAACTGACCGAACAAAAGTTCATCGACGACCGGCGCTATGCCAACGCCTATGCCCGACAACAGCATCTGTTGCGGAAATGGGGAAAGATCAAGATCCGGATGATGCTGCAGCGGAAAGAGATCCCGGAACCCTTCATCGAAGAAGCCCTCGACGGCCTCGACGAAGAAGTTTACCGCCAGACCCTCCGGGAGGAGCTCCGGAAAAAACGCCGCACCATCAAAGCAAAGAACCGCTACGACCTGCTGGCCCGCCTGCAGCAGTTCGCCTACGGCCGCGGCTACGAACCCGACCTGGCCCGACGCCTCGCCGAAGAGATCGCCGGCAACACGCCCTGACCACCCCCTCCGCCTGTTCAAAAACAGCTCTTCGCCGGAGAAGGGCCTGTTCCCCGTATACCGCTTTTTTCCTACCTTTGCAGGGAAACCAGGAAAAAAAGAGAAACCATGTTCCAACCCGAAGCAGTCAACGAGCTGGTGAAGCGCCTGGATGCGCTGAGGAGGCATCTTTGACATCGATAACAAACGCACACAGATCGCAGAAGAGGAGAAAGTGACCCAACAGCCGGGCTTCTGGGACGATCCCAAGAAGGCCGAGGCCCAGCTGAAGAAGATCTCCGAACTGAAAAAATGGGTCGAAGCCTACGACGAGGCCGCCGCTGCCGTCGACGACCTGCAGGTGCTGGCCGACTTCTTCAAGGAGGGGGAAGCCTCCGAAGAGGAGGTGGAGAAACAATATCAGCAAACCCTCAAGAAGGTCGAAGACCTCGAGCTGCGCAACATGCTGCGCCGTGAGGAAGACCGCCTCGGCGCCCTGCTGAAGATCAACTCGGGCGCCGGCGGCACCGAAAGCCTCGACTGGGCCGAGATGCTCATGCGCATGTACATCCGCTGGGGCGAAAAGAACGGCTACAAGGTGCGCGAAGTGGAATACCACCCCGGCGACGAGGCCGGCGTCAAGTCGGTCACCCTCGAGTTCGACGGCGAATACGCCTACGGCTACCTGAAAAGCGAAAACGGCGTCCACCGCCTCGTGCGTATCTCACCCTTCAACGCCCAGGGGAAACGCCAAACCACCTTCGCCTCGGTGTTCGTCTCCCCCCTCATCGACGAAAAGATCGAGATCGAGATCAACCCCGCCGACATCGTCTGGGAAACCTACCGCTCCAGCGGCGCCGGCGGACAGAACGTCAACAAGGTGGAAACCGCCGTACGCCTGCGCCATATCCCCACCGGCATCGTCATCGAGAACCAGGAGACCCGCTCCCAGCTCAAGAACAAAGAGAACGCCCTACGCATCCTCAAATCCCACCTCTACGAACTGGAACTGCGAAAGAAAAAAGAAGAACAGGCCAAACTCGAAGGGGAAAAGAAAAAGATCGAATGGGGCTCCCAGATACGCAGCTATGTCCTCCATCCTTACAAAATGGTCAAAGACCTGCGTACCGGGTACGAAACCTCCAACGTCCAGGCCGTCCTCGACGGCGAGATCAACGACTTCATCAAAGAATACCTGATGCAGTATGGAGGGAAAGTGTGAGATCAAGATAAAAGACAAAAGGGTAAAGACAAAAGAATGCAAAAGGCAAATAGAAGGCATAAGGATAGTAAGTAAGAAGGAGGAACGAATATGATCACGATCTATCACAACCCGCGATGCCGCAAGAGCCGCGCCGGCCTGGCCTACCTCGAAGGCAAGGGGGTGGAGTTCACCATCCGCAACTACTTCAAGGAGCCCTTCACCCCCGAGGAGCTGCGCGACCTGCTCCGGAAGCTGGACCTCCCCGCCCGGGAGATGGTCCGCACCCAGGAGGCCGAATACAAAAACCTATACAAAGGCAGAGAACTCAGCGACGAAGAGTGGATACAGGCTTTCATCGAACACCCTAAGCTCTTCAAACGGCCGGTGGTGGTCAAAGACGACAAGGCCGTGTGGGCCGACCCGCCCGAAAAGATGGACATCCTTTTTTAACCATAAAAACCTTACGATCATGAACGTGCGAATCGAACACGATACGATGGGTACGGTGGAGGTCCCCGCCGACAAGTACTGGGGGGCCCAGACCCAACGTTCGCTCAACAACTTCAAGATCGGCGAGCCCGCCTCGATGCCGATCGAGGTCATCCACGCTTTCGGGGTGCTGAAGAAAGCCGCCGCCATGGCCAACATGGAGCTGGGCGTCCTGCCCGAAGAAAAAGCCAAGCTGATCATGCAGGTGGCCGACGAGATCATCGAGGGGAAGCTGGACGACCAGTTCCCGCTGGTGATCTGGCAGACCGGCTCGGGCACCCAGAGCAACATGAACGTCAACGAGGTGATCGCCAACCGTGCGCATGTGCTGCGCGGCGGCAAGCTGGGCGAGGGAGAACGCTTCATCCACCCCAATGACGACGTAAACAAGTCGCAGTCGTCGAACGACACCTTCCCCACCGCCATGCACATCGCCGCCTACAAGATGCTGGTGGAGGTAACCATCCCCGGCGTGACGATGGTGCGTGACGCCCTGGCAAAGAAATCGGAAGCGTTCAAAGACATCGTCAAGACAGGCCGCACCCACCTGATGGATGCCACCCCCCTGACACTGGGGCAGGAGTTCTCGGGTTATGTGGCCCAGCTCGATCATGGGCTGCGCATGTTGCAGCACTCGCTCGACCACATCTCCGAGTTGGCTCTCGGCGGCACGGCTGTCGGCACCGGCCTCAACACCCCCAAAGGCTACGATGTGCTCGTGGCGAAGAAGATCGCCGAGCTGACGGGTCATCCTTTCCGCACCGCCGAGAACAAGTTCGAAGCCCTTTCGGCCCACGATGCCATCGTAGAGGCTTCCGGCGCCCTGAAGACCCTGGCCGTGAGCCTCATGACCATCGCCAACAACATCCGCTTCCTGGCCAGCGGCCCGCGCTGCGGCATCGGCGAGATCCAGCTCCCCGCCAACGAGCCCGGATCGTCCATCATGCCCGGCAAGGTCAACCCCACCCAGAACGAAGCCCTCACTATGGTCTGCGCCCAGGTCATCGGCAACGATACCGCCATCAACGTCGGCGGCATGCAGGGCCACTTCCAGCTTAACGTCTTCAAGCCGGTGATGATCTACAACTTCCTCCAGTCGGCCCGCCTCCTCGGCGACGCCTGCGTCTCGTTCACCAAGAACGCTGTCGAGGGCATCCAGGCCAACGAACAGCGTATCAAAATGCACCTCAACAACTCCTTGATGCTCGTCACCGCCCTCAACCGCTATATCGGTTACGAGAACGCTGCCAAGATCGCCAAGAAAGCCCATGCCGAGGGTAAAACGCTCAAAGAGGCGGCCGTCGAGCTGGGCCTCCTCACCGAAGAGCAGTTCGACGAATGGGTCGACCCGGCCAAGATGATCGGGCCCTATTAAAAAGCACAAAGATCCAAACAAAAAAGGCCGCCACGAGCGCGGCCTTTTTTATTCGCCTGCGGGTTTGATGTCCTTGATGTGCAGTTGAAGCGTGCGGGTGCCGCGGAACTCATTCTCCTCGAGGGTGTAACAGACATCAAAAGGATCGCCGTCGGCCACGATGTCGAACTTGTCAGCCAGGTTGAAGGCGATGGCCGGGAAAGCCTTGCCGCGGTCGCCCTGCACCAGCTCGAGCTTGAGATGCCCGCCGTTCGAACCTACCACGCGCCCGCTGCCGGTGTCGCGCACGCCGCGGCTTAAA
>JAMOUS010000204.1 GCA_027067975.1 Bacteroidales bacterium | reverse complement strand
CCACCCCTCACGCGGAAGTTTTTTCCCAGAAGGATCGAGAAGATAGATCTCCGCCACGGTGGTGAAAGGATCGTCCCTCTGCGAGCTGAGCGCTTCGAGGGCAAAATACCTTGCCGTCACCGGCCGGAAGGCTACCTTCTTCCAATCCTTGCCGGGAGGAAAGGTGCCGGCGGCCACCGGCTTCCTCCCGCTTAGGTCCGGATGCTGCTCAGGCATATGGTGCCGGATCGCCTGCGGCACATGCAGCTCATCCAGGACGGGTTTGTCCAACCCCTGCAACACCGGCTCCGCAGGACCGTTCACATCGAGGATGATCACCTCGTTCTCCCCTTTTTTCAGCCACGGACCCGGAAGGTACATCGTCTGAGTGGGACCGATGTTCCAAAAACGACCCAATCCATGACCGTTGACCCAGACGATCCCTTTACCCCACTTGCGCATGTCGAGAAAGACATCCCCCACCTCCTCCAGGGTGAAGGTGGCACGGTAATAAGCAGGCCCCTCGGCAGACGTCACCTCGCCGTAATGCAGGCCCGAAGGTGCCGCATCACTGCTCAGCGGACAGGGGAAGACCGTCCAACCGGTGATCTCTACCCTATTCTCTTCTTCATCAATGTAATACACTCCGTGGGTGATCCCCTTGCGGTCATGGATGTATCCGCCATAATTGACCCTTCCCATGGCTTCGACGAAAATGTCCAGACGGGCATTACTGTTATGGGGCGGGAGTGTGGCGATGTTGTTGGTCTTCCTCCTGTCGATCGTGGCAATCCGCTTGCCATCGAGCATCACCACAGCATAATCATGCACCTCGTCGATCCATATTTTCTTCGGCTCCTGCGAAGGCGGCAGGTCGGTCCGGTACACGATAAAACCATATCCCTGGTCGTACTCCTCCATGTTCCGGGGCCGTTCGTCGGGGATCCCTTCGGGGAGGTTCTCCATGACAGGCGCCATCTCTGTAACGGAAAACTGCGGAATGGTGATCACCGGATTGGGAGCGGGAGGATCCGGCAGCGTTTCCCCTTCTTGCAGGTATTTCGCGAACAATTCCCGGATGGCATCGAATTTTTCAGTCTCCCATCCTGCCTCACTGATGGGGGCATCATAGTCGTAGCTCGAGGTCTGGGGCGAGAAGGGTGGACAGTTGGCTCCCGACCAGAGACCGAAAGAGGTACCGCCATGCACCATGTAAATGCTGAACGAAGCCCGGTGATCGAGCATCCACTTCAGGTCGTGGATGATGGGAGCTGTCGGACCGGTATGGTGGGGCTTGCCCCAGGAGTCGAACCAACCCGGATAATATTCGCCGCACATCAACGGTCCGGTGGGTTGCAGCCTCCACAACGCCTTAAATGCCCCTTCCGGATTGCCGCCGAAGTTGACCACACTGAACAGATCGCTCCGCTTGTCATTGACCATTTGGGAAGGACCATCGCACGCAAACAGGGGCACTTCAAAACCGGCCTCCTTCAGGATATCCCGCAGCATGCCCATATATACCGTATCGCTCCCGTAGCTGCCGTATTCGTTCTCCACCTGCACCATGATGATCGGACCGCCTCGCGTGATCTGGAGAGGGGCCAACTGTTCCCCTACCTGACGGAGGTATTCCCGTACATGGGCCATATAAAAACTGTCCCGCGTACGAAGCTTCAGATCTTTTTTCTTCAGCAACCACCATGGAAATCCGCCGAACTCCCACTCGGCACAGGAATAGGGTCCGGGTCGCAGGATCACATAAAGCCCTTCCTTCTGCGCCAGACGGCAAAACTTTGCCACATCCCGCCGGCCGGAAAAATTGAACTCGCCCGGCCGCTCCTCATGCGCGTTCCAGAACATGTAGGCACATACCGTGTTGAGCCCCATCGCCTTCGCCATCTTCAAACGGTGCTCCCAATATGCTTGCGGGATCCGCATGAAATGCATCTCCCCCGACCGGACCACATAAGTTTTGCCGTTCAGAAGAAAATCCTCTTCACCGATCTCAAAGGTCCCTTTCTTCCCGTCCCGACAGGAAGAAACGAACAAAAGGACAAGAATGCCCAAAACAAGGTAATTCTTTCGTATCATGATATTCTCTTCCCCCGGTGGATTTGAAAGATAATGCTTTATTTTGTATCACCTTAAAGATAGACCGGGGACAGAAAAGAAACCAAGAGAAAAATGAAAAAATTGGGGAAATATTCGTTCGGCACGGGCGATCGTTTCGGTCGCCAGGGAAAAGCCCAGCTACAGGCGATCATGGATGCCGGATCCCTTGGTATTGAACTCATTCCGGTGTGGAACAAGTCGCACCGGGAGCACACCACCATCGGCACCACACCGGCCGATACACGCCGTGAAGCAGATGAAGCGGTAAGGGCCTTAGGCTGGAACAATCCCTATTTCGTCGACGCTGACCACATCAACCTCTCCAATGTGGAGGGATTCCTGCCACACTGCGATTTTTTCACAATGGACGTAGCCTCGGCCATCGGCAAGCCTGTCACCCCTGAAGAGGCGGAAGCTTTTGTGGCCGACAATGCGACTCCCGGGGGGGTGATCCATCTCCCGGGCATGGACCGTCCCGTCCCGGCCGACGAAAAATATCTGCGGCGGTTCGCAAAGCAGTACCTCCACGCCATCAACGAAGCGGAAAAGATCTACGACCATATCTCTCGCCACCGCAACGCGGAAGAGATCGTCATAGAAGTCTCTATGGACGAGGTGGACCAACCCCAGTCACCTGCCGACCTCTATTTCATCCTGAAGCTGCTGGCGGAAAAGAACATCCCTGTACAGACCATTGCGCCCCGCTTTTCAGGCCGTTTCAATAAGGGGGTCGACTATGTAGGGGACCTGAAGAAGTTCGAGGAGGAATTCGAACAGGATCTCATCGTGCTGAGCCATGCCCGGGCCGGTTTCGGACTGCCGGATTCTCTCAAGCTCAGCATCCATTCCGGCAGCGACAAGTTTTCCATCTATCCGGTGATGGGGCGTTTGATCCGGAAATATGAGCAAGGGATCCATGTGAAAACCGCCGGGACCACCTGGCTCGAAGAGCTTATCGGATTGGCCCTTGCCGGCGGCACAGCCACGGAAATGGTGAAACATATTTACGCCGAAGCCTTGAAGAGGCGTGAAGAACTCACCGCCCCCTATGCCGAAGTGATCGATATCAACACCCGCTCACTTCCTACCGCTGCAGAATTTGCCTCTTACAACGAACAAAAGATCGCCGCTTCGTTACGACACGATCCCGAAAACCCTCAGTTCAATCCCCACCTCCGTCAGCTGATGCATGTAGCCTACAAGATCGCCGCCGAAATGGGCGACGACTATCTCCGCATGCTCGACACACAGGAAGAGATCATCTCCCGGCAGGTGCGGGAAAACCTCATTGAAAGACACATCAAAAGACTGTTCGCTCAATCCTGACGAAGGGCAACCGCTCCTTTCTTTGCAGGGGCTTCCCGACGGTGTTTCCCCGCCTCTCCGTTGAGAATGGCAGCATACTCAGCAGGGTCGGAAAGAACCTCTTCGGCTTTCAGCACCACACTGTCCTGATCAAGCGAACTTTCGATACGGCCGGCCTGGTAGTAGTACCTCCCTACGATCTCCTGCTTGAGCAACTGGGAGATCTCATCCTTGTGACGGTAAAAATCTTCGTCGATATTGTGTGACAAACTTTTTTTCAACGCCTCAAACTCCTTGGAAGCACGCTCGTAATAATCCTCTTTTTGGGCTGTTTTGATCAATTCGTCCAGCATTGCTTCCGATTCGGTATTATAATTAAAATTTTTCTCCTTGATGAACCTGTGAAAATCATCAAGGACCTCCCGGGTGATGGTGAATTTATCCGGCGGTGGGATCGAATCATGCTTTTGGGCAAAAAGAGTGGCGTAGTCAAAGATGTAATTCCGCATATAGAGATTGAGGGTGATCGGGCTGAGGGTGGGCTGATCCACTTCTATATCAGGATCGATACCCCCTCCGTCATATACGGTACGTCCGTTCTTGGTCTTGAAAGCAGAGATGAGGGAATCCGGAATATGGCCCACACTTCCGTCGGGGTTGCGATGCGAATAGTCGAGGGCCTGAATGCACCGTCCGCTCGGGATATAATACTTTGCCGAGGTGACCTTGAGCTGGCCGCCGTAACCCACCGGACGGGTGGTCTGTACCAGACCCTTCCCGAAGGTGCGTTTCCCGATGATCACGCCGCGGTCGAGGTCCTGGATGGCGCCTGACACGATCTCCGAGGCAGAGGCAGAGCTGTTGTTGACCAGCACGACCAGCGGCAGGTTCGGTTCTTCGGGTTGTGCCGGAGCCTTGTACACCTGATCGAAATCCCGGACTTTCCCCCGCGTACTGACGATGGTCTCACCCTTCTCCACAAAAAGGTTGACAATCTGGATCGCCTGGATGAGCAGTCCGCCGGGGTTTCCCCGCAGGTCCAGCACCAGTGACTCCATCCCGTGGTTTTTTTTCAGGTCGGCAAGGGCCGTTTTCACCTCTTTGTAAGCCCCGGAAGTGAAATTGCTCAGTCTGATATAACCGGTATGATCATTGAGCATCCCGTAATAGGGCACTGCGGGGATGCTCACTTTCTTCCGGATGATCTTCACCTGCATGGTTCTCTCCACGCCGGGACGCTGGATGGTCAGCACCACCTCCGTGTTGGGCACCCCTTTCAACATGCTGCTCACTTTATCGAGCGGAAGCCCCTTGATCGATTTCCCGTCGACGGCCAGAATCTTGTCCCCCGCCTTCAGGCCGGCCACATCGGCCGGAAATCCTTTATACACTTCGGCAATGATCGCATAATCTCCGCTCTTTCGGATCAAGGAACCGATCCCGCCATACTGGCCGGTCGTCATAAACTTGAAATCAGCCATCTTCGACTCGGGGATATAGACGGTATAGGGATCAAGCGTTTTAAGCATCGCATCGATCCCGGCCGGGATCAGTGTGTCCGGCTTGATCTCATCCACATAATAAAGGTTCAACTCCCTGACAATGTTACTGAAGATCTCAATATTCTTGGCCAGCTTGAAATTCTGACTCTCATTGAAGGCATACACCAGCAACAGGAGCGCCACCAGTGCCGCCCCGAGCGTGGTCTTGCGTATCTTTCCGGCACGTACTCTTTTCATGTCATTATTTATGAGAAGCCGCAAATTAGAGCATTTTCACGAAAGAAAAAACTCTATCCCGGGATTTTAACAAAGATTAACCTCCAGTGCGCGGGATCAAGGCACAGGATCATACCCCTGCCCCCCAAAAGGATTACAGGAAAGGAACCTCTTGAGGGTCAACCATCCTCCCTTGAAGGGTCCGTATTTTTTCAAGGCCTCCACACCGTAAGTGGAACAGGTAGGGGTATAACGGCAACTATGAGGGAACAGAGGTGAAATAATCGCCTGATAGATACGGATCACCCCGATCATCGCCTTAGTGAGTGCCTTTTTCATGATCTTCAAGGATCTTTCGCAAAGATAAGATTATTTTTTCTTCGATATCGCGATAGGGAAGGATCTCCGGGCGGGTATAGATAAAGATAAGATCCAGGCGGACTCCTTTTTCCCGGAGGGGTTCGACAAGGATGGTTTTGTTACGGCGGTAGGCTTCCCGGATACGTCTTTTGATCAGGTTGCGCTTGACCGCACGTTTAAAGACCTTGCGGGGCACCGATAGCGCCATGCGCACTGTCGGCCGGTCGGTCTCTTCCTTATCCTGCAGAACGACGATCCGGAAAGGCGCGATAAAAAAGCTCTTTCCTTCAGAGAAGAGCCTGTCAAGACTTTTCTTTCCGGAAAGACGTTCCGGCTTGGTCAATCGCTGATCCATTCCATGGGGATTTCGACACAAAGGGAACCCTTGGTCAGCTGCTTATTTTTTCCCTTTGTTATATTCGCGGATGTATTTTTCCAGGGCCATTACCATGGAAGGACTCTCCGGGGTGGGAGCCGCTATGTCCACCCGCAAGCCCGCCTCCTCGGCAGCCTTCAAAGTGTTGTCCCCATATGTGGCGATCTTTGTGCTGTTCTGCTTGAAATCCGGGAAATTGGCGAACAACGACTTGATCCCCGTAGGACTGAAAAAAACCAACACGTCGTAAAACACATCCTTCAAATCGGAAAGATCACTGCACACCGTCTTGTAAAAGACCGAAGTGGTAAATTTGATCTTGTTGTCCTCCAGGGCCTTGGGAATCCTATTATTGTGCATATCGGAGAGGGGCACAAAGAACTTTTCCTTATTGTTTTTCTTTATCTGCGGCAACAGACTTTCAAAGGTCCTCTCTCCGTAAAAGATCTTCCTCTTCCGATATACGATGTATTTCTGCAAATAGTTGGCAATACTTTGAGAAACGCAAAAATACTTCATAGAATCGGGTACGTTCACCCGCATCTCCTTGCATACCCGGAAAAAATGATCGACGGCGTTCCGGCTGGTCAGGATCACTGCCGTATGATCAAGAATGTTGATCCTCTCTTTGCGGATTTCCTTAACGGGTACGCCTTCTACATGGATGAACGGCCTGAAATCGATCTTCAGATTGTTGCGTTCGGCCAGTTCATGGTAATGGGTCTTGTCTTTGGGTTGTGGCTGCGAGATCAGAATGGTCTTAATCTTGTCCAACGTCTCCGGTTTTAGGTTTAACTCTCTGTCTGAACCTCTCTTACCTGAACAGATATTTCAACAAAAGGGCCACAGGCAGGATTTCCAGGGCGCAAAGGTACAAAATCATGAAAAAGAATGAAAATCTTTCCCGAAGAAAAAGAGAGATAAGTTTCACGATCCGAAAGAGATAGAAGAATACGACCAAACCTGCGCCCGCCAGCAGAAGCCGCTCCGCGATCCCCTGATAGAGATAAGGAATCACCGCCGTAAGCGGAAAAAGATACAGGCCCGTCACAATAAAATACAACTTCGTAAAATGCCGATATTCACCGAGCATTTCCCCTGAGAGGGATAGATAGGCCACCACCCTCAGCATAAGCTGGAAATAGAGGTACACGCCTCCCACCACCCCGAAAATAGAGGCATAAACACGCAAAGGAGACAGGACGGAGACGACTCCCGGAAAAAAAGCTTTCAGAAAAAGGTAAAGAAAGAGGGTGATCGTGATGAACGCACTCAGCAATAACAGGGAGGAGGCTGTTTGATAAAGTGCACTCCTGTTACGGAAAAGGATATTGGCATTTTTGGGATCCCACAGGGCGGTAAGCGTCTGGTTGACGACCTTGCCGAAACGCAGTTTCCCCCAACTGATCACGAGAAAAACGAATACCAGGAGCCCGAACATCCAATTTTCCCGCAAATAGGCGGGTCGTCGCTCTACGGCCACCCCCTGCACAGGACGAAGGGTTGTGGTGAAATGTTTTTCTTTGGTCCCTTTTTCACGGTATTCCCTGCTCGAATCAGCCTCCTGAAACCCCTCCCAGGAAAAACTCCGCTTAAGAAGAGTCACCGGGGTGTTGTCAGGAGGTGCGGCCGTAAAACCTGCGAATTGAATGGAATCATACGGATCCTGTCCGGTCTGTTCCGGACGGACTGCCGGAGAGGGAACAACTTTTCTTTTCCGGCTTTGTTTTTTGATACTGTCCGCCCGCAAACGTTGCTCCGCCTGTTGGAAAAGCTTCTCCAATTTGCCGAGTTCCTGAATGGAGGGATGCGAAGTTGCAGTATCGTGTTGGGACGTTGTATCCTGCCGGATAGTGTCCGTTGTCTGAGGCACAGCAACACTGTCCTGGAACATCACAAAGGCATTCTTTTCCCCCGCGAGCATAGGCAAAACCCTTTCCGTGCACAAAGATAGTCAATTTGCCGGTGCCCGCCGCAGCCTCAAAAGTACCTCACCTCTTCGTCACCGCTCAAATATCGCAGCAGATCATTGGCCAGTCGGCTCGCGCCGATACGGAAGAGCGAGGGATGCAGCCAAGCCTCGCCGAGCTCTTCCCGGACCACTCCAGCATATTGGGCAGCCTCAATTGCAGTGGCGATCCCTCCTGCCGGTTTGATCCCCACTTTTCTGCCAGTCAACCGGTAATAGCGTTTCGCTGCCCTTGCCATGATCCTTACATCCTTGAGACGGGCTGCCGGAGACACTTTCCCGGTAGAGGTTTTAATAAAATCGGCACCGGCAGCCATTGCCGTCACGGCAGCCTGATGCACCTGGAAGGGCTCCAGCAGGCCGGCTTCGAGGATCACCTTCAGGTGGGCCTTTCCCGCCGTCACTTCACGCTGCAGCCTCAAATCCCCAAACACTCCATCCAGTTCACCGGAAAGCAAATCCCCCACCTGCATCACAATGTCGATCTCTTGCGCTCCTGCTTCCAGGGCCAGTTCCGTCTCTCTTACCTTGACCTCAGGAAAGGTCTGGGATGCCGGAAAACCGGCCGACACTGCCACGATCCTCACGTTAGGATCGGCAAGTACCTCCTTCACCACCGACACAAAACGGGGATACACACACACGCCCGCCACCTGCCCCGAACCGGGAATTTTCTCAGGCAAGGCATTCACCTTCCTGCACATCCCCGCCACTTTGCCCTCCGTATCCCGAATGTCCAATGTGGTCAGGTCCAATACACCCAACAATTCCCGGTAATCGATCTCCCCGGAAGCCTCTTTCCCCGCTGAAGAGAAAAACTCTTTCTCCTCATAGGGAATCGCCTCCAATATTTCTTTCAGTTCTTTCTCCATATCATTTCAACATTGGATTATTGCGATGCCGGTCGGCATCCCTCAAGCTTTTTTTCTTCAAACTCATTTCCAGGGCCTCCGTAAGATCGACACCGGTCTGGTTGGCCAAGCAGATCAACACGAAGAGGACATCGGCCATCTCCTCTGCCAAATCGAGCTTTTCGCCCTTCTTGACCGACTGCTCTCCGTATTTCCGGGCGATCACTCGCGCCAGTTCCCCCACCTCTTCCGTGAGCAGGGCCATATTGGTCAGTTCATTGAAATAACGGACCCCCACCTGCCGGATCCAAAGGTCCACTCTTTCCTGGGCTTCTTTCAAGGTCATCATTCTTTCTTTTTGGTATCGATAAGGATCGTCACCGGTCCCTCATTTATGAGCGCCACATCCATCCGGGCTCCGAAAACACCGCTCATGACGTTCCCTTCGACATGTTGTTCCATTTGCTTCAGGAAATCCTCGTAAAGGGGAATCGCCTTCTCGGGGGGAGCTGCCCGGACATAGGAAGGCCGGTTCCCCTTTTTCGTCTTGGCATGGAGAGTAAACTGGCTCACCACCAACACCTCTCCCCGGATGTCATTCACGGAGAGGTTCATCACACCTTTATCATCATCGAAGATGCGCAGTTGGGAAATTTTTTTCACCAACCATTCCGCATCTTCCACTCCATCTTCATGTTCAATACCCACCAGCACGAGGAGACCCCGCCCTATAACTGCATGAACTTCTCCGTTGATTTTTACTGAGGCTTCCTTCACCCTTTGTATTACCGTTCTCATGACAAAAAAGAAAAAGACTTGCAGCAAAGATACTACAAGTCTTTTTCATCCTGTTCGTTCCCTTTTTCCTCAGATCTCGGAAGCCATGAGCAAGAAAGGCTTCATTTCGAAGCTGTGATAGAATGGACGTAAACGCTCGGTATTGTAATATTCCTGGACGTTCACCACCTTTTTCCGGCTGGTGATCACTTCAAGAGGGACGTCGTCGTAACGTCCGTTCTTCAGGACGACCAGACGGCCATGGATCTTCGAGAGGATAAGGTCGAGCGCAAGGTTTCCGTAAGCCATGGGAACGATCGAGTCGATCGAATCGGGGTCACCACCCCGTACCAAGTATCCCAACTTCTGGTTGATGATATTGATGGTCTTGCCTTTGTTGTATTTGGCCGAACGGTTCTTGATCTCGCGGGAGACCAGATCGCCGATTCCGCCGAGTTTGGCATGGCCATATGCATCTTTTTCCTGGCTTTCGAAGACCATCTCACCGCCTTTGAACATTGCTCCTTCGGAGACGAGCACCACCGAATAACGACTTGGGTTCTTGTTCCGGTCTTCGACAAGCAATTCCGTCAACTGGTCGATATCGAACTTGTATTCCGGGATGACACAACGGTTGGCCGCTCCGGCCATGGTCGGCAGCATCGCCGTGAAACCGGCATACCTGCCGAACACCTCCATCACAAGGATGCGTTCGTGAGATCCCGCCGATGTACGCAAGCTGTTGGCCATGGCGATGGTCCTTGTGACACATGTACTGAACCCTATGCAATAGTCCGTTCCCGGGACATCGTTGTCCATGGTCTTCGGAATGGCCACTACCTTCACCCCTTCCTGGTATAGACGTACGGCATAACTGAGGGTATCATCCCCGCCGATGGGGATGAGGTAATCCACCCCCAGCCATTCGAGATTCTTGAGAATTTCGGGAGTCAAGTCGTTGTACTCCTGATTATAGGTGTCCCGTAAATGTGGTGGCACATCCTCTTTGCGCATATGGCTCGGACGGGTACGCGAAGTGTGAAGGAATGTTCCCCCCGTACGCCCCGCTTTGTTGACGATGTCGTCGGTAAGGACCATGAAATTGTTGCTGTTGTCCGCCTTGGGATCCCGAATGATCTCGGTGATGCCGGCCCAGCCGCGCCGCAGGCCGATCACCTTGTACCCTTCCCGGTTCGCCCGGATCGTTACCGCCCGGATCGCCGGGTTCAAGCCCGGAACATCCCCACCCCCCGTGAGGATCGCAATCACACCTTTGTACTTTTTGACATTTGCCATTTTCCTTCCTTTTTTCATTTAACATTTTCAAAATCTGCCTAAAATAATAAAACTTTATTTTGAATCGCATACCATTCTCATAATTTTGTGAGGATCCTTCATCCTTCATACTTTCGCCATGGTCAGGCCGACAACGTTTCTGATAATGCTTTGGGGAGGCTTTATGTTTTGGGGAGGAAAAGCATTCGCTCAGGAACGGTACACCCTCAGCGGATATGTCCACGACGGCAACAACGGCGAGGTATTGATCGGGGCCACTGTGGTCACCTCCGATCTCCACACCGGCACTGCCACCAATCGCTACGGTTTTTATTCGCTCACACTGCCGGCCGGGCGATATGTGATCCTCTGGCAATATGTGGGGTATCAACCCTTACGGGACACCTTGTTGCTGAACCACAACCTTCGCCGTGATGTAGAGTTGTTTCCCGCAGAAAAGGAACTTGACGAGGTGGTGGTCAAAAGCGAAGCCACCGCCGACCTGATCCGCTCCAGCCAGATGGGCATGGAACGTCTTACCACTCGGGATGTGCAGGCCTTGCCGGTGCTCCTGGGCGAACAAGACATCCTCAAAAGCATGCAGCTGCTGCCGGGGATCAGTCCCGTCAACGAAGGATCCAGCGGTTTTTATGTGCGGGGGGGCGACGCCAGCCAGAATCTCATCCTACTGGATGAGGCTCCCGTTTACAACGCTTCCCATCTCATGGGTTTCTTTTCGGTCTTTAACTCCGATGCCATCAATGATGCCCGCATCATGAAAGGGTTCATCCCTCCCGCCTACGGAGGAAGACTTTCTTCCGTTCTTGATATTCGCATGAAAGAAGGAAATACCAAAAAATTCTCCGGATCGGGGGGACTCGGCCTTATCTCTTCCCACCTTCAACTCGAAGGACCTTTCGCACGCCAACGCGGATCTTTCATGGTGACGGGACGCCGAACCTATGCCGACCTCTTTGTCCGGATGCTTCCCGATACCAATATCAATCAAAACACTCTCTATTTTTACGACTTCAATGCCAAAGCCAATTACCGCCTGGGAAAAAGAGACCGGGTCTATCTCTCTGGATACCTCGGCCGGGATGTTTTCAAATTCAGAAAGCGATTCGGGATCGACTGGGGAAACCAGACCCTGACCCTACGTTGGAACCATCTTTTTTCACAAAAACTGTTCCTGAACTCCTCCTTGATCTACAGCAACTACAATTACAACTTCAACGTGACCGACAATGACAGAGAATTCGAACTGCGGTCGTTCATCCGGGATCTTAATTGGAAAGAAGACCTTCAGTTCTATGTCTCATCCCGTTCCACCGTCCGACTGGGCCTCAAAAGCAACTTTCACGTCTTTCTTCCCGGCCAGACCACCTCGTCGGGGGATTTCCCGATCAACGACACCACGATGGAACGTCGTCATGCCTGGGAAAATGCTCTCTATCTGTCTCATGAATGGAAAGCCACTCCCATGCTCACGTTTCGTTACGGGGTACGTTTTGCGCACTTCACCCTTTTGGGGCCTTTGCATGTCTACACTTTTGACTCATTGGGTCACACCCTTGACACCACCTGGTACGGGGCAGGAAAACCGATCCGGGGATACCCGGTAGTGGATCCCCGGCTCCTGGTGAATATTCGCATCTCGCCGGTCTCTTCCCTGAAATTCTCGTATTGCGGAATGCACCAGTTCCTCCATCTTCTTTCCAACACCACCGCCGGCACTCCGCTTGACCTGTGGATCCCCAGCTCGGCCAATATAGCCCCTCAGCTGGCATGGCAAGTCTCTGCCGGTTATTTCCTGGTGCTGGAACACCCGGGACTGGAAGCCTCACTAGAGGTCTATTACAAAAAGATGCGCCATCAGATCGACTACCGTAACGGGGCGGACATCCTCCTGAACGAGGAAGTGGAATCGCAACTGGTGTTCGGGCAAGGAAGAGCTTACGGGACCGAACTGCTGATCCGCCGGAATAAAGGCCCTTTACACGGATGGCTGAGCTACACACTCTCCCGTTCCCTGCGTCAATTCCCGGCCATCAACCAGGGCAAGGTCTATCCGGCCAAGCAAGACCGCATCCACGACCTCTCGCTGGTCCTTATCTACGATCTCTCCTCCCGGTGGAAGCTCTCCGCCACTTGGGTCTATCACACCGGCAGTGCCGTCACATTCCCCAGCGGAAAATACCTCATCGAGAACGCTTATATCAACTATTACACCGAACGCAACGGTTACCGTATGCCTCCTTACCACCGCCTGGACATCGGTGCGGTCCTCGGACCCAAAAAAGAAAGGAAATGGAACTCGTCGTGGAGTTTTTCCATCTATAACCTTTACGCGCGGAAAAATGCCTATTCCATCACCTTCCGTACAAAAGAGAATGACCCCCGGCGTATGGAAGCGGTAAAACTCTATCTCTTCTCGATCGTTCCGACCGTCACATTCAATTTCCGGTTTTGATGATGAAAAAGTTCCTTCTCATATTGCCCCTAAGTTTTTTAGTCTCGTGCGAAGAGGTGATCGATCTCCCTTTGCATGAGAGTGATCCCCTCATTGTCATTGAAGGAAAGATCACCAACCTCCCGGGTCCCTACCTGGTGAGGATCACCCGCACCACCGATTTCTACTCTCCCGGGCCGGTCCCTCCTGTGACGGGGGCAACCGTCTTCGTCAGTGACGACAAGGGAAACAGTTGGTACTTCACGGAAAAACGAAGCGGTTATTACTACAACGACCGCTTCACCGGCATGCCCGGCACCACCTATTCCCTTCTGGTGGAATCCGGCGGAATGACTTATCGGGCCATGAGCCATATGCCTCAACCGGTACCGATCGATTCGCTGGATGTTGAATATTTCGCCGGGACCCGCTTTTCTGACCCGGGATATTACATTATCATGTATTTCACGGATCCGCCCGGCAAGGGGAACTATTACCGGGTGAGACTGTACAAGAGCAAGCAGGCCGGCACCGCCATTTATGTGCTCGACGACAAACTGGTGGACGGAAACCAGGTGAACATCTTTCTTTTCGGCAGTACCTATCAGCCCGGCGATACAGCCGTTGCAGAACTTCAAAGCATTGATGAGAGTGTATACCGTTACCTTCTTACCCTTAGTGAAGTGAACGCGAGCAGTCCTTCCGGCTCGGGCACCACGCCCGCCAATCCCGACAGCAATCTCTCGGGAGGTGCTCTCGGCTATTTCGGAGCGCTGACCATCACACGAGACACGTTGGTCATTCCTCCTTTACCATGATCCCGGCGCTCATGTTGAGGGTTTGTAATACTTCCGGATCACTTCAGGCAACAGTTTGCGTATGTTCTGGATCCGGGTACGGTCGGAAGGATGGGTGCTCATGAACTCGGGAGGCTTCGTTCCCTGGCTGGCAGCCGCCATGCGCTCCCAAAAAGTCAGCGCCGCATGGGGATCATATCCTGCCAGAGCCATAAAGATCAAGCCGAGGTGATCGGCCTCACTCTCCTGGAGGCGACTGTATGGCAACAACACCCCATACTGCGCCCCCACCCCGAAAGCCGTCATCCACAACTGCCGGGTCTCCTGCGGTTTGTTCCGCAAAGCTTCCGACAGGGCCATACCCCCAAGCTGTGCCATCAACTGCTGACTCATCCTCTCATTCCCATGACGGGCGATGGCATGGGCGATCTCATGCCCCAATACCACAGCCAAACCGGTGTCGTTCTTCGCCACCGGCAACAAACCCGTATAAACGACCACCTTCCCTCCCGGCATACACCAGGCATTTACCTCCGGACTCTCCACCAGATTAAACTCCCAGTGATAATCTTTCAGACGCCCGGACATCCCCTTCTCACGAAAATACTCCTCTACCGCCTGGGCGATCCTTCCCCCCACTCTTTTGACCATCGCCACCGCCTCTGTATCACGACTCCGTTCATGGCTTTTGAGGAACTCATCATACTGTGAAAAGCTCATGGCGATCATCTCCGTCTCCGGGATGAGGTTCAGTTGTTTTCTACCTGTAAGCTCCACCGTACTGCAAGAGACACTTGCCAGGATGAACCACGAAAAAAACAGAATGCGTAAGATTTTCATACTCATAAAATTAATAAATGATCATTCACAATCGACAATCACCCTGCCTGTGGAAGGTGGTCGAGCGGCAATAGGATTGAACCTCCTCACAATTTCTCCGTAAACCCTCGCTCCATTCCGCATCGTACGTTCCAGCGTCACGGGATCCATGGCATAGAGCCCGAACTTTTTACTGTATCCTTCCGCCCATTCGAAATTGTCCAGCAAACTCCAGTAAAAATATCCGCAAACATCGTATCCCTCCCGTATAGCCTTGGAAAGCGCAAAAAGATGCCGGCGGATGAACATTTCGCGACGGTCATCTCGGGCATCCGCAATCCCGTTTTCCGTCACCATTACCGGAACCCCTAATACAGCCACACGCCGGACCGCCCGATAAAAACCTTCTGGATAAACAGAATATTCCATATCGGTCATTATCTCATTTTCCGGGATTTTGGGCTTAAAAGCCTTCTTCGGGTCAAACGAGAAATGATAAAGATAATGAGAATAGTAGTTGAGACCAAAGAAGTCCAATGAATGAACAGCCGCAGTATCCTCATAATTTAGGAAAACCATGCCAGGCATCCAGAAACGGAATCGACCGGTGCGGAAAAAATCGATCGTCGTTCCGTTAAATGCCTGATCGGAAAGGCGGCTGAAAAGCCAATCGGGCAGGGACCATTTGTTCCAGGGGTCGACAAGGGTGATGTTCTTGACGATGCCGACATATTTTTCCTTTCCGCCAGGCAAAGCTTTGATCGCATGATAGGTCTGAACATGCGCGATCAGCAGGTTTCGCAGCACCAACGCCGTCAGACGAAGGTCTTCCTTCCCGGGAGGAAACGTTCCGGAAAAATACGACTCCATGGCATATACGGCCGGCTCATTGATGGTGCAATAGATCCTCACCCTCTCTCCCAGGGCTCGAACAATATGGATGGCAAATTTTACAAAATCCTGAATGTTTTCTTCTTTCTCCCACCCCCCCTTTTCAGCAAACCAGATGGGGTCCGTGACGTGATGCAGGGTGACGACGGGTTCAATGCCCGCCTTCAGCAAAGTATCACACAATTGCTGATAATGCAGGATCGCTTCCCGGTCAAACACCCCTTCCCGGGGTTCGATCTTGCTCCACTCCACCGAAAAACGATACGCATTCAACCCCAAACTTTTCATCAACCGGACATCTTCGGGATAACGGTTCCACTCATCACACGCCCACCCGCACGTGTCCCCGTGCAGAATACGGGGATTTCCCTGTCGGTCCTTTGCATGTTCCCACAGATACCACTGGCTGTTGGTATCACCCCCTTCGACCTGATACGCGGAGGTTGCCGTCCCCCACAAAAACGACGGAGGGAAAGTTAAATCATCGGTATCAATACTTGACCAATCCCAATGCAACTGGGGATAACGCCACTGGAACCACAACACACTCCCAAACCAGAGGAAGCCCAGAAAAAGGAAAAGAAAAACCAGTGACCGAAATAATTTGTTCATTCGTAAAAACATATGTCATTCTGTCGGGACATTATCCCCATATTAACTGTCTGTACAAAAAAAGGACCAAAGAAAAGAAATCCCCTTTCCCCGGTCCTTTTCCGGAAAATGTACCCTATTTCTTTTTCTTCACCCTCACCGCTGTTACGGAAAGAGAACCGTCGGAATAACTTACCTTCCCCGTGATCTTGTCTTTCTCGATCTTCCCTTTGAAATAGATCACATCTCCCTCGATATAAGCTTTAAAGGTGATCACATTTCCTTCTATCTTGAGATCCTTGGTGTCCAGTTTATAATACGCACTATACACGATCTGGGCATTGTATTTCCCGTCCTTTTTCGTGATCACGATATCGCCCGTACTGTATTCATACGGTGCGTCGGGAGCATTGAAATGCCAGGTCCCTACAGGGTCCACTTTTTTCCCTTCCGCATGCATCACTCCGCTCACCAGCAGCAGGAAGGCTGCCGTGATTAACGTTCTCATCATTGTCCTTTTCATAGTTTTAAGTTTTATGGGTTATATACTTCAATAACTGATCTTCAATGTTCTTTTTCCGGTTTCTTTTTGCGGGATGACGTTCAACACCGCCCCTTTTCCGTCGGGGAGGAAACGGAACGCAAATCCATCCCCTTCAGGAAGAAGCTCGATGTTCACAGCATCCCCTGTCGTAACGCCGGGAACGTAAAAGAGAGAAGGCTCAAGGATCTGGCCGTTCTCCTCCCATGTTACCTTCAACACTCTTTTTTCTGGATCGAAAGAATAGCTCTTCAACTTCCCGGCCACGGCTTTGGGGTAAGGATGCTGCAACACGCGGAAGAAGGGATATTCTTCGATCCCCTCGTAATATGCCCAAAAAGTTTCAGAAGCTTTCATTTTGGCGAACATACCGGTAATGAGCCGAGCATGTTCCACGAACACATCCTTGCGGGAATGGAACGCCCCCCATTCTCCCACCAGCACGGGGACATTCAATCTCTGGGCCGTCTTTTCGATCTGTCCAAACAGGAAGGCTACACGTGCGGCACTGGCCTTGTCATAATCCCGGGTATCCACCAGCAGATCATAGCCGTGGGGAGCATAGGCCACGAGCGGGTCACGGCCGCCGTCAGGTGCCGTGCGGGGAATGACCAGCTGGCTGGGAACGCCGGGGTTACAGAAATAGTTGTGCTCCAGGAAAAGAATGTGGTGGGTGTCCACCTCCCGGATCGCTCTACCGACACGGGTATAGAAGTCGTTCAGGGGGCCCTGCTCGAACATGCGGGTCAACGGCAGGATGGAGTGAAGCACCTGCTTATAGACGGCCGTATCCTGCAGGGATTCGAAAACCTTCGCTTTCCCCTCCGGCGAGCTCCACATAGCCACCAGTTCCTTTTCGGAAAGCATTTTTCCTGTGGTGCGGGCAAGCCACTGTCCGTATGCCCCGATCATCGCCTGCACATATTGCTCCGCCTGCGATCCCGGGAAAGGTTCGTTCATCAGATCGTATCCGATCACCACCGGCTCCCGGGCATACCGGGCCGCGATCTTTTTCCACAGGTCTGCATAATGATCCTGGATGCCTTTCCCATCTGGGGCAGGAGCATTCCTCCAGAAATTGTCGAAAGCCCGCTGGATGGCCGGGCTCAACAGGTAAGCATCGCTCCAGATTGCTCCGGTTTGATGGGGCAAATCTTCGTCAAGGGTAGCCCAGCGAGGCGCCCCGTCCGAATACTTCTCCCCGTAAAGATCCTGATGCATGTCCAGGAGCACATAGATCCCATATTTGCGTGCCCAGGCAATATGCCGGTCGATACAACGGAACATCTCCTCATCATATTTTCCCGGCTCCGGTTCCAGTCCGTCCCAGAGAATGCCCAGCCTCACCACATTGAACCCCCAGCTGTGCATCTTTTCATACACCTCCTCTCCTATGCTGCAGAGATACTTTGTCCCAGGATCCTTGTTGATCACATTGATACCATGCAACACGACCTCGCGGCCCGCTGAATCGATAAAGGCATTCCCCTCAACACGGAGAAAAGGAGAAAAGTGTGTCCCTGTTGTACATGCGGTGATCCCTGCCAGCAGCAACCCAGCGGCGATCCAAATTTTTATTCCTTTTTTCATCATCATGATTTATTTTTCAGCTTCGAGGGTCATCAGGAAAGCATGGGTAGGATATTGGGAAATATCATCAATGTCACTGCTCGAAAGGAACACCAACACCCTCATCTTGTCATGGGTGATCTCCTTGATGATCACCGTACGGGTATAATCCCGCAAGACAAAGAATTCCGGCTCGGAGGCCTGGACGACCATCACATGGTGGAAGGTGACATCATAAAGCGAATCCTCCCGTTCCATCGCACACTTTAAGGTAAAGGTCGTATCCTCGGCAAATGTGAAAGTGGCATGTTCGGGAGGGGAGAACTTCGTCACCCAGATCCCGTACGGGGTGGTCTTGATCACCTCCAGTCCGTTATTGCTGGCATAACGATAGCCGGTCATCCCCCCGCCGTTCTTGACATTATGCTTGTATGTCCCATCGGGATAAAAAATGAACTCATCCTCATACTCCTCCCCCAGGCCCAGGTCTTCCAGTACATTGTTGTACATTGGCAGGTAAACATGCCCAAGTTCCTCATCGATGGGTGTAAAAATGGCATCGCCGGAAGAAATGGTACGGCTGATCCGCCATACTTTTCCTTCCGTATTGTCGGGACCTCCCGTAAGCAGGTCATAGGGCGAATTGGGAACAATGGTCACGACCTTCGTCTGGGAATCCTGGCCGCCTTTTCCCGTGACGGTCAGGGTCACTTCGTAATCTCCCGGGTTCTCATAAATGTGTATCGGGTCAGGTTCGTCGAAGGTCTGTCCGTCACCGAAATCCCAAGCATAGGTATCGGCATGGATCGCCTTGCTGTTGAATATGGCCGTATCGCCCCGCACCTCAAAATAGAAGTCGACCAACGGGGCTTCTTCACTGCAGGCGGAGAACATCGCGGCGGCGAAAAAGGCCACCCCTGCCATCCGTATGATCTTTTTCAGTATCATCCTTCCATTTCGTTTCATGGTTTCCGCATTTTTCGGGTTTCTCTTGCTCAATCCCCCTTCACATCCCACCATACCGGCGTGGAGATCTCATTGGGCCCTTGCCGCTCGATGGCTTCCATCACATGATCGTAGTTGATGGCGATCTCCTTTTTGGGATATTTAAAACGTTTGGGAAGATAGCCGTCCGTGACACCGCGGTCGAGCCATGGGGCGGTCCGCTGCGGGATCAACGGATAGCCGGTACGGCGGATGCTGGTATATGCCTGGATAAAGTTGGTGGCAAAAGAGAGCCACTTCTGCGTGGCGATCTGGCGAAGTTTGTTCTCGTCGCTACCGAACAGGGTGGCTTCCGCCTCATGGTCGAGAAAGCGCTGGATGGCCGTGTCGGGGATGTTCCACTGTTCCATGGCCAGCCGGATCCCTTCGCGGTAGTACTGGTTGGCATCACCGCCATCGAGTCCGATCAGGGCTGCTTCGGCATGGAGGAACTTCACTTCCGGCGCTGTAAGAAAATAGACCGGCATATCCCTGGCATAAAGTGCAGGGGTGGGATCGGAGATACTGTCCCAGTACACCTTTGAGAACTCCACATCGTTCAGGCCGTTCGGCACCCCCCGGTATTCCCCGAAAGGAGTGGGCTCCACCCATTCCTGCAACCGCGGGTCGGAAGTGTTCTTCAACCAGTCGACCAGCTTCTTGCTCATTTTCCAGGGTAGCATCCCGTGTATCCAGTCCCAGTTGTTATACAGGTCGGGATTGTCATAGCGGACGATCTGGGCATTCTGCCCGAGATCCTCGATAAGCTCTTCTTGCAAGCATTCGCTGATCACCTGTGATGCGAACGCCTCATCTGCAAAGCGCGCCCGCATGGCCAAACGTAAGCGGAAAGAGCTGGCGAAACGCACCCACGCCTCCGGATCATTGTCATACAACGGGTCAAAACCCGGGTAAGCATCCTTGGGGTCGCCCGCCTTGATCACCTCGATACAGTTCTTCAGCCGGGTCATCATATCCTCGTAGATGAACTGCTGGGCATCATATTTGGGGCTGAGGACCCCTTCGCGGCCCCAACCGCCTTCCGTATAAGGGATGTCCCCGTAAAGGTCGGTGATGCGGGCATAGTTGACCATGGCCACTACCTGGGCCATGGCATTGCGCAAAGGATTCTCCTGTTCACCCCCTTCGGCGGTGAGCCGGATCACCTCGTTGGTGAGCTTCAACGGCCCGACAAAAGTGGCACTGTATATGTCAAAATAATCCTCCGTGTAAAGATTGTCCTTATACGTATCATGGGGCCGTGTGGTATTGTGGGACACCACATAGAAATGACTGTACTGTGACCCGAAATGGAGCATCAGCTTCCAGTCGGTACGGGTGTCGAGGAAGGTCTTCTTCACCGCATTGGAGAAAAGATATTCCGCATCGAGGGAGGTCAGCGCATTCGGATTCTTGTTCATGTCCTTGAAATCCGAGTAGCACCCGCTCATGCCGGCAGCCAGCAGGATCAAAGCCAGTATTTGCGGAAGGGTTTTCATTTTCTGTCGTATCCTTTTCATGGTCAAAATTCGATTTTCAGGTTGAAAGCGATGCTGCGCGTGGTAGGCAAGGCATGGTTCTCAAAACCGTTGCCCACGTTGCCGGGGTTGTAACCCGACTCGGGATCCACATGGCGCGAAGCCCGGTAAAAGAAGAAGAGGTTCCTGCCCGAGAGGCCCACGTGTGCCGAGGCCAGGGGCGTATTCTTCAGGAGCTTGGCAGGGAAGGTATACCCCAATACCATCTCGCGCATCCTCACATTGGAAGCATCCACGATCCATTCCTCCGCAATGTCCTGGGCATACACGTTGTACCACCGCCAGATCGGCTGGATGGGAATATTGTTGGGCTGGCCGTTCTTCTCCAGGACACCCTCCTCATAGTAACCATCCGGCTCCACTCCCGGCAGCGGGGTCTGGTACATCGTGGCAGGATCATGGGTGGCATACCATTCGGCACGCCCCTCAAGTGTTTCCACCGTATTCCCGAAAAGACACTTCATCGCCTTGCCCCAGGAGAAGAACTTCCCTCCTTGCTGAATGTCCACAAGGAAACTGAAGCTCAAACCTTTCCATGACATCTTGCCCGAGAACCCTGCCAGGAAATCAGGGTTGATATTCCCCAGGTTGGTATAGTCCCCTTTCTGGGCAAAACCCCGGTCGTCGATCAACTTGCGGCCGAACTTGTCTTTTTTGTAAGCATAGCCGTAGATATCACCATATTTCTCTCCGGGTCTGGCCTGGATCGATGCCGACCACAGGTGTGCCAGCTCCAGCTTGTCCAGACTGGGATGCAACGACTCGACGATCGAAACACTGTGCGAAAGATTGAACGACAAGTGCAGGTCGAAACCCGATTCGGTATGTACCGGTGTCCCTCCTACCACCACCTCATAACCGCGGCTCCGGATGCTGCCGGCATTGAATTTCTTGCTCGTATAGCCGGTGGTGTGCGACAACGGCACCGACATGATCTGGTTCTTCGAAAGGTTCTCATAATAGGTGAAATTGGCCTCCAGCCGACGCCCGAAGAACATCAGATCCGCCCCCGCCTCCCACGAGTCGGTAAGCTCCGGTTTGAAGTCATAGAAAGCCAACTGCGACGAAAGGTTGCCCAACGGGTAGGGGAACTTGCTCTGCTCCACATAATAATACTGATAAGTCTGGTACGGACCCGTGTCGTTCCCCACCTTTGCGAACGAACCCCGCAGCTTCCCGAACGAGAACCAATAATTCTTCCAGCCAAAGGCCTGCGTGAAAATGAAACCGATGTTCTCCGAGTGGTAAAAATAGGAGTTGTTGTTCTTGGGCAATGTGGTCGACCAGTCATTCCGGATCGTGGCATCCAGGAACAGATAATCCTTCCAGGAAAGGTTGGCCAGAGCATACAGCGAGAAGACCTCTTTTTCCGAAAAACCCTCACCGGTGGAGTAACGCGATACATTGCTGATGTTGTAAAAATCGGGAACATGGAAAAGACTTCCGCTCTGACCGATCCAGATACCGTTGTAGTAGCGCATGTTCCCGCCGAGGCTGAGCCCCCCGCCCAGATTGTCCGATAGCTTCTTCTTGGCCGAAAGCAGGAAATCGGAATTGAATGACATGTTGTTGCTCTGGCTGGCCGAAAGGTATCCGTCGTTGTTGGTCTTCGACTTATTGGCACGCCATTCTTTCGTCCGCAACGAATAATAGTCCATCCCGTTGCGGAAGAGCAGGCTCAGCCAGTCGGAAAAATGATAGTTGAGCGACAAGAAACTGATCATACGGTTCTTATCGTCGAGATTCCCGATATATTTCAGGCCCCAATAGGGGTTGCTGGTGAAGATGTCAGACATCCAGTTCTTCTCCTTTCCGTTCTCATCGACGATATTGTTCTTAAGATCCTCGAGACGCAGGTTACGGGGCATCATTTCGAGCATATACACCGGGTTGTGGGGATCTTCGCTCATCAGAGGGCGGTTGTGGGCCCGTTGATGGACATAGGTGACCCGTGCGTCGAGGTCGAGGCGCTTGCCCAGTTTGGCAGTACCCCGCAGGTTGAAGGTCTGGCGGTTCAGGTCGTTGTTGGGCACGATCCCTTGCGTCCTGAAATCGGAGAAAGATACCCGTGTGGTGGCTTTGGGCGAACCCGCCTCAAAAGCCAACGTGTTGGTCAACCCCCACCCCGTTGTAAAGAAGTCTTTGTAATTGTCCGGTTGCGGCGTATAAGGCTGTTCTTCCCCGAGCCAGTTGATGAGGAGTTGTCCCTGCATCTCCGGTCCGTAGCTCCATACCCAGGGATATTCTCCCGAAGGCAGGCCTGTCACCGGATCGATAGGGGCGTACACTCCATAGCCCCCCATGCCGTACTTGTTTTGCAGCTCCGGCAATACCAACGGGGTGTCCATCGATACGGAAGAGCTGTACTCGACCCCCACTCCCTCTTTGCGGCTTCCTTTCTTGGTGGTGATGAGGATCACGCCGTTGGCTCCGATCGAGCCGTAGATGGCCGATGCACTGGGGCCTTTCAGGACGGAGATGCTTTCGATATCCTCAGGGTTGATGTCGGCGATGTTGTCGCCCCGGTCGATGCCTCCCCATTCCCCGGCGCTGCCGAGGTTTCCGGAGCTCACCGGCACGCCGTCGACGACGAAAAGGGGCCGGTTGCTGCCCAGCAGGGAGGTGATGCCGCGCAGGATCACGCGGCTTGATGACCCTACCCCGCCGGCCGTGCGGTTGATCTGCATGCCCGCCACCTTTCCGGCCAGCGAATTGATCATGTTGGCTTCCTTGGCCTGGGCCACCTCTTCACCTCCCACCTCGGTCACGGCATATCCCAACGATTTCTGCTTGCGGGAGATGCCCAGGCCGGTGACCACCACTTTCTCGAGCTTCTGCACCGACTCTTTCAGCCGGACATTGAGCACCCGTCGGTCGCCCACCGGGATCTCCTGCGGCTTATAGCCCACAAACGAAAAGACCAGCACCGTGGCACCATCAGGGACCTCGAGCGAGTAACGTCCGTCAGTATCGGTAATGGTCCCCTTGGAGGTGCCCTTGATGAACACATTCACCCCCGGCAAAGGGGAGCCGTCCTCGGTCGTCACACGCCCGCTCACGGTATGCTGCTGGAAGCCTTTCGGATCGGCCACGACGATCAGCTTGCCATCAATGATCCGGTACATCAGACCCCGTTGCCCCAGCACCGAGGTCAACAACGTGCTCACATCCTCATTCCGGGCATCCACGGTCACCCTTTCGTTCAGGGCAGGAAGATCCTCGTTGTAGAAAAAACGGTAATGCGTCTTCTCCTGGATCATCTCGAAGAGCTGCCGCAGAGGAATCCCCTCACCTTTCACGGTCACTTTCTCCCCTTGCGGGAAGAGGGGCACCGCCGTGAGGATGAGATGGAACAACAGGGTCAGGATTTTATTTCTCATCGCGATTATGGATTTTGGGTGTTCTTGCTCGGGATCTTTTCGAGGTAGACTGTCCTGTGATCGATGGTATAACAGATCGGGGAGGTCCGTTGAATAGCCAACAACACCTGCTCCAGGGTCTCGCGGCCCGCAAGGGGATCTTCCTCCCGCGAGCGTTCTTCCTCAAGCATACGCAAGCGAAGTTCCAGGGCATACTCATCTTCGGCATGCCGTTTTTTCAGCTCGTTGAGACAGGCATGCACGACCGACCGGTGGAGGTAAGCTTTCAGGAAGGTGTGGAGGATAAGATCCTCCTGCTCGGCCAGTCTGACGAAGACTTCCTGCACCACATCACGGGCCTTCTCGGCATCCAGGTAAGGTCGGGCCAAAAGGTAGAGTCCGTCAAAGCTGAGATCGTAAAGATCAGCAAGAAACTCCTGCGACAATCTTATCGCACCGGTTATGTTCATCCGTATACCTCCGGGAATCCCACCCGGCAAAGTTATCTTTTTTCCGGCAGCTGCCTGCACGGCACCTATGAAGGCGACAATCGCTCAGGCGATGAAAGAGTAAAGCATCCGGATCTCTTCGGCCCACAAGGAGCTGTCCGGTGTTTCCAGGATCAACGGCAGCCCGTCGAAACGGGGATCGTTCATGATGCGACGGAACACCTCCACCCCCAGCAAACCTTTCCCGATGTTGTCATGGCGATCGACATGGGAGCCGAGTCCTTTCTTGGTATCGTTCAGATGCATCCCTTTCAGATAATGCATGCCGATCACCTCCTCAAATTCGCGGAAGGTCTTCTCATATCCCTCTTCGCTTTTAATATCATACCCTGCCGCATAAGCATGGCAGGTGTCGATGCAAACGCCGACCCGTTTCTTGTCTTCCACATGGTCGATGATAAAACGGATTTGCTCGAAGGTGTGGCCCAGGTTGGTTCCTTGCCCCGCCGTGTTCTCGATCACCGCCGTGACTCCCCTTGTGCGGTCGAGCGCCAGATTGATCGACTCGGCAATGGTAAGGAGACACCGCTCCTCGCTCACCTTGTTCAGGTGGCTGCCCGGATGGAAATTGAGCCTGTTCAGACCCAACTGCTCACACCGTTCCATCTCGTCGAAAAAGGCTTCCCGCGACCTTTGCAATCCTTCCTTGTCCGGATGGCCCAAGTTGATCAGATAACTGTCATGCGGCAAGACATGGTCCGGATCGAAACCGTACTGCTCCATGTTCTCCCGAAACCGGATGACACTTTCCCGGCTCAGAGGTTTCGCCCGCCATTGTCTCTGGTTCTTTGTAAAGAGGGCAAAAGCCTTTGCCCCGATCTCATGAGCATTCACCGGGGCATTTTCCACCCCACCCGACGCGCTGACATGAGCACCCACGAACTTTCCCATATCTTTTCTTTGTTAATGAGCTTCCAGCCAGTTCCTGCCAGTCCCATAATCGACCACAAGCGGCACCCGTAGCTCGACCACATGTTCCATCTCGTACACCACCTTTTCGATCACTTCATCCTTTTCCGGTATATAAAGATCGAACAGCAACTCGTCATGAACTTGCAGGATCATTTGGGTCCGGTACTTCTTCTCTTCCAGGATGCGTTGAATACGGATCATGGCCAGTTTGATGATATCGGCCGCCGACCCCTGTATGGGAGTGTTGATCGCATTGCGTTCGGCATTGCTGCGTACATAGCTGTTCCCCGAGTGGATGTCGGGCAGGTAGCGCCGGCGTCCCATGATTGTTTCCGCATATCCTTTCTCCCGTGCCATCTGGATACTCTTTTCCATGTAAGCCTTCACCCCCGGGAAGGAACGGAAATATCCTTCGATCAGTTCTTTGGCTTTACTACGGGGGATGTCCAGACGCTGTGCCAGGCCAAAGGCCGAGATCCCGTAGATAATTCCGAAGTTGGCCGTTTTGGCGTGACTGCGCATTTCCCGTGTCACTTTCTCCAGCGGGACATCATAGATCTTCGCGGCCGTGGCGGCATGGATGTCGCGACCTTCGCGGAATGCTTCGATGAGCCCTTCATCACCGCTCAAATGGGCCATCAGGCGCAGCTCGATCTGCGAATAGTCGGCCGAGAAAAGAAGATGCTCTTCATCCGCCGCGACAAAAGCTTTCCGGATCTCCCGGCCCCGTTCCTCGCGGACGGGAATGTTCTGAAGGTTGGGATTTGCAGAACTGAGACGGCCGGTCACGGCAATGGCCTGGTTAAACTCCGTATGGATACGACCCGTGCGGGGATGCACCAGCTCCGGCAACGTTTCCACATAAGAGGTGAGCAGTTTGCGAATCGACCGGTATTCCAGGACTTTCTCCACAATGGGATGGGTCCCTTTTAACTGGACCAACACCTCTTCACTGGTGGAATACTGTTTGGTCTTGGTCTTTTTGGTCTTCGTTGCGATTTTGAGTTCTTCAAAGAGCACCTCACCCAACTGTTTCGGTGAGGAGATGTTGAACTCTCTCCCTGCCAAGGCATGGATCTCCTTTTCCAGTTGGGCAAGCTCCTCTCTCAGCTTACTCGCATACTCTTTCAACACCCGGACATCCAAGCGTATTCCGGTACGTTCCATGGCCAGCAGCACCCGCACCAGCGGCATCTCGATCTCCCTGGCAAGCTTTTCCAAGCCCGCCTCTTTCAAACGGGGAGCAAGAATTTCATAGAGTTGCCAGGTGAGATCCGCATCCTCGGCCGCATACTCTTTCAGCTTCTCTTCTTCCACCTGCCGCATGCTGAGCTGATCCCTCCCCTTTTTCCCGATCAGCTCCTCGATGGCTACGGGCCGGTACCCCAATAGCGTCAAAGCCATCTCATTGAGGTTGTGCCGTTGATCCGGATAAAGAAGATAATGGGCCAGCATGGTATCAAAGATCGGACCCCGTACCCGCAACCCGTGATTGGCCAGGATATGCAGGTCGAATTTGATGTTCTGACCGACCTTGAGGATCCGTTCATCCTCAAAAAGAGACCTGAAATATTCCAATCTTTTTCGCGTCCCTTCAGGATCCTCCGGAAAAGGAACATAATAACCCTGATGCGCCTGGTATGAAATGGAAAGTCCCACGATCCTTGCATCCAGAAAATCGAGGCCCGTGGTCTCCGTATCAAAGGCAAAAGCCTTTTTTCCGGAAAGTGTTTTCACCAATGTCCGGATCGCTTCGTCCGTATCCAACAGCTGATAATGATGTTCGGTATTCCCGATGGTACGGTCTTTCTCTTCCCCGTCCCCTCCTTCCTGTTCTTCGCCATTCGAAAACTCCTCTCCGAACAATGACCCTTGTACAGCGTCCTGACTGTGGGAACGGGATGATGGAGAAGGACCCTTTGTGTCCTTCTGCAGGATCCTCTCCATGAGCGTCCGGAACTCCAGTTCCCGGAAAAGCTCCTCCAGTTTCTTTCTGTCCATTTCCGTATGCCGCAGGTTTTCCTCATCGAATTCGATAGGAACATCTGTACGGATACGGACCAATTCCCGGGATAGGAAGATCTGGTCGCGGTATTTTTCAAGGGTTTCCCTGAGTTTTCCCTTTATTTTATCAAGGTTCTCATAGATGCCTTCGAGCGAACCGTATTCATTGATCAGCTTTTTTGCCGTTTTTTCCCCGATCCCCGGCGCACCGGGGATGTTATCGGAAGCATCCCCCCAAAGGGCCAGCACATCGATCACCTGTTCGGGACGTTGTACCTGAAAATATTCGGGAAGTTCCTTCAACCCGATCTTCTCCATCTCATTCCGTCGGGATCGGGGTTTTAGCAAAAAGGTTTTTTCGGAGAGCAATTGGAGGTAATCTTTGTCAGGCGTGACCATATAGGTGGTGAAACTACGTGTCGCCGCCTTTTTCGAAAGGGTTCCCACCACATCATCCGCTTCATATCCCGGGATCTCAAGCACGGGAATGCGGTATGCTTCTGCCAGCCGTTTGATGTAAGGCACCGCGATCTTAATGTCTTCGGGGGTTTGGTCACGGTTGGCCTTGTATTCGGGATAGATCTCATGTCGGAAAGTGGGCCGCGGAGGGTCAAAGACGATCGCAATATGGGAAGGATCATACTCCCGCAGAAGTTCCTCAAGCGTGGTCACAAAACCAAAAATTGCCGAAGTGTTCAGACCTTTCGAGGTGATACGGGGATTCCGGATAAAAGCAAAATAGGCCCGAAAGATCAAGGCATAGGCATCCAACAGATAAAGAGCCTTCTCTTCGCGGTTCGGTTCATCGTTCATGATCTCACGGATTATCCTCTTTCAGCCATTCTGCATAGCTGGTCGCGGTCTCAAAAAGCCGCAATGCCACCAATTCCACTCTTTGGGGGAGCACTTCTCGGAGGATGCCGGCAAAATGGACCAACAGGTTTTCACTGGTCGGCTGGAAAGAGGTCACCTCATAACGCGAAAACATCTGTTCCACCCGCCCCAGAAAATCGTGAGGAGCTCTTTCGTTCACCACCACACAATGGTCATACCGGTCGATGATCTTCTCTTTCACGATCCGCTTTAAATCACCGAAATCCATCACCATTCCGTTCTTTACATCTTTATCATCCTCAAGAGGCTCCCCCCGTACGGTCACTTCCAAGCGGTAAGAATGACCGTGAATATTGCGGCACGGCCCGTCATAGTTCCACAATGCATGGGCCATCTCAAAGGTGAAGATCTTCGTGATGCGTATTTTGGGCATCTCCCTGTCAGCTTATATCATACGTTTTTTCTCAAACAATCCAGTACCTGACTGATATTCTTGTATTTCATAAAGTAGAAGGTATTCTTCCCCTCCCTTTTCGATCCCAGTATCCCTTTGTCTTTGAGGATCCCAAGGTGATGGGAGGTAGTGGATTGTTCCAATCCCAGGAGGTTGTGGATCTGTGTAACGGTCATGTGGGTACCGTCCTCGAGATGTTCCAATATCGCGATCCGCATGGGATGTGCCACGGCTTTCAGGATATTGGCAGCCTTTTCGAGTTGTTCTTCGGTCATTTTCTCTTTTTTCATCGGTCGGGCAGGTTTTGTTGACATTCACAAAGATATGAATATGTGAATATACTTTTCATGCTACCTGTCAAGTTTTCGCCCGATATTCTGTTAAGGGTGACGCCAGGTAAGCCGAAAATCAGCGAGCAGCTCCCCAAAGAGCACGGTCAGTTCTTCCAACTCGATCCGCAAGGCTTCATCTTCCGATAGACCCAGATAAGGAATGTCGCTGTTGGCGTAAAGCAAAACCTCCTCGCCATGGATCCGCTGGATGGTAAAGCTGACAAAACCGTTGGTATAGACGCCCGGCACCCATTTTCCTTCCGGGATACCCACCTGTCGGCGCAAATGTTCTTCAATGTTTCTCATAAGACTGTTCATTGTATCGGTTCATCATCCATATCTTTCGCTTTTCGTACCGTTTCCCCTCACCAATTCCTCGCCGGAAAATGTTTTTTAGCAGCTACGTAGTCAACTCAGTAGACCACTACGTAGCCATACTCTATTTATCACCATGTTATACGGCTCTATAACAGACCGGTGACGAAACATTATCTCAGGACGTACGACCGGAGTTATCCATAAGATGATCCTTAATCCGTTTCGCCTTTTCCTTTCCGACCAACCGGGCCAGCGAAGCTTCAGGCGCTTCTTGCACGGCTGCGAGTGAACCCAGTGTCCGGATGAGTTTTTCCGCCGTGGCAGGGCCAATACCGGGAATCTTCTCCAGTTCGCTCCCGCTCATTTTCCTTTCTCTTTTCTTGCGATGGAAGATGATCCCGAACCTGTGGGCTTCATCGCGGAGATATTGGATGAGACGGAGTGATTCTGAGGTTTTGTCGAGATACAGGGGCACCGGATCATCCGGGAAATAGATCTCTTCCAGTCTCTTTGCGATCCCGATGAGTGTGATCCGGTCTTGGATCCCCAGGTTTTGCAGGCTTTCACGGGCGGCATTGAGCTGTCCCTTCCCTCCGTCGATCACGACCAGTTGCGGGAGCTCAGCCCCTTCTTCCAACAAACGGTGGTAACGGCGCCATACCACTTCCCGCATCGTGGCGTAGTCGTCCGGACCCTCCACCGTTTTCACATTGAAATGGCGATATTCTTTTTTACTGGGGCGGCCATCCCGGAAGACGACACAGGCCGAAACCGGATCACTCCCTTGCAGATTGGAATTGTCGAAACATTCAATATGCCTGGGCAATTCCTTCATGTGCAGGTCGCGGCGCAGTTGTTCCAAAAGCGGTTCATACCCTTTTTTCTTTTTGTACTGTTCCTTTCTTTTTTGGATCTCCAGGAAATAGTAACGGGCATTCCTTTCGGACATTTCAAGCAATTTTTTTCTCTCGCCCCTTTGCGGGACATGCCACCGGCTTCCGGGGAGTTCGCCGGCGGGAAGGAACGGCACCAACGTTTCCTGCGCGGAACTTCCGAAACGCTGCCGCAGCTCACTCACCACCAGGGGGAGGATCTCTTCCTTTTCTTCTCCCAGCACTTTTTTCACCTCCACGTTATGCGACTGTACGATCGCTCCGTTGACCACTTTCAAAAAATTGACCACGGCCAGATCCGGGGTGTCCACGATGGAAAAGACATCCACATCACGGATGCGTGGATTTACCACTACAGAGCGGCTTTGGTATTTTTCCAGGATCTCCAGCTTTTCTTTCACTGCCTGCGCCTTCTCGAACTCATAATCAGCGGCATAATCCTTCATCAGTTGTTCCAGGTGTCGGATCACCTCCCGGATATTCCCTTTCAGGATCATTCTGACCGCTTCAATATCTTTCAGGTATTCCTCTTCATTTTGTCGGCCGACGCAGGGAGCTTTGCATTTCCCCAAGTGGTATTCCAGGCATACCCGGTATTTCTTTGCCTTGATATTTTGCGGGGTAAGCCGCAGCGAGCAGGTGCGCAAAGGATATAGCTGACGGATAAGGTCGAGGAGGGTGCGTACCATTCGGGCGGAGGTATAGGGACCGAAATACTCCGATCCGTCATTCAGAAGGTTCCGGGTAAGAAAGACACGGGGGAAGGGTTCGTTCTTGACAACGATCCAGGGATAGGATTTGTCGTCTTTCAAAAGGATGTTGTAGCGAGGTTGATATTTTTTGATCAGATTGTTTTCCAGCAGCAGTGCATCCGCTTCGTTTTCCGTAAGCACATGATCGATGGCCGCGATCCGGCCCACCAGCACCCGCGTCTTGCCTTCGACTTGTCCCGTGAAATAGGAGAGGACCCGCTTCCGAAGACTTTTGGCCTTCCCCACATAGATCACCTTCCCTTCTTTGTCAAGAAAGAGATAGACCCCGGGCATATCGGGCAACTGACCCGCCTGCTCCCGCAAACCCAACTGCTTGCTCCCTGCCATGCCACAAAGATACGATTTCCCTCATCTTCCCACCATGCCCGGAAACGTTTCACGTGGAACAGTATTTTATTTTTTTGTATTTTATTCTTTGTTCCACGTGGAACCTTAGGCGAACAAATTTTTAAATTTAAACTCCTTTACATCAAAGAGACCTTTGTCTCCGATCTTTAATTCCGGAATTACCAGGAGCGCCATAAAGGATAGTGTCATAAATGGCGCTTTCATGCCGCTCCCGGCTTCTTGCACCAACCGGTTTAGCTCCCTGTAATCCTCGGCCACACGCTCTCCTCTCCCCTCGCTCATCAGTCCCGCCACCGGCAAGGGTAATACCTTTTTCTTTCCTCCCGTAACAAAGGCCATGCCGCCTCTCTTTTCAATCACCGCTTCCAACGCTTCTTTTAGATCCTTTTTATTGGCCCCGATCCCGATCACATTATGACTGTCATGTGCAATGCTCGTGGCAATGGCCCCAATTTGCATTCCAAAACCCTTGATAAAACCGACCGCCGGAGTGGTTCCTTCCTCATAACGGTTCACCACCACGATCTTTAACAGGTCCCTTTCCGTATCACATACCACCTCCCCATTCACGATCTTTGCACTCTCCTTAACCGTTTTCGTATACAGACTGCCGTCCTCAGCCGTAATGACATGGATCTTTTCCCCTTCGGCCCGGACAACCAGGTCTTTTTCTTCGATCCTTTTTCTTTTGAAACGATTTGGTTGATCATTCCTCCCATCTTCTTCTCCAACATCCTCAATCCTCTCTCCATTCACAAACACCCCTTTGATCTCTAAACTTTTCAAATTGTCCACGATGAGCAAGTCAGCAGGATCTCCCACTTGCAACATCCCGATCGGCAACCTGTAAAATTCTTTTGCATTCTTCCCTGCCGCTTTTAACACCTTCCACAGATTATGTCCCTCTTCCAATGCCCTTCGGACCATCGTGTCAATGTGTCCTACCATCAGATCGTCCGGATGTATGTCATCCGTACAGAACATCACCTTGTCGGGATACCGGTCGATCAGAGGATGTAATGCGCTGAAATTCTTCGCCGCACTCCCTTCCCTTATCAGGATAT
>JAMOUS010000203.1 GCA_027067975.1 Bacteroidales bacterium | reverse complement strand
GGTATGAGAGGCACCACACCGAGAAAGATCTTCAGGAGCCTTTCCAAGAGTGACGTGTCGGCACCACCGGTAAAAAGTACGACAGGTATCCGGAAGGAGGAAGCCTTACGCGCCAATGCGTAGGGGAGCTTCCCCTGGAGGGTCTGTTCGTCGGTATGTCCTTCGGCGGTGAGGATGATATCGCTTTTCCGGATATGTTCTTCCAGCCGGGTGATCTCGCTCACCACGTCGAAACCCGGCTGCAGCCGGGCCTTGATAAGGCCGGCAAGGACAGCGGCGGTCCCTCCGGCCGCGCCGCCATAGGGCAGGGTGGCCACCTCCCGGCCGGTGGTGCGGAGCACCACTTCGGCCAGCCGGACCAGGTTCCTGGCCAAGTGACGCGTCATCTCTTCGTCGGCCCCTTTCTGGGGAGCATATACTTCTGCCGCCCCTTCCGGTCCGGTAAGGGGGTTGGCGACATCACATGCAATGGTGATAAGGCTCTCTTCCAGCCGGGGGTCCAGCGCGGAGAGATCGATCTTTTCCAGATGCTGCAATGCTCCGCCGCCGGCAGGCAAGGGGTTCCCCCGGCGGTCGAGGAAACGCGCTCCCAGCGCTTGCAGAATGCCTGTGCCGCCGTCGACCGTGGCAGTGCCCCCCACGCCCAACAGGATATGCCGGGCCCCCTCATCGAGGGCGGCCTGGATCAGCTCTCCCACACCGTAAGAGGTGGTAAGCCAAGGGTTCCTTTCTCCGGGAGCTAGCAGCTCCAGTCCTGCCGCCGCCGCCATCTCCACCACGGCCGTCCTGCCATCGGGCAGCATCCCGAAAGATGCCCGCATGGGACGCATCAGGGGGTCATGGACATCCACCGCTATCTCCCGGCCACCGGCAGCCTGCAAGAGTGCCTCCAAGAAGCCTTCCCCTCCGTCGGACAGAGGTACTTCTTTTATCTCAGTCCCGGGGATCTCATGACCGACCGCTTCACCCATGATCGCGGCAGCTTCTGTGGCACGCAATGACCCTTTCAGCGAGTCGGGGGCGATCAATATACGGGCTCTCCTTCCCTGCCTCATGATTCTCTATCCTTTTGAGTCGGTTCCCCTGTCAGAAAAGGTTCACGGCCGCCCTTCTCGATGCCTGTGAGCTTTATTTCCGTGAGGGTGTTGGCCGGGATCTTCCCTTTCACAGCCACCGGAAGGTAATGTTCTCCATAGCCCAGGGAATAGCTCTTCCCCCTTTTCTCGAACAACACCTGCTGGGTCTTGTCCAGCATCGAACGGAAATAGCGAAGACGGTTCTGCAAAGAGATCTCCCGGATCACACGACTGCGTTCGTTCTTCACCTGCTCAGCGACCTTGGGTTCCATACGGGCTGCCGAGGTGCCGTCGCGAACGGAGAACTTGAAAGTATGAATATGGCTAAAACCCGCTTCCCGGGCTACACGGACGGTCTCGCCGAACTCCTCGTCGGTCTCACCGGGAAAACCGACAATGATATCCGTGGTGAAATTGAAATCGGGATACCGGCTGCGAATGCTCTCCATGATCGAGAGGAACTCTTTGACCGTATAACGACGGCGCATTCTTTTCAAGACGGCATCGGACCCCGACTGCAGGCACATGTGCAGATGAGGGGTAAGACGGGGATGTGCAAAGAGATCGTACAGCTTTTCACCAAACCCTTCCGGCTCAATGGAGGAGATGCGAAGGCGGAACGTCCCCGGCAGTCGGAGGATATGTTCGACAAGATCTTCAAATGAGACATCTCCATATTGGTAACGGGTGATGTTCACCCCTGTGAGGACCACCTCACGGGAACCCGCGTCGGTGACCTTGCGGATATTGTCGAGGATATCTTCCACGGGGCGGCTTACGGCCCGTCCTCTTACGCGGGGGATGATGCAGTAACTGCAAAAGTTATCGCAACCGTCCTGGATCTTGATCAGGCTACGCGTATGAAAGGAGAGGTCGGTGGTGGGGAAATGGAAACGGTCGGGAGAGAAGAGCTCGGGAGTGGCTGTCTCACCGTGGAAGTGTGCTTCTGCCAGGGAGACGATCGAGCTTTTCCGGTCGTTCACGACCACATAGGTGATCCCTTCCTGTTCAAGGAGTTTTTCGCGGTAATGGTCGACCATACATCCGGTGACGATCACTGCGGCACCCTCCCCGCGGCGGATGGCCTGACGGATCATATTGCGGGACTTGTGGTCGCTCTGGTTGGTGACCGTACAGGTGTTGACGATATAGAGGTCGGCCTTTTCATGGAAAGGAACGACCTCGTAGCCGCGGTGCCGGAATTCCGACACGAGTGCATCACTCTCGTATTGGTTCAGCCGGCAGCCGAGAGTTTTAAAAGCTATCCTGCGCTTTCCTGCCATTTTTCTTCCTCTACACGGATCAGTTCCCCTTCCATCGAGAAGGGGGTGACGGAAGTGATCCTGACCGTTATGAACTCTCCAATGAAAGATGTATCTGCAGCCGGTGAGGCGAAACGAACGGGTATGCGCCCTTCGGTATGTCCTGCCAGAAAGCCGTGTTTCCGGTCCTTGCCCGTGACCAGGATGGGAACCTCTCTGCCGAGCATCCGGGAGGTGGCTTCGAGCGCCCCCCGTTCCAGTTCTTCGGTAAGACGATGAAGCCTTTCCCGTTTCACCTCGTGGGGTACATCATCCTTCCAGCGGGCACTTACCGTTCCCGGACGGGGGGAATACATGGCGATATAGGCCATGTTGAAACGTATCTCCCGGAAGATCCCGAGGGTGTTCCGGAACTGTTCTTCTGTCTCCCCCGGAAAGCCGACAATGATGTCGGTGAAAAGGGTGGCACCGGGCAGCCGTTCCCGGATGTAACGGACGATCTTCCGGTAGTCTTCCTCCGTGTGTTTACGGTTCATCCGTCGCAAGACCTCATCATCCCCCGACTGGAGAGGGAGATGGATCTGTTTGGCCAATGAAGGATGAGCTGCTATGACATCTACCACATCCTCCCCCATGTCCCGGGGGTGGGGAGAGGTGAAGTAAACCCATATCCGGCGGCCGGCAGCATCGCATATCTTTCCGATCTCATCAAGTAGGGAGGCAAAAGTGAGTTCTTTCCCTTTTTTGTCGAGACCGTACGAGTTGACATTTTGTCCGAGCAGTGTGATCGAACGGTATCCCCGTTCGACGAGCATGCGCACCTCTTCCAGCACCTCTCCCGAAGGACGCGAAACCTCCCGTCCCCGCGTAAAAGGCACCGCACAATAGGTGCAAAACTTGTCACAACCGTTCTGGATCGGGATGAAGGCTTCAAAAGGAGAATGATAGGACGGCTCGATCTCCCACAGACGGTCGAGGATCGAGCGATCATCCCCCTCCCTTCTTTCCCGCGCGATCTTCACGAGAGAGGGAAAATCCTCTTTTCTCGGTGAAGGCCCCGGAACATCTCCTTGGGTCCGGGAAGAGTAAGGAGTGGTAATCCCATACTGAGACAACATATCCGGAAGAGCCGGGATCTCATTGGTGCTGAAGACGAGATCGAAGAGTTTCAGGAAGCGCTCCTTGTCCGCCGGAAGGACACAGCCTGTGAGAAAGGTGATGAGAGCCTTTTTCTCTTTCATCCGGTTCCATCGGTGGATCTTCCCATACACCTTGTCAATGGCCTTTTGGCGTACCGAACAGGCGATCACCCCCAGCAGATCCGCTTCCGCCTCATTTTCCGTCCTGACATATCCCATCTTCTCCAACACCGTCGTAAGACGTTCACTGTCGGAGATGTTCATTTGGCATCCCAGTGTCAGGAGAAAATATCTCATCTTGTTTCCCTTATCTTCCGCGGTGCAAAAATAAGGGAAAGGATCGAATTAAACGACAAATATTTAGACTGATTTTAAATAAATTGGTATTGGATCAGATCTTCAAGCGTTTTTCGATTTCTTCGATCTGGAGACGGAAGCGTTTATCGGTTTCGATCAGGTTGTTCACGGTGCGGCAGGCATGCAATACCGTTGCGTGGTCTTTTCCGCCGATGCGGGATCCGATGGTTGCGAGGGACGATTTGGTAAGGTTCTTGGAAAAATACATGGCTACCTGCCGTGCCTGGACGATCTCCCGCTTACGCGTTTTGGAGAGCATCAGATCGATGGGGATGTTGTAGAACTCGGAGACGACCTTTTGGATGTAGTCGATCGACATTTCCCGGTGGGTGTTTTTGACCAGTTTGTCGATCATTTTCCTTGCCAGGTCGAGGGTGATCTCTTTTTTGTTGAGGGTGGACTGGGCGAGGAGGGAGATCAGTGCACCTTCCAGTTCCCGGATGTTGGTGGTGATGTGGGTGGCGATGTATTCCAGGATCTCATCGCTCATCTCGATCCCGTCGTTATAGACTTTTTTCCGGAGGATGGCCAGCCGGGTTTCGAAATCGGGAGCCTGCAAGTCGGTGGAGAGTCCCCATTTGAAACGGGAGAGGAGGCGTTGTTCCAGTCCCTGCAGTTCCACCGGCGCCTTGTCGGAGGTGAGGATCAATTGTTTTCCGCTTTGGTGCAGATGGTTGAAGATATGGAAGAAGATGTCCTGGGTCTTTTCTTTTCCGGCAAATTCGTGGACATCATCGACGATGAGCACGTCGATCATCTGATAAAAGTGGAGGAAATCGTTGCGTGTATTGTTGCGAATGGATTCGATGAACTGTGTTTGAAAGCGGTTGGCCGAGACGTACAGAACGGTCAACTCGGGAAAGTGTTCCTTTACCTCGATGCCGATCGCCTGGGCGAGATGGGTCTTCCCCAATCCGGAGTCTCCGTATATGAAAAGCGGGTTGAAAGCGGTCTTTCCGGGTTTCTGGCTTACGGCATATCCGGCCGAACGGGCCAGACGGTTGCATTCCCCTTCGATGAAATTGGCAAAGGAATATTCGGAGTTGAGTTGCGGATCGATGTGCAATTTCTTGAGTCCCGGGATGATAAAAGGGTTGCGGATCGAGATCTCTTCCTTGTCCATCGGGACCGACAAAGGACGGTTCTTCAGTTCGGTTTTCTGACGTGCGGGAAGCCTAACCGTATAGGGACGTTCATCCACCGAGGCGTTTTCCATCACCACATTGTATTCCAACTTTGCATCCGGCCCCAATTCTTTTCGCAACGTCTTCTTTAACAGGTCAATGTACTGTTCCTCCAGGTACTCGTAGAAAAAAGGGCTCGGTACCTGGATGGTGAGTACATTCCCACGAAGCTTTACCGGTATGATCGGCTCAAACCATGTTCTGAAACTGACGGAAGGGACGTTATCTTTGATCACCTGAAGACACCTGTTCCAGACAATTTCATGATCTTTATCCATGGTCAACAGCCTTTAGAGAATTTTTACCGGAGTGAAATTCGGAAAGCAATTTTGTTAAAAAAAATGTAAAAAAAAAATGCTCCAAGGCTTGTTTTTTTGGTTCCTTCTTTAGGAGTTTTATTTCCAATATCTTTTGATCGAAAAAAAAACAATATTTTTTCAACTTATTGAATTACAAGCTGTTAGTGTACATTGTGGTTAAGGGTATGTTACAGAAAGATTTAACACTTTTCAGTTAAAGCCAACTCTCCGGAAAAAAGGAAAGGCCGAAAAAAATTCGTCAAAGAAAAATCGTCATTTGTCAAATGTCCTCTTCCGGAAAATGGCAGGAGGGTCAGAAAAGTTTTACACGGATATATTTTTTCGGATTGTCGATGATCTTATCGACGAGGGTATCGAGGCGCAGGGTGATGGTACGGATGGCGATATAGAGGCTGTCGTCGGTTGTGAGCTTGCCGAGGGATCCTTCGCCGGCGTTGATTCGGCTCATCATGAGGGAGGTTTGTTCGAGGGTGGCGTTGAGGTTGTCGATGGCGGCCCGCAGATCTGCCTGCGAGAGTGAGTCGCTGACAGCGGAGAGGTTTGTGAGAATGCGGTCGAGGGTACGAAGATTTTCATTCACGCCGGCCAGGAGGGTCTGTACCTGTCCATCCCGGGCCGTGAGCATGGTATCCAAGGCATAGGAGGCACGTTTCAGGTGGGAGGTGGTGCTCCGCAGATCATGGGTGATGGCAGGAATGTCCTCTTTCATGCCATTGCTGAGCATGAATCGTATCTCTGTCACGACCGAATCGAGGGTGGTCACCAGTCGTTCGGTCTTTTCTTTCAGCGGGATCATCTGTTCACTTACCTCGTCCAGAAGGCTTTGTTCCACTTCGGTGGAAAGAGTGTCCCCATATTCCAGAAATTGTTTCGAATGCCCTTCCCGGACACGGATGGCTTTGGTGCCCATGATGTCGGCATTGAACAAGACCGCCTTGGAGTCTTCGGGAAAACGGATGTTCTGTTCGACAGCCAGCACCACCACCAGTCTTCCCGAATTGTCAGGAAGAAAATGGATCTCATCCACCAGTCCTACCTTGTATCCGTTCACAAAGACCGGGTTCGATTCCTGGAGCCCGTTGATGTCGGAAAAGACCGCATAGTAGTGGTGAATGGGCTTAAGGATATTCAGTCCTTTGACGTAATTGAACAGCCAGATAAAGATCACCAATGCCACCGTCACAATGATGCCTACCTTGATTTCTATCGAGTATTTTTTGACACCCATTTTTCGTGTTTTTTTGATGCTAATGTTGCAGTTCGTTCAAAGCTTCTTGGAGAGGGATGATCTTCTCTTTCTTCACAGCCACGACAAATGCTCCGGGGAAGCTTTTTTCGAGGTTCTTTTTCAGGTTTTGTGCTTCCTGGAGGGAAGAAACCCGACCGACGATATAGCGGTAGATGTTTCCCTCGTGCAGTTCGGTCACCTTCTCATACTTCCGAAACTTTCGGTAGTCGGCCGGCAGTTTTTTTGCGGATGCCATCACCTGCACCCCCAGCCAGGGTTTTACAAAGGCCTCTTCGTCGAAAGAAAAGTTACTGCGGCTTTCGATGCGGCTTTTGTATTCCCTGAAGGCCCTGAAGATCGCAGAGGCAATGATCGCCTGGCCGTTCTCCGAACGCAGGAAAGCCTCTTCACGGAGATTGGAGAGGAATCCCGTCTCGATCAGGACGCTCGGCATATAGGTTTTCCACAATACCAGGAACATGGCCTGCCGAACCCCCCGGTCGGGCCTTCCTGCACGGGTACGGAACTGATCCTGCACAAGCGTGGCGAACTCCAGGCTCTGGGAGCGGTAAACGTTCTGGGTCATGTTGAACGAGATCATGGAAACCGGATCGTTGGGGTCAAAACCTTCATAATGCTTTTTGTAATTGTCCTCCAACGTGATCACATCGTTCTCTTTTTTCACCACTTCCATGTTGCGGTTGTCTTTGTCGATCCCCATCACATAGGTTTCCGCTCCCATGATGTTGTGTTTCGGGTTGGAGTTGCAGTGGATCGAGATGAACAGATCGGCATGGGCCTTGTTGGCGATCTCTCCTCGGCGGTGCAGCTCGATGAACTTGTCGGTCTTGCGGGTGTAGATCACCTGGACATCGGGAATCTTTTCTTCGATATATTTTCCCACCTTCAGGGCGATGGCCAGGGCTATGTCCTT
>JAMOUS010000202.1 GCA_027067975.1 Bacteroidales bacterium | reverse complement strand
CGGCTGTTGTCTTTGCCTTCGTGAATGCGGTATCCGTCCTGATCATCGCCTGCCCCTGCGCCCTGGGCCTGGCCACCCCCATGTCGATCATGGTGGGTACAGGACGTATGGCCCAGTCGGGTGTATTGGTGAAAGATGCCGCCGCCATCGAGGAGATGAACAAGGTGGACACCCTCATCGTGGACAAGACAGGCACCCTCACCGAGGGCAAGCCCAGCCTGAAAGGCTACCGCTCGTTCGGCAAAATGAGCGACGAGGAGGTGCTCACCTGGGCCGCCTCCATAGACGCCGGCAGCGAACATCCCATTGCCGACGCCATCGTGGCGGGAGCCAAAGAAAAAGGAGTCGAACCCTTTAAGGTGAAAGACTTTGAGTCGGTCACCGGGAAAGGGGTACAGGCCGTATACCAGGGTAAAAAGTTCGGACTCGGCAACCGGCGGCTGGTGGACGATTTCCAGGCCACCCTTCCTGAGGAGGCACGCAAGACGGCCGAGGCATGGCAGTCCACCGGCCAGACGGTGATGTACCTGATCATCGGCGACCGTGTCGAGGGGATCGTCAGCGTGGCCGATGCCATCAAGGAGACCTCGGCCCGGGCCGTCAAGGAACTGCAGAAACTGGGCATCCATGTGCATATGCTCACGGGCGACAACAAGTTCACGGCCAAAGCCGTGGCCGGTGAGCTGGGTCTCGACGGCTTCGAGTCCGACTGCCTGCCGGAGGACAAGTACAACAAAGTGAAAGAACTGCAGCAGCAGGGACATAAGGTAGCCATGGCCGGTGACGGCATCAACGACGCTCCCGCCCTGATGCAGGCCAACGTAGGCATAGCCATGGGCACCGGCACCGACATCGCCATGCAGAGCGCCGAGATCACCCTCATCAAGGGCGACCTCAACGGCATCGTCCGGGCACGCGAACTGAGCCATAAGGTGATGAGGAACATCAAACAGAACCTGTTCTTCGCCTTTGTATACAATTCCCTCGGCGTACCCATCGCCGCCGGTATCCTGTATCCTGTCTTCGGACTGCTGCTCAGCCCCATCATCGCAGCTGCCGCCATGAGCTTCAGCTCGGTGTCGGTGATCGGCAACGCCCTGCGGCTGAAAAACCAGTAGCCACGGAAAATTATGTACACTTTTCGGAAAAAATTGTAAAACCAGCCGGCTCACCCCCTCCTATCTTTGGAACACACCAAATACAGATCATCATGAAAAAGAAAATTTTGTTCATCGGTATGGCCGCTCTTCTGTTGGCCGCCTGGACCGGCCCCGCCCACGCCCAGGAACCGGAAAAGAAAAAGGAAAAAACAGAGGTGGCTCCCTGTAAACACAAGGCCGAGAAAGAAGCCAAAACAGAGTGTGCCACGAAAGAAAAAAAAGAAGAGAAAGCCCACAAAGGATGTGACAAGAAAAAAACCGATGCCACAACCGTGGCGTATCAGTGCCCGATGAAATGTGAAGGTGACAAGACCTACGACAAACCGGGAAAATGCCCGAAATGCGGGATGGAGTTGAAGAAGATGAAGATGAAGAAGGATCCGGCATTGAAATGACCACCGGAGAAGATGCCGGGACGGTCCCTGCCACGGTCGGGAAACAGGGCGTTAAAGGGGGACCGTTCCGGCACTTCGCCGAAAAGTTTTATCTTGGCAGATGATTTCATCCATCTGCCTTTTTTCATGACAACATTCGCACAGCAACGCTCCCTGACCGTCACCAAGCATTCCGGTGAGCGTGTTCCGTACGATCCCGATTCTTTGCGACGTTCCCTGTTACGTGCCGGCGCGGGGGAAGAAGATGTCCAGGTGATCCTCGAAGAGATCGGGAAGATCCTCTACGACGGCATCCCGACGAGCCGCATCTACAAGAAAGCCCATGCTCTGCTTCGTGCCCGTTCGTCGGGGGCTTCGGCCCGTTACCGTCTCAAGCAGGCCATCAGCGAGCTGGGCCCCACGGGCTATCCTTTTGAAAAATATGTGGCCGGGCTGCTGGCCTATCAGGGTTATGCCACCCGCACCGGCGAACTCATCGAAGGCCGTTGTGTGACCCATGAGGTGGATGTGGTGGCCGAGAAAGGGGATGAGGTGATCATGGTGGAATGTAAATTCCACAGTGAACAGGGCACCAAGAGCGATGTAAAGGTGCCGATGTACATCCGTTCGCGTTTCGAGGATATCCGTCACAACCTTTCCCGGTATTATCCCGGCCGTGAGGTGGAGTTCCGGGGCTGGCTGGTGACCAACACGCGTTTCACCGAGGATGCCGTGGCTTTCGGTCGTTGCAGCGGATTGCATCTGATCAGCTGGGATTATCCTTCGGAGGGCAGTCTGCGGCAGCGGATCGACCTGGCGGGACTGCATCCCGTCACCTGCCTGCACAATCTCACCCGGAAAGAGAAGAAAGAACTGCTCTCCCGCGAGATCGTGTTCGTGAGGGAATTGCTCAACGACCCTTCCCTCCTGGAGCCTCTTCATATTCCGCCTCCCCGCACCCGGCGACTCCTCCGGGAAGCGGAAAGTCTCTTCATGCCCCCGTCATGACACCTTTCCGGAAGCTTCCTCCTCTTTTTTCTTCTTGCCGGTAATGTCGACGATGAACCCCTCGAAACCGACGATCTCATCCCTTTCATAGACGGGGGTCATGGTGATGGTGTGATATCCTGTCGTCCCGTCTTTGCAATAGCGGCGGGTCTCCGCCATGGGGATCACCTCGCCTTTCAGCACCCGTTCGACCATCTCCTGCAGCTTGATAAAGTCCTCCTTGGTACGGCTCAGCGAATAGTGTTTCCCGATGATCTCATCCTTGGAGTCGTACTTGTACAGCCGCAGCCACGTCTCATTGACATCCTGATAGAATCCGTCTTTGTCGATGCGGAAATACCCCACCCCTTTGGCGGTGGCCATGCGGCGGTAGAAGTTATCGGGCTGCTGCTGTTCCCGCATCTCGGCCATGAGCAGTTGCTCAGCCTCATAGCGCTCGGTAATATCCACGATGAACCCTTCAAAACCGACGATCTTGTCCCCCTCATAGACAGGGGTCATGGTAATGTTGTGATAGCCGGTGCTGCCATCCTTGCAATAGCGGCGCGTCACGCCATAGGCGATGGTCTCCCCCTTCAGCACACGGGCGACCGCCTTCTCCAGCTCCACAAAATCCTCCTTGGTGCGGCTCAGCGAATAGTGCTTGCCGATGATCTCATCCTTGGAATCGTACTTGTACAGCCGCAACCACGTATCGTTGACATCCTGATAGAAACCGTCCTTGTCGATGCGGAAGTATCCCACCTTGCCGGAACGGGCGATCTTCTTGTAAAAGTCGTCTTCCCGCATCCCCTCTTTGAGCTTCCGTTCCAGCTCTTTTTCGGCCTTGACCTGTTCGGTAACATCGATGATAAAACCTTCGATGCCGGCGATCTCATTGTCTTTGTAATAGGGGATGGCCGAGACGGTGTGGTAACCCACGGTTCCGTCCATGCAGACCCTCTCGACCACCTCACCGCTCACGGCCTGGCCGGCCAATACTTTATTAAAGAGGGCCTCCACTTTCTTGCGGGCTTCGGGGGAACGGTTAAGCGAGTAGTGAGCGCCAATCACCTTATCGGGGGCCGTACATTTGTAAAGGTTCAGCCAGGCCTCGTTCACCTCTTCATACTTTCCTTCCTTGTTGATACGGAAGTATCCCACCTTGCTGTCAAGCAATTTTTCCCGGAGGCGTGAGCTCTCGGTCTCGATGCCCAGTTTGCGGACCACCTCCTCGAAGGTGCTCAGGAAAAGCTTTTCCCGCGTTTCTTCCGCTCCTCCCCGGATGCTTTTCTTTCCCGTGATGACCGCCACTTCCAGGTTTTCTTCCAGGGCGGTACGGGCCTCTTCGTCGGTCATCTCTTCCCAGCCGGTGATCATGGCCTTGATGGCCGAGAGCGGGCGCAATCCGGTGGTGGTGAGATAGACATGCGCCACCACGAACCCCAGCAAAAGGAAAGCACCGGTAAGATGCAACAGAGAAACCCATTGCAGCGATGCCACGAAAGGACCGTTCTTCAAGACACTGAAATACATGTAAAAAAGTCCGCTGCCCACCATCAACGGGATCAAAATGATCTTCAGGCCGAAATAGGTGATCCGCTGCAACGGATTGAACTTATTGTACACCGTCTTGCGCGTAGGATGCGGGGCATGACGGAAGATGCCCGAAATATAATATTCCCACTGGGCCCGGATCATCTTCAGCGAAGGCACGTACTGCTTCCATTCTCCGGTGATCAGATTCCAGAATACCGTGAAAATGATCAGGAGGATATAGGCCCAAGCGAGGTTGTCATGCAATATGACCGCCTTGTGGTAGCCAAAGAGATGATAAGCTCCGTGCACTTCGAACCCTGTCAGGGCCAAGGAAAAGATCAGGAGGGCCTGGGTCCAGTGCCAGAAACGTTCGTATCTTTTGTAGATCAGGACTTTTTTCATTTTTCTTCAGGGCTTTTGTGACGTCTTGTGCTGATAATCCTGAGGGCTCCGTGGATCATGGAGGCGAGGGCGGTGAGTAGGATGAACACCACTCCGGCAAGGTCGAGGTAACGGTGATGGTCACGGCCGGGAAGGTAGAAGCCGGAAAGGTGGGCCAGGCGTCCCTGGCGACTGTGGCAGTCGACACATGAGAGCGCCTCCTGGGCCGGGGCGACCATGTGGTTAAGGGGCCAGTACGAACGGGTCTCGACGAAGCCGTAGGCACCGCTGTAGGGGAGCCCCAGATAGTCCATCCCCGCCCGTGCCGAAGCCTCCCAGTCGTAGTCGGCCCAGAAGGCGCCACTGCCCTTGGGCCCCACCAGCTTGGGCTGGATAAGCGTACGGTATACCGTATCATAGATCTGCTTCCCCCGCATCACCTTCACCGGCCAGATCTTCGAAACCGTACCCGGCACCGCCGGATGGAGATTGTCCTGATACGAACCGTACAGAACGTTCAGATCGACAGGTACCTTGTCAATGGTGTCGGTGATCAGGTGGTGTCCTGCCGTACCGTTGAACCATACATATTCAGGTACCAGGTCTTTCCCAAACTCCGCATCTCCATGTTTGGTGTCATATTCGTGACGATGATCGTCCGACCACTCCGTATAAGACTCTCCCTCCTTCATCCTGCCGGCCGTAGACCAGTCCCAGTAGATCTTCGTAGGAGCCTTTTTGGCATACCGGGGAATATGGCATGTCTGACAGGCCACCTGCCGGTAATGATCGTTGAGGATCTTGCTCTTGTGCGGTTTGCCGGTATGGCACTGCACGCATGTCACCCGATCCCGGTTGGTCGAAGAGATCATGTAGAGATGACCTGCGATCTGATGGTCTTGTGTCTTATGACAGGCCGTACATTCCATGTTCTTCCCGTCGGCCGCCATATGGACATCCACCTCCCGGTCGCAGTGGAGGAGGGCCTTCTCCAGATCCCCGTGCTTTACATTGTTACCCCCTCCGCCGGTGAAATGGCAGGCTCCACAGTTCTCTTTATGCGGATACCCCACATGCCGGGCCACCCGCCCCAGATCGACCCCGGGAGCGGGATAACCCGACCCTGTCATTTCCCCTTTTCCGGGCTTGGACTTACGGTAGGTGCCGGTATTGTCGTGACATACCAGACAGTCGATATGCGAAGGATCCTTGAAGTCGAAATGCTTGTCGCGATAGCCATAACCTGCATGACATTTGGAACAAAGCCGCTCATTGCTGTTGACCCCGATGCAAAAGTTGTTGAGGACATTGCGTTTCCCAAGTTCCATCGCTCCCCGGCCGGGCACCGTATCTTTCTTCAACCATCGCCAGTGTTCACTTCTGAGGATCTCCTCCCCCCTTCCGTTATGGCAGGTGAGACACGCCTCTGTCACCTCTCGGGGATCATGGAAATCCTTCCGGAGAACCGCAAACTTCGAATGATCGGTCACTGGTTCCTTCTTCTCCACCCGGATGTCTGCAACATCCCGATAATCCCCGGCCCGATCACTGTCAACCGTCCAAATCAGATAGAAGATCACACTCCAGGGCAAAAACAGGAGCAGGATCACCTCAATGACCTTTTTCATATCCCATGCAATTAAGAACCATTGTTCAGAAAACAGGGCGTAAAAATAATTGATGCGGAGATAGGATGTCACCTTTCTCCATGGAAAGGGGATATGTTCTGCAACACCTACCGAACAAGGAAAAGCAGGGGATTACGGCTCTAAAACGAATAAAAAGATCAACGGAGGTTCAACGACGGCGTTTTTTCTTCTTGGCCAGTTTTCGTTGATATTTTTTAGAGAAGAAGTATTTGTTCTTACCCAACTGGGTGGTATTGATCATGGAAGATTTCTTTTTACGGACCGCCTTCGCTCCTGACGAACCGCCGCAACCTACAACAAGGGAGAACATAAGGAGAAGGATCAAAACCTTTGTCAGCGATCTCATGGTCCGTAAGATTTAGTGCTCTTATTTGCAATAATATAAAAATTCAGGCACAAAAATGCCCTTTCGGGGGTGATATATCTCACCGCCAAGTGGTGATATTGCTCACCTTTTATTTCTCTTCCGGTCCCTTTTTAGGGGTGGTATGGCCGGCGATAGAGTCGCGCATGGAAGTATCCGCCTGGATGTTCTTGATGCGGTAATAGTCCATCACCCCGAGGTTTCCGGTGCGGAAGGCTTCGGCCATGGCGAGGGGGATCTGGGCTTCGGCTTCGATCACCTTGGCGCGTGCTTCCTGGGCTTTGGCTTTCATCTCCTGTTCGAGGGCGACCGCCATAGCGCGCCGCTCTTCGGCCTTGGCCTGTGCGATGTTCTTGTCGGCATTGGCCTGGTCCATCTGCAGCACGGCTCCGATGTTCTTGCCGATGTCGATGTCGGCAATGTCGATCGAGAGGATCTCGAAGGCGGTGCCGGCATCGAGTCCTTTTTCCAGCACCACTTTGGAGATATTATCGGGGTTTTCGAGCACTTCTTTATGTGTGTTGGCCGAGCCGATGGACGAGACGATCCCTTCTCCCACACGGGCCAGGACGGTCTCTTCGCCGGCGCCGCCGACCAGTCGTTTGATGTTGGCCCGCACCGTCACGCGAGCCTTGGCGATGAGCTGGATGCCGTCTTTGGCCACGGCCGTCACCGGCGGTGTGTCGATCACCTTGGGGTTCACCGACATCTGCACCGCTTCGAAGACATCCCGTCCCGCCAGGTCGATGGCTGTAGCCATCTTCAGGGAGAGGTCGATGCCGGCCTTCGACGCCGACACCAGGGCATGCACCACCTTGGGAACGTTCCCCCCTGCCAGGTAGTGGGCTTCCAGATCATCCCGCGGCACCTGCAAGCCAGCCTTCCAGGCCTCGATCATCGCCCCGACGATCACCCCCGGCGGCACCTTCCTCCAACGCATGAAGATCAATTGCAACAGAGAGATGCGCACCCCCGACACCTGGGCACGGAACCACAGGCTGATCGGAATGAAATACAAAAAGATCCACAGCAGCACAAGCGCTGCAACGATCACGACGATAAACATGGGAAAACCGTTCATATCTTTTCATTTACAGGTTTG
>JAMOUS010000201.1 GCA_027067975.1 Bacteroidales bacterium | reverse complement strand
ACCGTGCGTCGGGGGGGTGGGGGAGAAGAGGGAGAAGAAGGAGAAATAAAGGAAGATGCGGCGCCGGTAGGGGGCGGGGTGCTCCCGAAATCGGGGAACTGCACATAGCGGGGGTCAAGCTCCCGCAGAAAGCGGCTGGGGGTGCTGGGGGTGATGTTGCCCCACTTGTAGCGCGTATTGGCGTAGGTGATGGTCACCCGTTCGCGGGCACGGGTGAGCGCCACATAAAAGAGCCGTCGCTCCTCCTCCAGTTCCTTCTGCGTCCCCAGTGACATCTGCGAAGGGAAAAGGTTCTCCTCCATGCCGGCGATGAAGACGTGCCGGAACTCCAGCCCCTTGGCGGCATGGACGGTCATGATCTTGACGGTGTCGGCGAGATTGTCGGTGTCGGTATCCTGGTCGGTGAGGAGCACGACGTTCTGGAGGAACTCGTCCAGGCGCACCATCCGCCCCTGCTGCTCGGGGTTGCTGATGAACTCGCTGATGCTGTTGAGCAGCTCTTTGACGTTCTCATATTTGCTCACCTCCTCCATGGTGTGGCCGTGGAGGTCTTTCAGGATGCCGCTCTCCTGTGTAATGAGGTAGGCCAGCTCGTAGGCATCAAGTTGGTCCTGCTTGGCGGCAAAGCCTTTGATCATCTCCATGAAAGCCGCCAGTCGGTTGCGTGTGCCGGCATTGAGGGGGACCTGGTAGTGCAACGGATCACATGCCACTTCCCAGAGGGGGATGTTCCGTTCGTTGGCGACCGTTTCCAGTTTTTCGAGGGTGACATTGCCGATGCCGCGTGCGGGATAGTTGATGATCCGCTTGAAGGCCTCATCGTCGGCGGGGTTGACCACCAGCCGGAAATAGGCCAGCACGTCCTTGATCTCCTTACGCTGGTAAAAAGAGAGCGTACCCCATACCTTGTAAGGGATGTTGCGGCGCCGCAATGCCTCCTCGAACGCCCGCGACTGGGCATTGGTGCGGTAGAGGATCGCAAAATCCCCGTACCGCCACTGCTCCTGCATATGCTCGTCGAAGATCTTGTTGGCCACGATGAAAGCCTCTTCCTTGTCGGTGTCGGCTTCGAGCACTTCGATGGGGGTGCCCTCCTCCTTGTGCGAGAAGATCTTCTTGGGGATCTGGTCGGCGTTGTTGCGGATCAGGCTGTTGGCCACGTTGACGATGTTCTGGGTGGAGCGGTAGTTCTGTTCGAGCTTGAACACCTTGGCCTCGGGGAAATCCTGCTGGAAATGGAGGATGTTCTCGATGCGGGCACCCCGGAAAGAGTAGATGCTCTGGGCGTCGTCGCCCACCACCGAAAGGTTCTTGTGCTCTTCCGAAAGTTTTTTTACGATCATGTACTGGGCCAGGTTGGTGTCCTGGTACTCGTCGACGAGGATGTACCGGAAATAGTCGCGGTATTTTTCCAGGACTTCCGGGAAGTCGCGGAAGAGGATGTTCATGTTGAGGAGGAGGTCGTCGAAGTCCATTGCGTCGGCTTTCATAAGGCGTCGGGCGTAGATCTTGTAGATCTCGCCGGTGCGTTCCATGCGGCTGCGGCGGTCGCGCTGCACCAGTTCGGGGATGGAGGAATAGCGCCGGGCGGTGATGAGCTGGTTCTTGGCCCAAGAGATCTTGTGGTGGACCGTCGAAGGCTTGTAGGTCTTGTCGTCGAGCTTGAGCTCCTTGATGATGGTCTTCAGAAGGTTGCGCGAGTCTTGTGTGTCGTAGATGGTGTAGCTGGGGGTGTATCCCAGTCGTTCGGCCTCGCTGCGCAGGATGCGGGCGAAGATGGAGTGGAAGGTGCCCATCCACAGGCGGGTGGCGGCGCTTTCGCCCACCAACTGGCGGATGCGCTCACGCATCTCTCCCGCCGCCTTGTTGGTGAAGGTGAGCGCCAGGATCTTCCAGGGAGGCACGCCTTGCTTCAAAAGATAGGCGATGCGGTAGGTGAGCACCCGCGTCTTGCCCGACCCCGCCCCCGCGATGATCAGTGACGGCCCTTCGGTGTGCTGCACCGCCTCACGCTGCGCCTCGTTCAGATCGTTCAGGAAATCGATGTCCATGGGAAATTTTGCGTCCTCAAAAATAAAGATACTTTGCCAGATATTCTCTGGAGCTTGCCCCTTTCTTTCGTCAAGTTATGAACATGCTCCGGGACTTGCTTTTTCAGGGAATAAGATGCCGGATAAAATATTTTCCACTATTTTCGTTCTTGATTTGACCACGAAGGGATTTTTCATTTTGCCGATGATCATTCACCGCAATACAGGAGGATGGGGGAGACGTTTGCATGCTGTGTTGACAGTGGCATTGTTGCTGGTGTTGCCCCTCATGGTGGAGGCCCAGCTGTCGGCGCCCACCGCCTCGGCGGTGGATACGGTGCATTATCCCACCGACACGCTGGGACTGCGGCGCGATCCGGTATTTGTCTGGTGTGGTGGCGATGATCCTTCCGTCACGGGCGAGGTGCAGGCTCTGCCGCCGGGAGGTACGGGCCCGTGGGATTTTGCCTGGCGCATGTTCAACCCTGTGGCGTTCGCCTATGATTCGCTCGTGAAGAGCGAGAGCAGCGTGAGCCGCTCCACCGCCACCGGCCTCCATAGCGGCGGCTATGCCGTACGGATTACCGACGCCGGCGGCTACGACACCACCCTTTACGGCTGGGTGATGATCGACACCCCTTCCGTGAGCATCGCCATCCAACAGAACAAATGCCGGCGCCTGGCCCTCTCGCGCGAGATCGCCGTGACCCCCTTTTTTACCTACGATCCGGGAGATTCTTCCGCCATCCCCCTGGAAAACGGACTGGAGGTGCTGTGGAGCTCCAACCCGCCCTCCCCGATCCCCTACCCGGAAGTCGATGAGAACCCCAAGACCACCTATTCCCCTCCCTTGGAAGATACCTGGTTCTATCTTACCGTCACCGACAGTTTCGGCTGCAGTGCCCGGGGGGAGGTGTATGTCGAGACCATCCAGGTGAAAGCCGATTTCGAGGTGGACCCCGACCATGGGGAGGCCCCGCTCGAGGTGACCTTCTCCAACCGTTCCCGCAATGCGGTGGAGTACCTCTGGGATTTCGGCGACAGCACCTTCTCCGACCTGGAGACCCCCGATCCCCACAAATACTATATCCCCACCCCTCCGCATGAAGATTATGTCGTGAAGCTGCTGGTGAAAGGTAAGCGCTTCCCGGGCGGCTATTGCATTGACACCCTTTCCAAGGTTATCAAGGTGGATCCTTCCGCCCTCGAGATCCCCAATGTCTTCACGCCCAACGGAGATTCGTACAATGACTACTTTCGGGTATATGGAAAGTCGCTCCGTTATATCCACGTGAAGGTGTTCAACCGGCAGGGGTATAAGGTGTACGACTGGCAGGGGGGGAGCGATGAGATCAAGGAGTGGCTCGGTTGGGACGGCCGTATCAACGGCCACGGCGAGGCCAGCCCGGGTGTCTACTACTATGTCATCCGTGCCGTGGGATGGGACGACATCCGCTATGAGGGGAAACTATACCGCGGCACCGTCTACCTGTTCAGAGAGAAGAAATAAGGAAACCCGCAACGTAAGGAGGCAAGCTCCCCGTTTCAGGTTTCAAACGTAAAACAAAAAGCTGCCCGGAGGCAGCTTTTTGTTTGTCAGTCTTCCTGTTGTTCGGCCTCGTAGGCTTTGAGCAGTTCTTCCTGGATCTCTGCCGGTACCTGCTGGTATTCGGAAAATTCCATGGTGTAGATAGCCCGTCCGTTGGTGAGTGAGCTGAGGGTGGTAGAGTACTTGTTCATCTCTGCCAGCGGCACCTTGGCGGTGATCTTCTCGAAGCCTTTTTCGCTGGTCATGCCCATCACCACGGCGCGGCGTCCCTGTAGGTCGCTCATCACGTCGCCCATGCGGTCGCTGGGCACCCAGACGTTCACCAGGTAGATGGGTTCCATGATCTTCGGGCCGGCTTCTTTGAAGGCCATGCTGAAGGCATTCCGGCCGGCCAGCTTGAACGAGATCTCGTTCGAGTCGACCGGGTGCATCTTGCCGTCATAGACCGCCACACGGATGTCACGGGCATAGGAGCCGGTGAGCGGCCCTTCTTCCATGCGTTCCATGATCCCCTTGAGGATGGCCGGTAGGAAGCGGGCGTCGATGGCGCCGCCGACGATACAGTTGTAGAAGACCAGCTTGCCGCCCCAGTCGAGATCGATCTCCTGCTTGTCGCGTACGGACACCTTGATCTCTTTGCCGTTCACCTTGTAGGTGTCGGGGTCGGGTGCCCCCTCGCGGTACGGTTCGATGACCAGGTGCACCTCGCCGAACTGGCCGGCACCGCCCGTCTGTTTCTTGTGACGGTACGAGGCCTGCGCCACCTTGGTGATTGTCTCACGGTAGGGGATCTTCGGCGGCATGAACTGGGTCTCGATCTTGAAGATGTTGTCGAGATGCCACTTCAGGATGTTCAGGTGATGTTCTCCCTGCCCATGGATGATGATCTGCTTGAGCTCTTTCGAATATTCGATGAGCACGGCGGGATCCTCCTCGTGGAAACGCGAGAGGGCTTCGCCGAGCTTTTCGTCGTCCGATTCGTTGACCGCTTTGATGGCGGTGCGGTATTTGGGGGAAGGATACTCGATGGCCGGCCAGGTCCAGTCCTGTCCTGGCTCGTTGAGCGTGTGGTTGGTCTTGGTGCTCTTCAGCTTGACGGTGCTGCCGATGTCGCCGGCCATCATCGAGGGCACCTTCTCACGCTTCTTGCCGGCGGTGACAAAGATCTGGTTGATGCGCTCCTTGGCCGACACCGAAGTGTTGATGAGGTCCATGCCCTCTTTCAGCTCTCCCGACATCACCTTGAAAAAGTTGACCTCGCCGATATGTTCTTCGATGGAGGTTTTGAAGACGAAGAGCGACACGGGCCCTTTGGGGTCGCAAGGCACCTCTTCCCCTTTCGAGTTGACGGGTGCCGGCATCTCGTCGGGGGCCGGGGCGGTGTTGATGATGAACTCCAGCAGCCGGTCGATGCCGACATCTTTCTTGGCCGAGGTGCAGAACACCGGCATCAGGTCGCGGCGCAGTAGCCCCTCCTTGATGCCCTTGCGCATCTCCTCCTCGTCGAGCGATTCTTTCTCGAAGAAGAGCTCCATCAGTCCTTCGTCGTTCTCGGCCGCCTTTTCCACCAGTTCGTTGTGCAGCTCTTCCGCCTTGTCGCGGTATTCATCGGGGATGTCCAGCACCTCGGTCTTGCCGCCGGCATATTTGTACATCTTCATCTTCAGCACATCGACGATGGCGTTGAAGGTGTCGCCCTCGTTCACGGGGAACTGCACGACGGCGATCTTGTTGCCGAAACTTTCCTTGAGGGTTTCGATGCTTTTCTCGTAGTTCGACTTCTCATGGTCGAGGCCGTTGATGACGAAGGTGACGGGCTTGTTGCGCTCGTCGGTGTGGCGGTAGTGGATCTCCGTACCCACCTCCACGCCGTTGGGGGCATTGACGAGGATCAGGGCCATATCGGCCGGATGGATGGCCGCCACCGCCTGGCCGGCGAAGTCGTCAAGACCCGGTGCATCGAGGAAGTTGATCTTGTGGTCCTGGTATTCCGTGTAGCATACGGTGGAGAACACCGAACTGCCCTGCTCCAGCTCGATGGGGTTGTAGTCGGAGACCGTGTTCTTCTGGTCGACACTTCCTTTCCGGTCGATCACCCCGCCGGCATACATCATCGCTTCGGCCAGCGTGGTCTTCCCCGAACCGGCGTTCCCCAACAACACTACATTGCGGATCTGTTTCGTCTGGTACGTTTTCATCTTCTTTTGTAATTATCTATGATTGAACAAAATAATTTCTGCCTCGGAAAAGTGCACCAAAAGTAATAATTTTTTGTTTTCTGTCAAGTAACCTCGCCGCAGGAAAAGAGGTGTCATTCTTAATGACTGAAAGACAAAAATTTGAAAAAAGCCTGCCATATTTTTTGGTTTTAGTAAAAAAGTATATTTTTGTGCCGCTGTTTTTCCGGGAGAAGAAAACAATCTGCGGATGAATTCTTTCCCGGAGCCTGCACCAGGATCATACCTTTATATATATAAAGCACAACGGGTATGAGTTTGGGGACGGATGAAGAAATCCGTTTAATGAGTGTTGTTTTTTAAAAAAAAAGAATACCTTTGCAGTCCAATTTTTAAAATTCATAAAAAGCTGTTTTATGCCTACAATACAACAGTTAGTAAGGAAGGGACGCAAGAAGATCATCGAGAAGAGCAAGGCGCCTGCGTTGGATGCCTGCCCGCAGCGGCGGGGTGTGTGTGTACGTGTGTATACGACCACGCCTAAGAAGCCGAACTCGGCCATGCGGAAGGTGGCCAGGGTGCGTCTCACCAACGGCAAGGAGGTGAACGCCTACATCCCCGGTGAGGGGCACAACCTGCAGGAGCACTCGATCGTGCTGATCCGCGGGGGTCGTGTGAAAGACCTTCCCGGCGTGCGTTACCATCTGATCCGGGGCGCTCTCGACGCCGCCGGCGTGGAAGGACGCATGCAGCGCCGCTCGAAGTACGGAACCAAGAAACCGAAGAAATAAAAAGAAGATTTTTTTGCCATGAGGAAAGCAAAACCCAAAAAGAGGACCATCCTTCCGGATCCGCGATATAACGATCCCCTGGTGACGCAGTTCGTCAACAACCTGATGCTGCAGGGGAAAAAGAACCTCGCGTTCAAGATCTTTTATGAGGCGATGGATATCATCGGCGAGAAGATGAAGAAAGAGGATCTTTCGCCGCTGGAGGTGTGGAAGAAGGCGCTGGAGAACGTTACCCCGCAGGTGGAGGTGAAGAGCCGCCGTGTGGGGGGAGCCACCTTCCAGGTGCCCATCGAGGTGCGTCCCAGCCGTAAGGTGTCGCTGAGCATGAAGAACCTCATCCTCTTTGCCCGCAAGCGCAACGGCAAGAGCATGAGCGAGAAGTTGGCCGCCGAGATCATCGCTGCCTACAACCACGAAGGGGGAGCTTTCAAGAAGAAAGAAGATATGCACCGGATGGCCGAGGCCAACAAAGCTTTTGCACACTTCCGGTTCTAAAAAGATAAGCGCAAGAGATCAGAGAGCATGACAGACCGTCTGAAATATACGAGGAACATCGGGATCATGGCCCACATCGATGCGGGCAAGACCACCACGACGGAGCGTATCCTCTTCTATACGGGGATCACGCACCGCATCGGTGAGGTGCACGACGGTGCTGCCCAGATGGACTGGATGGTGCAGGAGCAGGAGCGGGGGATCACCATCACCTCCGCCGCTACGACGGCCTATTGGAAATACAAGGGCGAAGAATACAAGATCAACATCATCGATACTCCCGGCCATGTCGACTTTACCGTTGAGGTGGAGCGCTCGCTGCGCGTCCTCGACGGTGCCGTGGCCGTCTTCTGTGCCGTGAGCGGCGTGGAACCCCAGTCGGAGACCGTATGGCGCCAGGCCGATAAGTACGGTGTGCCGCGCATCGCCTTCGTGAACAAGATGGACCGCGTGGGTGCCGACTTCTTCGGTGTCGTCAACGAGATCCGCGAAAAGCTCAAGGCCAATCCCGTGCCGGTACAGATTCCCATCGGATCGGAGGACTCCTTCCGCGGGGTCATCGACCTGATGGAGAACAAGGCGGTGGTATGGTACGATGACGAGACCCTCGGCACGAAGTACAGCCTGGAGGAGATTCCCGCCGAGCTGGCCGACGAAGCGGCCGAGTGGCGCAACAAGCTGGTCGAAGCCGTCGCCGAGAAAGACGACGAGCTGCTCGAGCGGTATTTCGAAGATCCCGACTCCATCACCCCCGATGAGATGGCCGCGGTGATCCGCCGTGCCACCATCGACGGCACCATCGTGCCGGTGATGTGCGGGTCGGCTTTCAAGAACAAGGGGGTGCAGCGTCTCCTCGACGCCATCGTCGCCTACCTGCCCAGCCCTCTCGACATCGGGCCGGTGAAAGGCATCAATCCCAAGACGGGCGAGGAGATCACCCGTGATCCCGACCCCAAGGCGCCGCTGGCCGCCCTGGCCTTCAAGATCGCCACCGACCCCTATGTGGGCCGCCTGGTGTACCTGCGCGTCTATTCGGGGAAGATCACCCCGGGGATGACCGTGCTCAACCCCCGTACCAACAAGAAAGACCGTATCAACCGGCTCTATCAGATGCATGCCAACAAGCAGAACCCCCGCGACGTGATCGAGGCGGGCGACATCTGCGGGGCCGTGGGACTGAAAGATATCAAGACCGGTGATACCATCACCGACTTCCAGCGGCCCATCTCGCTGGAGTCGATGACCTTCCCCGAGCCGGTCATCGGCGTGGCCATCGAGCCCAAGACACAGGCCGACGTCGACAAGCTGGGTGCGGCCCTCGCCAAGCTGGCCGAAGAGGATCCCACCTTCAAGGTGAAGACCGACGAGGCGTCGGGGCAGACCATCATCAGCGGCATGGGGGAACTCCATCTGGAGATTCTCGTCGACCGCCTCAAGCGTGAGTTCGGTGTCGAGTGCAACCAAGGGCAGCCGCAGGTGGCCTATAAGGAGGCCCTCACCAAGACGGTCGAACACCGCGAGGTGTTCAAGAAACAGACCGGGGGAAAAGGGAAATTTGCCGACATCGTTGTCGAGATCGGTCCGGCCGACGAAGGTGTCACCGGCCTGCAGTTCATCGACGAGGTGAAGGGCGGCAACATCCCCAAGGAGTTCATGCCGGCCATCCAGAAAGGGTTCGAGATCGCCATGCAGAACGGCCCGCTGGCCGGCTTCCCCATGGACAACCTGAAGGTGGTGGTCAAGGACGGATCGTTCCATCCTGTCGACTCCGACTCGCTCTCGTTCCAGATCGCGGCCCAGCATGCCTTCAAGAACGCTGCCCCCAAGGGCGAGCCCATCCTCCTGGAGCCGATCATGTCGGTGGAGGTGGTGACCCCCGAGGAGTACATGGGCGATGTGATCACCGACTTCAACAAGCGGCGCGGCCGCATCGAAGGGATGGAGTCGAAGGCCGGTGCACGGGTCATCAAGGCCAAGGTGCCGCTGGCGGAGAACTTCGGATATGTGACGGTGTTGCGTACCATCACCTCAGGGCGTGCCACCTCGTCGATGGAGTTCTCCCATTACGAGCCGGTGCCGCCGGAGATCGCGGAGAAAGTGATCGAGAACATCAAAGGGATCATCAAAGTATAGTTCAATAATAACAGCGAAAGAATAATGAGCCAGAAAATTCGGATAAAGCTGAAGTCGTACGATCACAACCTGGTGGACAAGTCCGCCGAGAAGATCGTGAAGACGGTCAAGTCGACGGGGGCCATTGTGAGCGGGCCGATCCCGCTGCCGACGCACAAGCGGATCTTTACGGTGTTGCGTTCGCCCTTTGTGAACAAGAAGTCGCGGGAGCAGTTCCAGCTGGCTTCGCACAAGCGGCTGCTGGATATCTACAGCTCCACCCCCAAGACGATCGATGCCCTCATGAAGCTTGAGCTTCCCAGCGGCGTCGAGGTTGAGATCAAGGTGTGAAACTAGAAAGGTTGTACAACCATGCAAGGATTGATAGGAAAGAAAATAGGAATGACCTCCCTCTATGACGAGGAAGGCAACAACGTGCCGGTGACGGTGATCCAGGCTGGGCCTTGTGTCGTGACGCAGATCAAGACGGTGGAGAAGGATGGTTACGATGCCGTGCAGCTCGGTTTTGATGACAAGAAGGAGAAGAACACGACCAAGCCGATGTTGGGGCATTTCAAGAAGGCCGGCACCACGCCCAAGCGCAAGCTGGTGGAGTTCAGTGATTTTGAGAATGTGAAGCTGGGGGATACCCTCACCGTCGACATCTTCAAGGATGATACCTGGGTAGATGTCCAGGGTGTCTCCAAGGGCAAAGGCTTCCAGGGGGTGGTCAAGCGTCACGGCTTCCGCGGTGTGGGCGATGCCACGCATGGCCAGCACAACCGCAACCGCGCCCCGGGCTCGCTCGGCGCTTCGTCCTACCCTTCGAGGGTGTTCAAAGGGATGAAGATGGCTGGCCGTACCGGCGGGCGTAACGTGAAAATGATCTCCCTGCGGGTGATGAAGATCATCCCCGAGGAGAATCTGTTACTGGTGAAGGGATCCGTACCGGGTCCGAAGGGTTCATACTTAATCATCACAAAGTAATGAAACTGAAGGTACTGAACAAGGAAGGAAAAGAGACCGGCAGGACGGTGGAGCTCAACGACGGGCTGATCCCGAGCGAGCCGAACGATCATGCCATCTATCTCGATGTGAAGCTCTATCTCGCCTCACAGCGGCAGGGTACGCACAAGTCGAAGGAGCGGGGCGAGGTGAAAGCTTCTACGCGCAAGATCAAACGCCAGAAGGGGACGGGTACGGCCCGTGCTGGCAGCATCGCCTCGCCGCTGTTCCGCGGTGGCGGCCGCGTCTTCGGTCCCCGTCCGCGTGATTACTCCTTCAAGGTGAACAAAAAGGTCAAGCGGCTGGCACGCCGGTCGGCCCTGGCATACAAGATCAAGGACAACCAACTGCTGGTGGTCGAAGACTTTACCTTCGAGCAGCCCAAGACCAAGGAGATGCTGCGCCTCGAGAACAACCTCAACGTGGCCGACAAGAAAGCGCTCTTCGTGCTGCCCGAACCCGACCACAATGTCTACCTCTCAACGCGGAACCTGCCCAAGACCCGGGTGATCACCGTGGGAGAGCTGACCACCTACCATCTGATGGATGCCGGTGCCGTGGTGATCTCCGAAAAGGCGATCGAAACGCTCAAAGAGAACCTCCAAACCAAGTAACCAGAGAGAGCCATGAACATACTGATCAAACCGATCGTTACCGAAAAGATGACGCAGCAGGGGGAGACGCTGAACCGTTACGGTTTCATCGTCGACAAGCGGGCCAACAAGATCCAGATCAAGAAGGCCGTCGAGGAGATGTACGGTGTGACCGTCGAACGGGTGAATACCATGCGTTATGGCGGGAAGAAACGGAACCGCTATACCCGCTCGGGCATCATCGAAGGGAAGACCCCCTCGTACAAGAAGGCCATCGTGACGCTGGCCGAAGGAGAAACCATTGATTTTTACAGCAATATATAACGAGTTATGGCAGTCAGGAAATTGAAACCGGTCACACCGGGTCAGAGACACAGGGTCGTTGCTGTTTTCGACGATATCACCACCCTCAAGCCGGAGAAGTCGTTGCTGGCTCCGCTGAAGAAGAGTGGCGGGCGTAACAACACAGGTAAGATGACGATGCGTTATATCGGCGGGGGGCACAAGCGCCGTTACCGTATCGTCGACTTCAAGCGTGACAAGGACGGGATCCCGGCCGTGGTGAAGACGATCGAGTACGATCCCAACCGTTCGGCCCGCATCGCGCTGGTGGCCTATCAGGATGGGGAGAAACGTTATATCCTCGCCCCCAACGGGTTGAAGGTGGGGCAGACGATCATGTCGGGCAAGGGAGTGGCACCCGAGGTGGGCAATACGCTCTTCCTCTCGGACATCCCGCTGGGTACGGTGATCCACAATATCGAGCTCTATCCCGGCAAGGGTGGGGCGTTGGCACGCAGTGCCGGCAGCTATGCCCAGTTGACGAGCCGTGACGGAAAGTATGCCATCGTGAAGCTTCCCTCGGGCGAGTCGCGCATGGTGCTGGTCACATGCCGTGCCACCATCGGCAGCGTCTCGAACAGCGACCACGGGCTGGTGCGTTCGGGCAAGGCCGGCCGCTCACGCTGGCTCGGCAGAAGGCCCCGCGTACGCGGCGTGGCCATGAACCCCGTCGACCACCCCATGGGCGGCGGCGAAGGACGTGCCTCGGGCGGCCACCCGCGCTCACGGAAAGGCCTCCCCGCCAAAGGCTATAAGACACGGCCCAAAAACAAGCCGTCGAACAAACTGATCGTTGAACGTAGGAAAAAAAGAAAAAGATAGATAAGCCATGAGCCGTTCGCTGAAAAAAGGTCCCTTTATCGATTACAAGCTCGAGAAGCGCATCCTCGAAATGAATGCTTCGGGCAAGAAGACCGTCATCAAGACCTGGTCGCGACGCTCCATGATCTCTCCCGACTTCGTGGGGCACACCATCGCCGTTCATAACGGCAACAAGTTCATCCCGGTGTACATCACCGAGAACATGGTGGGACACAAACTGGGCGAGTTCGCCCCCACGCGTACCTGGAGAGGTCACGGAGGTAAGGCAAGATAATTCTAAAAGAGATTCGTCATGGGAAAGAGAAAGACTGAACGTGCCAATGCCCTGAAGGAGGCCCGCAAGAGCCAGTACCGGGCTGTGCTGCGCAACGACCCCACCTCCCCGCGCAAGATGCGGCTGGTGGCCGACATGATCCGCGGCCTGGAGGTGAACAGGGCACTGGATCTGCTCAAATACAGCAACAAGGAGGCCAGCCGGCGCCTGGAGAAACTGGTCCTCTCGGCCATCGCCAACTGGCAGGAGAAGAACGAAGGTGCCCGTGTTGAAGAGAGCCATCTCTACATCAAGGAGATCTTCGTCGACCAGGCACGTACCCTCAAGCGGCTGCGTCCCGCCCCGCAGGGCCGTGCCTACCGGATCAGGAAACGCTCGAACCATGTCACCGTGATCCTCGACAGCCTCGTGCTGCCCGAAGCAGAAAAGGAAACGACCAACGAAGAAGTGGAAACCGAAAACACTAATACCAAATAAATGGGACAAAAAGTTAATCCGATATCGAACCGTCTGGGCATCATCCGTGGTTGGGACTCCAACTGGTACGGAGGGAAGGATTATGCCGACAAGATCCTGGAGGACACCAAGATCCGTGAGTACCTGAACGTACGTCTGGCCAAAGCCAGCGTCTCGAAGATCATCATCGAGCGGACGCTCAAGCTCATCACGGTGACCGTCAACACGGCCCGTCCGGGGATCATCATCGGCAAGGGCGGCCAGGAGGTCGACAAGCTGAAGGAAGAGCTGAAGAAGATCACCAAGAAAGAGGTGCAGATCAATATCTACGAGGTGAAGCGTCCCGAGTTGGATGCCACCATCGTGGCCAACAACATCGCCCGGCAGGTGGAGGGTAAGATCTCATACCGCCGTGCCATCAAGATGACCATCGCCTCGACGATGCGTATGGGTGCCGAGGGGATCAAGGTGTTGATCTCCGGCCGTTTGGGAGGTGCCGAGATGGCCCGTTCCGAGACGTACAAGGAGGGGCGTATTCCCCTGCACACCCTGCGTGCCGATATCGACTATGCCCTGGCCGAGGCCCATACCAAGGTGGGAGTGATCGGCATCAAGGTGTGGATCTGCAACGGTGAGGTGTACGGCAAGCGGGATCTGTCGCCCAACATCGGCATGAAGCGTTCGGGCGGCCTGAAACGCGACCGCAGGGGCGGACGCCGCAGATAGTGTGTTGAACCTGAAAAAGAGATTGGACCATGTTACAGCCGAAAAAGACCAAATACAGAAGGCAGCAGAAAGGCCGGATGAAAGGCAACGCCCAGCGCGGCCATCAGCTGGCATTCGGGTCGTTCGGGATCAAGACTCTCGACAGCGCCTGGATCACAGGCCGTCAGATCGAGGCCGCCCGTCAGGCCATCGTTCGTTACATGAAACGTGAAGGCCAGGTGTGGATCCGCATCTTCCCCGACAAGCCCATCACCAAGAAGCCGGCGGAGGTGCGTATGGGGAAAGGAAAAGGCTCGCCCGAAGGGTTCGTCGCCCCCGTGACCCCCGGACGTATCATGTTCGAGGTCGAAGGTGTCAGCCTGGCCGTGGCCCAGGAAGCCCTCCGCCTCGGCGCACAGAAACTGCCGGTACGGACCAAATTCGTCGTCCGCAGGGATTATCAGGAATAGTCCCACCCTTAAAATGAACTGAAAAGATGAAAACAAAAGAGATACGCGAGCTCAGCGACAAGGAGCTGATCGAAAGGATCGAGAACGAAACGGCTTACCTGCAGAAGCTGAAACTGCAGCATGCGATCTCTCCGCTCGACAATCCCAATCTGCTCAAGATGACGCGGAGAAACATCGCCCGCATGAAAACCGAACTGCGGCAGCGGGAGCTTGCAGGAAAACTGAGTAAATAAGAAAGAGAATGGAAGCAACCAGGAATTTGCGCAAAGAAAGGATCGGGGTGGTCGTCAGCAACAAGATGGACAAGACCATCGTCGTGGCCGTCAAGCGGAAGGTCAAACACCCCATCTACGGGAAGTTTGTCAACAAGACCAAGAAGTTCATGGTCCATGACGAGAACAACGACTGCAGTGTCGGCGACACCGTCAGGATCATGGAGACCCGGCCGCTGAGCCGTCATAAGAGTTGGAGACTGGTAGAAATCATCGAAAGAGTTAAATAGTCATGGTACAACAAGAGAGTCGTTTAGCTGTAGCGGACAACAGCGGAGCCAAGGAGGTCTTGGTGATCCGGGTGCTGGGAGGCACGCGCAAGAAGTATGCCTCGCTGGGTGACCTCGTGGTGGTGACCGTCAAGAGCGCCCTGCCCGGCAGCGACACCAAGAAGGGTATGGTGAGCAAGGCGGTGATCGTCCGGACCAAGAAAGAGGTACGCCGCAAGGACGGATCGTACATCCGTTTTGACGATAACGCCTGCGTCCTGCTCAACAACCTCGGCGAGATGCGGGGCACCCGTATCTTTGGTCCCGTGGCACGTGAGCTGCGCGACGGGTATATGAAGATCATCTCCCTGGCTCCCGAAGTACTGTAACGGAAAATATTCAAGGCAATGGCAAAGAAATTACATATCAAAAAAGGCGACCTGGTGTATGTCAACGCCGGGGAGTACAAGGGCCAAACGGGCAAGGTGCTCGAGGTGCTCGTTAAACAGCAGCGGGCCATCGTTGAGGGCGTGAACATCGTCTCGCGCCACACCAAGCCCAACAACAAGTATCCCCAGGGCGGGATCATCAAGAAGGAGGCCCCCATCCACATCTCCAACCTCAATGTGGTGGACTCCGCTACCGGTGAGCCGACACGCATCGGCCGTCGCCGCAACGAAGAAGGTAAACTGGTTCGTTATTCTAAAAAATCAGGGGAGGAGATCAAGTAATGGAATACATACCTGAACTGAAGAAGAAGTACAGGGAAGAGATCATGCCGGCGCTGATGAAGCAGTTCGGATACTCTTCCGTAATGCAGGTGCCGCGTCTGCTGAAGATCACCATCAACCAGGGGATCGGCGCAGCCACGGCCGACCGCAAGCTCATTGAGCAGGGCATCCAGGAGATCACCGCCATCGCCGGCCAGAAGGCCGTACAGACGGTGGCCACCAAGGACATCTCCAACTTCAAGTTGCGTAAGAAAATGCCCATTGGGGTGAAGGTGACCCTGCGCCGCGACCGGATGTACGAGTTCATGGAGCGCCTCATCAAGGTGGCCCTCCCGCGTATCCGTGACTTCCGCGGGGTGAATACCAAGTTCGACGGACGCGGCAACTATTCCCTCGGCATCCGTGAACAGATCATCTTCCCCGAGGTCGACATTGACAAGATCAACAAGATTATGGGGCTGGAGATCACCTTCGTCACCTCGGCCAAAACCGACGAAGAGGCGTATGCCCTGCTGAAAGAGTTCGGAATCCCGTTCAAAGACCTTAAAAGCAAAAAATAAAGAGATATGGCAAAGGAATCAATGAAAGCCCGTGAGGTGAAGAGGCAGAAGCTGGTGGAGAAGTATGCAGAGAAGCGTGCCCGGCTGAAGGCCGAAGGCGACTATGTCGGCTTAAGCCGTCTGCCGCGCAACTCCAACCCGATCCGTCTGCATAACCGCTGCAAGATCACAGGACGTCCGCGGGGCTACATGCGCCTGTTCGGGCTCAGCCGCATCACCTTCCGGGAGATGGCCTCCCAGGGACTGATCCCGGGCATCAAGAAGGCCAGCTGGTAAGAGAGTGTTAACAAACGAAAAGACGAGAAAGCAATGATAACCGATCCGATTGCAGATTATCTGACACGCCTGCGCAATGCGGCCAAGGCCGGGCACAAGGTCGTGGAGATCCCTGCCTCCAACATGAAGAAGGCCCTCACGCGGATCCTCTACGACAAAGGGTATATCCTCAATTACAAGTTCATTGAGGACAACAAGCAGGGGATCATCAAGATCGCCCTGAAGTACCATCCCAAGACGAAAGTGCCCGCCTTCAAAACGATGGAGCGTGTCAGCCGCCCCGGTTTGCGCAAGTATGCCGGTGCCGATGAGCTGCCCCGTGTGCTCAACGGCCTGGGCATCGCCATCCTCTCCACCTCGCAGGGGGTCATGACCGACAAAGAGGCCCGCAAACTGAACATCGGCGGGGAAGTTTTGTGTTACGTATATTAAAAGAAAGGAATCATGTCACGAATAGGAAAACTGCCCATACAGATCCCCGAGGGGGTCACTGTTGAGTACCGTGACAATGTGGTGACGGTGAAAGGACCATTGGGAGAGCTGAGCCAGAAGATCGACCCCGACATTACGGTGGAGATCAAGGATGGCATCATCCGGGTGCAGCGTCCCAGCGACCAGAAGCGGCACAAGGCCATGCACGGCCTCTACCGCTCGCTGATCAACAACATGGTCGTGGGGGTGTCGAAGGGTTTCGAGATCCAGCTCGAGCTGGTGGGGGTCGGTTTCCGTGCCGAAGCCAACGGGCAGCTGCTCGACCTCTATCTGGGGTATTCGCATAACTTCGTCATCGAGCTACCGCCCGAAATCAAGGTGGAGGCCAAGACCGAACGCCGCAGCAATCCCATTGTGACCCTCCGCAGCCACGACAAGCAACTGCTGGGCCACGTGGCCGCCAAGATACGCTCGCTGCGTAAACCCGAACCCTACAAAGGAAAAGGGATACGCTATGTGGGCGAACAGATCAGAAGAAAAGCAGGTAAAGCTGCCAGTGTATAACGTCTATAATGTGTGAACGATGGGATTAACGAAACTTGAACGCAGACAGAGGATCAAAAAACGGGTGCGGAAACATATCTCCGGCACCGATACCAAGCCGCGTCTGTCGGTGTTCCGCAGCAACCGCCAGATCTATGTGCAGGCCATCGACGACCTGCACGGGGTGACCCTTGCCAGCGCCTCGTCGCTGGAGAAAGAGATCACCGAAAAGCTCAAAGGCGACAAGAAAGAGCAGGCACGGCTGGTGGGTGAGCTCATCGCCAAGCGCCTCGTCGAAAAAGGGATCACCGAAGCCGTCTTCGACCGCAACGGATACCTCTATCACGGCCGCGTGAAAGAACTGGCAGATGCTGCTCGAAAAGGTGGTTTGAAATTTTAAGCTAAAGATATCATGTCGAACGGAATCAGAAGAGTCAAGACAAGCGACCTGGAACTGAAAGACCGGCTGGTGAGCATCCAGCGGGTGACGAAGGTGACCAAAGGAGGACGTACCTTCAGCTTCTCGGCCATCGTGGTCGTGGGCGACGAGAACGGCATCGCCGGGTATGGACTGGGCAAGGCCAACGAGGTGACCACCGCCATCGCCAAAGGGGTGGAAGATGCCAAGAAGAACCTCGTGAAGGTGCCGATCCTCAAAGGGACCATCCCGCACGAGCAGTCGGCAAAATACGGCGGAGCCAAGGTGTTCCTCAAGCCCGCTTCCGAAGGTACCGGTGTGAAGGCCGGAGGGGCGATGCGTGCCGTCCTCGAGAGCGTGGGTGTGAAGAACGTGCTGGCCAAGTCGAAAGGATCGTCCAACCCCCACAACCTTGTCAAGGCCACCTTCAAGGCCCTGCTCGAGCTTCGCGACGCTTACATGGTGGCCGAACAGCGGGGGATCGATCTCGATAAAGTGTTCAACGGTTAGAGGAAAGAAAAATGGCAAAAGTCAGGATCACGCAGGTAAGAAGCAAGATCGGAAGCCCCGAGCGCCAGAAAAGGACGCTCCAGGCGCTGGGTCTCAACAAGGTCAATGCCGTCGTCGAGGTGGAAGCCACCCCGCAGATCATGGGCATGATCCGAAAAGTGACCCATCTGGTGAAAGTTGAAAAAGTAAAATAATTAAAGCAGAAAGACGATGGATCTCAGTAATCTGAAGCCGGCAAAAGGATCTGTGAAGAAGAAGACCCGCATTGCCCGGGGGGAAGGCTCCGGCAAGGGAGGGACGGCCACGCGCGGGCATAAGGGACAGAAGTCGCGTTCGGGCTATTCCAAGAAGATCGGGTTCGAGGGCGGACAGATGCCGCTGCAGCGCCGGGTACCCAAATTCGGGTTCAAAAACCGCAACCGTGTCGAATACAAGGCGATCAACCTCAGCATGTTGCAGGCACTGGCCGACAAGCGCAACCTCGAGGCGATCGACGTCGAAACCCTCGTCGAAGCCGGGTTGGTATCCAAAAATGCCAAGGTGAAGATCCTGGGCAACGGCAAACTCGAGCGTAAGCTCGACGTCACCGCCAACGCTTTCTCAGCCTCGGCCCGCAAGGCCATCGAAGCGCTGAAAGGAACGGCTACCACCATCTAATTCACAGCTACAAACTGTTGCGATGAAATCATTGATCGAGACCATAAAGAACATATTCAAGATCGAAGATCTGAGAAACCGGATCCTCTTCACGCTGGGTATTATCCTGATCTACCGGCTGGGGAAGTATGTGACCCTTCCCGGGATCGATCCTTCCCAACTGGCCAACCTCAAAGCCCAGACCTCGACGGGGATCATGAGCCTGCTGGATATGTTCTCCGGCGGGGCGTTCTCCCAGGCCTCGATCTTTGCCCTCGGCATCATGCCCTACATCTCTGCCTCCATCGTCGTGCAGCTCTTGGGCATCGCGATCCCTTATTTCCAGCGTTTGCAGAAAGAAGGGGAGAGCGGCCGGCGTAAGCTCAATCAGATCACCCGTTACCTGACGGTGCTGATCCTTTTCCTGCAGGCACCCAGTTATCTGGCCAACCTGCATGCCCGCCTGCCCGAAACCGCTTTCGTGATCAAGGGGACTTTCTTTACCATCTCTTCGGTGATCATCCTCACGACAGGAACGATGTTTGTGATGTGGATGGGCGAACGCATCACCGACAAGGGGATCGGCAACGGGATCTCGCTGATCATCATGATCGGTATCATTGCCCGTCTGCCCTTTGCGCTGGCGGCTGAGTACGGCGCTCGTCTCAACGGTGCCGGCGGCCTGATCGCCTTTGTGGTCGAGCTGGTGATCCTCTTTTTGGTGATCCTGGCCACCATAGCCCTGGTGCAGGCCACGCGCCGTGTGCCGGTGCAGTATGCCAAGCGGATCGTCGGCAACCGCCAGTATGGCGGAGTGCGGCAGTACATCCCGCTCAAGGTGAACGCTGCCGGCGTGATGCCGATCATCTTTGCCCAGGCGATCATGATGCTGCCGCTGGTGTTCGTCAGCGCCATGGCCGAAAGCGCCAGCTGGTTTGCCACGGCATTCTCCAACATTTACGGTTTCTGGTATAACCTTGTGGTTGGGATCCTAATCATTATCTTTACCTATTTTTATACCGCCATCACCATCAACCCGACCCAGATGGCCGAAGACCTGAAGAAAAACGGAGGATTTATCCCGGGTGTGAAGCCCGGCCGCAAGACGGCCGAGTTCCTCGACACCATCATGTCACGCATCACACTGCCCGGCTCGATCTTCCTGGCGATCATCGCCATTCTGCCGGCCATCGCTGTGAATGTCGGAGTGAACAACCAGTTTGCAAGATTTTTCGGGGGAACCTCCCTGCTGATCCTGGTAGGGGTGATCCTCGATACGCTGCAACAGATAGAAAGCCACCTGCTCATGCGGCATTATGACGGCCTGATGAAGACCGGCCGCATCAAGGGCCGCGCCGGGGCAGTGGCCGCTATATAGATGAAAGGTTTACGTTCTTTGATGAACAGATTGAAGAGTGACGAGGAGATCGAGATCCTGCGGGAGAACAACCTGCTGGTCTCACAGACCCTCGCCGAAGTGGCGCGGCACATCCGTCCGGGAGTGACCACGCGCGAGCTCGACCGCATCGCCGAGGAGTTTATTCTCGACCATGGTGCGATCCCGGGCTTCAAGGGTTACGGCGGCTTTCCCGCCACCCTCTGCACCTCGGTGAACGACCAGGTGGTCCATGGCATCCCTTCCGAATATGAGTTGAAAGAGGGAGATATCATTTCAGTCGATTGCGGTGTGATCCGCAACGGTTTCTACGGCGATTCTGCTTATACTTTCGCGGTAGGAGAGGTCGACCCCGAGAAAGAGGAGTTGATGCGGGTCACGCGGGAGTGTCTGGAGAAGGGGGTCGAGCAGGCTGTGGCGGGCAACCGCGTCGGCGACATCGGCCATGCCGTTCAACAGCATGCCGAAAGCCACGGCTTCTCCGTCGTCAGGGAACTGGTGGGGCACGGTCTCGGCAAGAAACTGCATGAACCCCCGGAGGTGCCCAACTTCGGCAAAAGAGGCAGAGGTCCGAAACTGCGTGAAGGTATGGTCATCTGCATCGAGCCGATGATCAACATGGGGGTCAAAGAGGTCTACCAGGACCGCGACGGATGGACCATCCACACTGCCGACCGGAAACCGTCGGCACATTATGAATACGCCGTTGCCGTGCGGAAAAATAAAGCGGATATCTTGACGACATTTGCATATATTGAAGAAGTCTTAAAAAGTAAAAACTGAAAATATGGCCAAACAACCGCCGATCGAACAGGATGGTACCGTTATTGAGGCATTGTCGAATGCCATGTTCCGGGTGGAACTCGAGAACGGTCATGTCATCACCGCCCATATTTCGGGAAAGATGCGGATGCACTACATCAAGATCCTTCCCGGCGACAGGGTCAAGGTGGAGATGTCACCCTACGATCTGACCAAAGGACGCATCACCTTCCGGTACAAGTGATACCGGAGGCCAGAGAAGAGAAGAACGGAAAAAGAACAGTATAAAGGACAAGAAGATGAAAGTAAGAGCATCGGTAAAGAAAAGGACGCCTGACTGTAAGATCGTCAGGCGGAAAGGACGTGTATACGTGATCAACAAGAAGAACCCGCGTTACAAACAGCGTCAGGGATAATAACGATAAAAAAAGAGATATATGGCACGACTTGTAGGGGTAGATTTGCCCAAGAACAAGAGAGGCGAGATCGGCCTCACCTATATTTACGGCATTGGCAGGAGCACTGCCCGGAAGATCCTTGATCAGGCGGGTATCGACCGCGACATCAAGGTGAAGGACTGGACCGATGAGCAGATCGCTGCCTTGCGTAAGATCCTCAATGAGCAGTACAAGCTGGAAGGGGAGCTGCGCTCGGAGGTTCAGATGAACATCAAGCGCTTGATGGACATCGGCTGTTACCGGGGGATCCGTCACCGTACCGGCATGCCGGTGCGGGGACAGCGTACCCGTACCAACGCCCGTACGCGCAAAGGTCGCAGAAAGACCATTGCCAACAAGAAAAAGGCAACCAAATAACCTGTAAGCAGTAAGAAAGATGGCAAAGAAAACCAAATCGTCGAAGAAAAGGGTCGTAAAGGTCGAGCCGGTGGGTCAGGCTCACATCCAGGCGACGTTCAACAATATCATCATCTCGATCACCAACAATGCCGGTCAGGTGATCAGTTGGTCGTCGGCCGGCAAGATGGGTTTCCGGGGATCGAAGAAGAACACCCCGTATGCGGCGCAGGTGGCTGCCGAGGACTGTGCCCGCACGGCCTATGAGCTGGGCTTGCGTAAGGTGAAGGTCTTTGTCAAAGGCCCCGGCACAGGCCGCGAGTCGGCCATCCGTACCATCCACAGCACGGGTCTGGAGGTGACCGAGATCATCGACGTCACTCCCCTGCCCCATAACGGATGCCGTCCGCCCAAACGCAGAAGAGTGTGATCATAGAAGTTTGAAAACGTAATATCTGAAAGAAAATGGCAAGATACAGAGGGCCCAAGTCGAAAATCGCCAGAAAACTGGGGGAACCCATTTTTGGTCCCGACAAATATTTTGAGAAAAAGAACTATCCTCCGGGGATGCACGGGCAGAACAAACGGAGAAGGAAGACCTCGGAATATGGCATTCAATTGAAGGAAAAGCAGAAGGCCAAGTACACTTACGGGGTGCTGGAGCGTCAGTTTCGTAACCTTTTCAAGAAGGCTTCGGCCGCGAAAGGGGTCACCGGTGAGGTATTGCTGCAGTTGCTGGAGTCGCGCCTCGACAATGTGGTATTCCGTCTGGGGATCGCTCCCACACGGGCGGCTGCCCGTCAGTTGGTGAGCCACCGTCATATCACCGTTAACGGCAAGGTGGTGAACATCCCCTCCTATCAGCTGCGTCCCGGCGATATCATCGGCGTACGCGAACGTTCCAAATCCCTCGAGGTGATCACCGAGTCGCTCGCTTCCCAGCGCCATACGCAGTACGGCTGGCTCGAATGGGACGATGCCCAGATGAGCGGTAAGTTCATGAGCCTTCCGCAGCGTGAGGAGATCCCTGAGAACATCAAGGAGAACCTCATTGTCGAACTCTATTCGAAGTAAACAATAAAATACCTTTCATACATGGCTATCTTAGCTTTTCAGAAACCGGACAAAGTGATCATGCTGGAGGCCTCGGATTACTTTGGTAAATTCGAGTTCAGGCCTCTGGAACCGGGATATGGTATCACCATCGGCAACGCCCTGCGGCGTATCCTCCTTTCTTCGCTGGAAGGGTATGCCATTGTGACGGTGAAGATCGACGGGGTGGAGCATGAGTTCTCCACGATCAAGGGCGTGATGGAAGATGTCACCGAGATCGTCCTGAACCTCAAGCAGGTCCGTTTCAAGAAACGGGTCGACGATGCCACCGAGGAGAAGGTGATGGTCACGGTCACGGGCCAGGAGCAGCTCACGGCCGGGGATATTGGTAAGTATCTCAACAATTTCGAGGTGCTCAACCCCAATCATGTGATCTGTCACATGGAGCCGGATGTGACCCTCCGCATGGAGATCGCCATCAACAAGGGACGGGGGTATGTGCCCTCCGAAGAGAACCAGCCCGAGGATGCCCCCTTTGGTCTCATTGCCCTCGATGCCATCTACACCCCGATCAAGAATGTCAAATATTCGGTCGAGAACTACCGTGTCGAACAGAAGACCGACTATGAGAAGCTGATCCTGGAGATCACCACCGACGGGTCGATCCACCCCAAGGAGGCCCTCAAAGAGGCGGCCAAGATCCTCATCCATCATTTCATGCTCTTCTCCGATGAGAAGATCACGTTGGATCAGCAGGAGGAGTTGGAAAATGAAGAGTTCGACGAGGAGATCCTTCACATGCGCCAGAAACTCAAGACCAAGCTGGTCGATCTCGACCTCTCGGTGCGGGCGCTCAACTGCCTGAAGGCTGCCGAGGTGGAGACCCTGGGCGATCTGGTCAAATACAACAAGTCCGACCTGCTGAAGTTCCGCAACTTCGGAAAAAAATCGCTGGCCGAGCTGAGCGAGTTGCTCGAGGAACAGGGGCTGAAGTTCGGCATGGATACCAGCAAGTATAAACTGGACAAAGATTAGTGTTAACAAGTAGAAGATAAGACGATGCGACACAGGAAAGGATTCAACCATCTGGGGAGGAAGAGTGCCCACCGGCAGGCGATGCTGGCCAACATGGCCGTCTCGCTGATCATGCATAAGCGGATCACCACGACCCTGGCCAAGGCCAAGGCATTGCGTATGTATGTGGAGCCGCTGATCACGCGGTCGAAAGAGGATACCACCCACTCGCGGAGGGTCGTGTTCTCATACCTGAAGAACAAGTATGCCGTGGCTGAATTGTTCCGTGAGATCTCGCCCAAGGTGGCCGACCGTCCGGGAGGGTATACCCGCATCCTCAAGCTGGGACATCGCCCCGGTGACAATGCCGAGATGTGCATGATCGAGCTGGTCGATTACAATGAGGCGATGCTGGGCACCAAGGAAGAGAGCAAGGGCAAGAGCACGCGCCGCGGTCGCCGGGGACGCCGCAAGAGCGGCGGTGCCGCCCAGGAAACCCCCGCTGCAGAAACGAAACAGACAGCCGGAACCACCGAAGAAGAACAGCAGCCGGAAGCTTCCGCCACCGAAACGGTGAAGGAAACATCCGTACAGGAGGAAGAAAAAAAGGAAACCTCACCGGCCAAAGAAGCTCCCAAAGCGGAAAAGAAAGAGGAAAAAGAGGAGAAGAAAGACTGATCCGAGTTTTCAGCAACATAAAGATCCGCCGAGGTCCCCGGACACGGCGGATCTTTTTTTCTCCGCAGGCAGGAGAGCGGTTGTGTATATTCGGGAATATTTCCATCTTTACAGGAAGGGTAGGTTGATCTCATAAATTGATGCGTGCAAGCTGGGGTGGGATAATCACGGTTTTGATGCTTCTGTTGGGGAGCATGGTGAGGATGACGGCATCCCCTCCCGGAGGTGAGATGCCGGTGAGGGTACGTTACCTCACCGCTGCCGGATGGAAGGAGGTGCCACCGGATACCCTGGTGCGTCTGCGTCTGCGCACCCATTCCCTGCTGGAGATAGAATTCTCCTCCGACCTTTTTCATGAAGGTCTGCTGCAATATCGCCTGGGAAGGGATGACGACTGGCACACCCTCCATACGGGGCGTTCCGCTTATCTCACCGGCTTTTCAGGTGGGCGATACCCCTTGTGGGTAAGGTATCCCCGTTCCGAAGGGGGCTGGACGGAACCCCACAAGATCACCACCCTCGTTATCACCATCCCTTTCCATACCACCGGAGCTTTCCAGCTTATCCTGGTGATGTTGGTCCTCCTCCTCTTTTATCTCTATCTCCGCTATCGTACCCGTACCTTGCGTCGGACCAATCAGATCCTCAAAGAGAAAGAGCGTATCGGCAAGGAGGTGGAGAAGCAGCGCGACCAGCTCAGCACCATGCACAAGGACCTTACCGACAGCATCCGCTATGCCCGCAAGATCCAGCAGGCCCTGCTGCCTTCAGACTACTACTTTCACAGCCATTTTCCTGAGGCGTTCATCCTGTATATGCCGCGGGATATCGTCAGTGGCGACTTCTACTGGCTCTATGCCAAAGGTGAAAGGATCTTTTTTGCCGTGGCCGACTGTACGGGCCATGGTGTGCCCGGCGCCTTCATGTCTATGATCGGGTTCGAGATCCTTGACAAAATCATCAACGACCAGGGACTTGTCCATCCCGGAGAGATCCTCAACATCCTGAACTTCGGGATCAGCAATACCTTCAGCCGCGGAGAGGAGGATCTGCTGCTCAAGGATGGCATGGACATCAGTTTCTGTACGTTGGACCGGGGCAAGAAAATCCTGGAGTTTGCAGGAGCATTCCATACGTTGTATCTGGTGCGTGAGAACAAACTGCTTGAGTTCAAAGGCGATCGTGTGTCAGTAGGACTGGGGGAGTCGGAGAGCGGAGAGGAATTCACCAACCATGTCATCCCCCTTGAGGAGAACGACAAACTGTATCTCTTTACCGACGGCTTTCCCGATCAGTTCGGCGGGCCCAGCGGGAAGAAATACATGTACCGGCGTTTCCGCCATCTGCTGTTGTCGGTGCATGAATTGCCCATGGAGAGGCAGAAACAGATTCTTTACGAAAGTTTTGCCTTTTGGAAGGGAGATTACCGGCAGGTGGACGATGTCCTAATCATGGGGCTTGATCCTCTGGCCACTTCACGCCTTACTTGAGCAGTTCTTTCATAATGCGGATGAGGGTCTGGATCTGGAAGGGTTTGCTGATGTATTCATCCATCCCCGAAGAGATGCATGTCTCCCGGTCGCCCAGCATGGCATTGGCTGTGATGGCGATGATCGGCGTATGGGTATTGGTCGAGGCTTCTATCTCGCGGATCTTTCGGGTGACCGTGATGCCGTCCATTTTGGGCATCTGGATGTCCATGAGGATGAAGTCATAACGCGTCGTTCCGTACAGATCGAGCGCTTCTTTGCCGTCCTGGGCAATGTCGATCTGTTTGACATGTTTCTGGAGGCTCAGTTTGACGATCTTCTGGTTGATGGGGTTGTCCTCGGCCAGCAGGACAATCGCATCTTTCAGCGCCTTTTTCTGGGAGGTGGGGATGCTGGCGACCGGTTTTGCAGGAGTTTCCTTCCGGGGTTCTTCCACTTTTCCGAAAGGCAGAACGATCTTCAGACAAGGTGTTTTGCCGTCGTCGAGGCGGGTGAGTTCGAGCGAGCCGCCCAACTGATGGGCCAGGCTCCGGGCCAGCAGCAGGTTGATGTACTGGAAGTCTTCCGGATCGCTCAGTACCCGGACACCCTGGTCGGCCAGAACGGTCAGATGGCGGAAACGTTTTTCGTCAAATGGAGCCTGATCGCACTGGTACTGCAGTGTCAGCAGCATCTTATCCCGTTGTTCTTCCAAATGGATGGAGACATCCGTATGGGTGACATTCTGGTGAAGGTTGCGGAAGATCCCTTCCAGGACGTTTATGATGATCTGCTTCAGGATCACCCGATCGCCTCGTAACACCACATTCGCCTCCTCCCGGGAGGGGAAGGTGACCTTCAGCTTCTCACCGTATTGCCGGTTGCTGAGTTCTCTCAGTTGATCGAACACCTCATGGAGACGGAAAGGTTCGTGGCTCACCTGCTTGATGGGAGTGGTGAACGCTCCCGTCTCGGTGATTGAGTTGACCACCTGAATCAGATTGGTGGTCGACACCATGATCATTTCGAACATTTCCCGGTCTTCCTCGGCGATACGGGTCTTCTTCAGAAGACTCTCAAACGCCACGATGTCGTTGAGCGGTGTACGGATCTGGTGCGAAAGCTGCGTAAGAAAACGGTCTTTCTTTTCGTTCTCTTTGCGGATGAGTTCATTGGCTTCCTGGACTTTCTGCAACGACTGGTCAAGGTACCAATTGTAAATGTTCCCCATCAACCACAGGAACCCGTAAATGAACAATATGTGGATCTTGTGACTCAGCGGCATGTATATATCGGTGTGCTCCGGTGAAATCCACAGGAAAAGCACAAGGATCAGGATGAAAAGGAGGATCAGAGAAAAATAATTGCCTTTCTTCTCTCCCAGCAGATAAATCGCCAGCATGGGATATACCAATGCCCAGTAGACGATCCAGTTCTCACGAATCAGCGAAAAAAGGAAAATGATTCCGATAAGAATGGTGCCTGACAAGTAGATGAGCGCAAAAAGATGGTAGTTTTGTAACTTTTTGAAAAGCAGGACATTGAGAAGGTAGACCCCGATCACGCCGCTTAGAAAATAGAGTGTGGAAAGATAGGAAGAGTGTTCTATCGCAGTGAAGAGCAGCGCCACCGGAAGCATAATGATGACAAAGGTGGATAACAGGTTGATGACCAGGATTTTGGGATGATATTCGTCGACCCTGGGACCTTGGTAACCCAGTGACAAAAGGTTGACTATTCGGGAAAAACGATCCGTCTTCACAGGCGTCCGGCGATGGTTCTTATTCCAAGATCAAAAATACATCAATTTTACGGTAAGGTATGAAATTTGTTCGGATTTTGAATAAAAAAATGTTATTTTAATAACTCTTCACAATAGGAGAGCGGCTTAGACCAACGAAGGAAAAAGGAGGACGAACGGATGAAAAGCTTACATGAACGGAGATTGCGGATGTCTCTCGTACTGTGGTTCGCTCTGGCAGGAGCGGCCACGGCCCAGGAGTTGTTCGTTACGGAACACTCTCCTAAATCAAAGAGTGAGAACATGGCCGTGCTCAACAGGGATTTCCGCTTCAAAGACGGAATCTTCCTGAGTTTCGACCAGGTGAAACAGAACGATCCCATCCCCAAAGCCTATATTGTGACGATCGTACCTCTGAACGATCAGGCATTTTTTGACAAGGTGCTCTCTCATGATATCATCACCTTTTACGACGACCAGGGGTACCGTCACCAGGTGAAACGGGACAATATATGGGGATATTCCCGCAACGGCATCCTTTATGTACAGGTCGATGGCAATTTCAACCGGATCACCATTGTCGGGGGGATATGCCATTTTGTCGGCACACGGACCGTTCTCGATACCCGCTATTACAACCCTTACAGCAGTTTTTATTATCCGGCTTACGGCTATTATTACCCACCCGCTTATACGGCCACTACCTACGAACGTACGGAGATGCGTCAATTTATCCTGGATTTCGAGACCGGCAAGATCATGGAATATTCCAACCAGAGTGTCGAGGTGGCCCTGATGCGCGACCCTGAGCTTTATGACGAATATGTCCGTTTGGGGCCTGCCAAACGGAAACAATTGCGTTTTTTGTACATCCGGAAGTTTAACGAACGGAACCCGGTGTACCTGCCGGTGGGGAAATGATCCCTCCCGGAAAAACTTGACCCCATCATCCAAAAACCTATACCCATGAAGAAGATCGTGTTCTCCGCTCTTTGGTTCCTGACCTCTCCCCTCCTCCTGTGGGCCCAGGGGCCTTTCCCTACCGAAGCACAGATGAAGGCTTTCAAAGCTTCCACCACCTGTGTCGTTCTGGAAGATGATCCTTTCTCCCTCTTCAATGCCGTGGTGAAAGATGCCGTCGAGAAGGTGTGGAACATCACTCCCTATGAGTTTATCAACACCGACGAATTCAAGAAAAGGATGAAGGATCCCTCCTATTCGTTCCTCATGCTCACTTCCACGGCTTTTGAAAAAGACCGGGCGGGGGTGAATTACGATTTCCTCAACCTTCTTCTGGGGGATCCTGTCAACAGCCTTTCGAAGATGCCGGAGTTCTGTTCTTTCCCGCTTGCTTATTCCGGCGCCGAAGATGATGGTTATGTGGCCAAGATGGAGGTGATCCTTCGTTTCATTCAGCGTCATGTCACCAATATCTTGCAGCATCCCGGTAACCCCTCGCTGAAATTCCGCTATCTGAAATATTACAATGTGAACATGCAAGACCTGGCGGAGAAGGAATTGTGGTTGGCTCGCGAAGACCTGGCGCCCGATTTACGCGATGCCGGCGCCATCAAAGCCCTTTATCCGCATCCTTTCCGTCTGGTGAGCCGCGATGAGATCGATAAAGCCCTCGAAAATCCCGATCCCAGGATGGCCTTCCTCTTTAAGGTGGGGCCTGGCGAGAACGCCGAGGAGGGCAGGGTGTACAAAATGATCCTCGATCCCCAGGGGGAAATGTATTATTTCAACTACCACCTCGTCTCCAAAAAGAAACCTGACGGCCTCTTGCCCTCCGACCTGAAACGTCTCGGCAAGTTCTGAGATATGCTCTCCGGTTTTTTTGTTGACGATTTGGGACTATCTTTGTCCCTCCATCAATTTTTTGAACGTCATGGCCACGCAGAGACCGTCCATCCCGAAGGGAACGCGGGATTTCCCGCCGCAGGAGATGATGCGGCGTAACCACATCTTTCGGACCATCGAGGGGGTCTTTGTTCGGTACGGTTACCAGCCGCTCGAGACGCCGGCGATGGAGAACCTCTCCACGCTGTTAGGGAAATATGGCGAGGAGGGCGACCGTCTTCTCTTCCGCATTCTCAACTCCGGCGACTTCCTCCGGGGCATCGACCGTGAGGAGCTGCTTTCGATGGATGCCCGGCAGCTCTCGCTGAAGATTGCGGAGAAGGGCTTGCGGTACGACCTGACCGTCCCCTTCGCACGCTTTGTGGTGCAGCACCGCAACGAGATCACCTTCCCCTTCAAGAGATATCAGATCCAGCCCGTATGGCGTGCCGACCGGCCTCAGAAGGGACGTTACCGCGAGTTCTACCAGTGCGATGTCGACGTCATTGGCAGTTCCTCCCTCCTCAATGAGGCCGAGCTGACGATGATCATTGACGAGGTGTTCACCCGCCTTGACGTGCCGGTGACCATCCGCCTGAACAACCGCAAGGTGCTCGCCGGCATCGCCGAGGTGATCGGGGCGGGGGAGAAGATGCGCGAGATGACCGTTGCCATTGACAAGCTGGCCAAGATCGGGAAGGAAGGTGTCGTAGCCGAACTTCAGGAGCGAGGGCTTGACGGGGAAAGCATCGACGAGTTATTGCCGGTGCTTGAATATGAGGGGAGTGAGTCAGAAAAGCTGCGGTTTTTACACAATTTGCTGGATGCCTCTGAGACGGGGCGCCGCGGACTGGAGGAGATGCGGCAGCTCCTCGACCATCTCCGGCAGAGCGGTCTGCGGCAGGAAGTGGTTTTCGATCTCACCCTGGCACGCGGCCTGGACTACTATACCGGCACCATCTTCGAGGTGACGGCCAAAGAGTGGGAGATCGGCAGCATCTGCGGCGGCGGCCGCTACGACGACCTCACCGGCATCTTCGGCATGTCCGGCGTCTCGGGTGTGGGGGTCTCCTTCGGCGCCGACCGCATCTATGACGTGATGCTCAATACCGGCAAGTTTTCCGAAGAGACCGCCCGGACCACCACGGTGCTCTTCATCCACTTCGGCGCCGGCGAGATCAGTCACGTTCTGCCCTTGGCCGCCGCACTGCGCCGCGCAGGCATCGCCACCGAGGTGTATCCCGACCCTGCCAAGCTCAAAAAACAGATGAACTATGCCAACCAGAAAGGGATCCCTTATGTCGTGCTCATGGGGGAGGATGAGATCGCTTCCGGGAAGGTCTCCCTCCGCAACATGCAAAGCGGCGAACAGATTTCCCTGCCCGCCGGAGAACTGGCCGAATATCTGAAAAAGATCCTGGCAAAAGAATAACCCTCTTGTTAATATCTTCGGAATATCATTTTTGTTTGTCAAAAGCCTCTTTTCCTTTCTTCAGGAAATCGAGGAACTCCTGTTTGTCCAGGGTGTGTCCTAACGGTTTGCCCAAGGTCTGTTCGTTGTTGTCGATGATCACATAGAAGGGCTGTGTGTTAGTCTTGTAACGGGAGATCTGCAGGTCGGCGTTCACCTGCCCCATCTTCTTCTTCACCTTACCATCGACGGTCGAAGTGGTCCAGTCCTCTTCTGGCAGTTTGGTGCGGTCGTCCACATAGAGTTTGACGATGACGAAATGGTCTTTCAGCATGCGGATCACTTCCGGGTCGGTGAAAACGGTGGTTTCCATCTCTTTGCAGTTGCTACAGGCGTGGCCGACGAAGTCGAGCAGCAGCGGTTTGCGTTGTTTGCGGGCACAGCTGAGGGCCTGCTTATAGTCGAAGTAGGTAGCCAATCCCGGCGGCATTTCCAGTTTGTCGGCGTATTTGGGGGTGTCACAGAGGCTGGCGGGGGTGTCCGCCCCGGAGGAGGCGGGCACGGCCGCTGCCGGCGGGGCCGCCAGTGTGAACGACTGCGAGCTCATCGGAGGCAGCAGTCCCGAGATGCCCTTCAGCGGTGCGCCGAAGAGGCCGGGGATAAGGTACACCACGAACGAAAAGACGGCGATCACCACCACCAGCCTTGGGAAACTCACATAGGGCAGGTCACTGTCCTTCTTGAACTTGATCTTTCCCAGCAGGTAGAATCCCAGCAGGGAGAAGATGACGATCCAGATGGACAGATACACCTCCCGGCTCATCAGGTGGAGTGAGTAGGTCTGGTCGATGTTGGAGAGGTACTTCAGCGAGAGGGCCAGTACGAGGAAGCCCAGCACCACCTCGACGGAGTTGAGCCAGCCGCCCGATTTGGGCAGGCCCTTGAGCCAGGAGGGGAAGACGGCCAGCAGCGTGAAGGGGAGGGCAAAGCCCACGCCGAATCCGAGCATGCCGATGGTGGGGCGCCACACCTCCCCCGAGGCGGCCTCCACCAGCAGGGCCCCCACGATGGGACCTGTGCAGCTGAAGGAGACCAGCACCGTCGTGAGGCCCATGAAGAAAGCGGCCAGCATGCCACCCTTATCGACCTGCTGGTCGGCTTTGGTGATCAGACTGTTGGGCAGCACCAGCTCGAACATGCCCAGGAAGGCCGCCGCAAAAGTGACGAACAGCAGGAAGAAGATCAGATTGGGCAGCCAGTGGGTGCTGAGCGTGTTGGCAAAGTCGGCCCCCGCACTCGTGAGCGAGACGATCAGCCCCACCGAGGTATAGATGAGCATGATCGACACCCCGAAGATGAAGGCCTGGAGGATCGCCTTGCTGCGGCTGCCCATGCTGCGCGAGAAGAAAGCCACGGTCATGGGGATCATGGGGAAGACGCAGGGGGTGAGGGTGCCCAGCAGACCCGCTCCCAGGGAGAGGAGAAAAAAGAGCCAGAGGGAGCGGTCTTTCTCGGGTTGGGTGGGAGAGGGGGCTTCTTCTTCCTTGGGTGTTCCGGAGGGCGGAGTCACCGCCTGGCCCTGCACCTGCAGGTCGATCTGCCCCTGCATCACCGGGGCGGCCTCGCCGGCGGCGGCCGGGGCGGCTTCCGCCGCCACCCCGCCAGCCTCACGGGCCTGTGAGCCTCCGCCACTGACGATAGCCTCACCCCCCTTCTTCAAGGTGAAGGAAAATTCCTCCTCCTGCGGGGGAATGCAACGGGAGTTGTCACAACACATGAACTCCAGCGATCCCTTTACGGTCACCGGACCTTCCTCCAGCAGCTTCACCCGCTGCTTGAAGACGGCCTTGCCACTGAAGACCGTCAGCTTCATTTTGAAATTATCATCGTAAATGGTCTCCCCTTCCGATGCCTCCTTGACCTTTCCGATCAGCTTGTATCCTTCAGACGGTTCAAAATGGAAGGAGGTGGGGACAGGCCCCCCGTCGGGAATGTCAAGGCCATAAAGGTGGAACTTGTCATCGATCCTGGCGGTGAAGACCAGGTCGACCTCATCCTCCGATATCTTCTCGACCGAATAGCTCCAGTGTACGGGATTCACGATCTGACCCGTCATCGTGACCTGCAGCACTGTCCAGGCTGCCAGTAACATCATCGTCTTTTTCATCATCTTCATCCGTTTCTTCGTTACCTAATCCGTTTACGTTCCAAAAATGTTCAAAACGGCGTATAAAAATACAAAAACCCCGGATTTGCGCAACCGCTCCTTTCTCCCCGGCCGGGAAGTTCACGGAAATTCATCCTCAGTCTGTTTACAGGAAAAGATATTTTTGAGGACACTTTTCAGATACTGCAAGAAAAGTGCTGACAGGGAGGATTTATGTGGTCCGGTAATGTACTGTATAGCAATAAGATGGAGCTGTGTGTTTTGAGGGAGCTACGTAGTTGTCTACGTAGCTGCGGTCAGACGATGATCTCGTCGCCGTAAGGGTCGAGGAAGTGGAATTCGAGGAAGGAGAGGCTGGTGAGGGGTTGGACGTCGAGTTTGCAGTTGTATTTTTTGTTCCACTCGCGGCGGATCGATTTCAGGAGGCCTTTGTTGATATAAGCTTCGACGAAGGGGTGTACCTGGAGGGTGAGTTTCTTGAAGTGGTGTTTTTCCTGGATCTCTTTGAGGCGGTTCTCGATGGTCTCGATGAGCAGGATGCTGGGGCCGATCTTGCCGGTGCCGTTACAGACGGGGCACACCTCT
>JAMOUS010000200.1 GCA_027067975.1 Bacteroidales bacterium | reverse complement strand
ACGAGGCCGGAACCGCTCACATCGCCGCAACACCATCATGAATCCCACCCCCGCCACAATAAGATAAGAAAGCGTTTGGATGTAGACGAACCACTCGATCCGGAAATGCTCCCCGAAAAGATGCCCCCACAATACCACCGCCGTAAAGAGGATCATCAAAGTACGGTCGGCCACCGACAACAGACTGTCCGCACGGAAAAGATGCAAACCCGTAATGTTCGAGCGGAAAAAGAGAATCATCGAAGCTAAAAACTGGTTTAAGACCAGAAAAACCAGCAAATACATCTGCCTGCCGGCATAACCGATCAACCAGGCCACGGCAAAGGTGACCACCCCGTACACCACCGCCAGCAACAAACGGATCAAAAAAAGCTGGGAAAAATATTCCGAAAGCCTTTCCGGCTCCCGCGCGATCACCCGGTTGTTGTAATTGCTCGTCCCCGCATCCAGGAGAATATTGAGCAACATGGAAAAACTGAAAAGTGAAAAGTAGAAACCATACTCCTCGGCCCCGACCACGTTCTGCACACTGCGGTCGATGCCGAAGATCCAGAACGGCTTGACCAGCAGGTTGAGCGACACCAGCAACAGGAGGTTCGAAAAAAACTTCTTTTTCAATCCTGATAAATTGGTTTACTTTACACACAAAAGTAATAAAGCCTGGAGAACAAGGGACACTCCCATGAAGATCGCCGTCAACACACGTCTGCTCCTGCCCGGTAAGCTCGACGGCATCGGGTGGTTCACCTATGAGACCCTCAGGCGTATCACAAAAGACCATCCGGAACATACCTTTTACTTCCTTTTTGATCGTAAATGGGATGATTCTTTCCTTTTCTCCGAGAATATCCGGCCGGTGGTCATCCCACCGCCGGCACGCCACCCCCTGCTGTGGCACCTGTGGACACAATGGGGAGTGAAACGTTTTTTGGAACAGCATGACGTCGACCTCTTTTTTTCTCCCGATGGTTTTGTCCCTCTTCGCACCCCTGTACCCGTTCTCCCGGTGATCCACGACCTTAATTTCGTTCATTATCCGGATGATCTGCCTATGCTCACCGGTCGGTATTACCGGCTGTATTTCCCCCGTTTTGCCCGGGCTGCCACCCACATCCTTACCGTAAGCCACTATTCGGCCGGGGACATTGCCCAACAATACGGGATCGACCTCGCCCGGATCACGGTCGCTTACAACGGGGTTTCGTCAGAGTTCTCCCCTCTCGGGGAAAAGGAAAAACAGGAAAGCAGACTTCGTTTTGCCGGAGGTGTACCCTATTTCGTCCATGTAGGATCACTCCTTCCCCGAAAAAACCTGCCTCGTCTGCTATGGGCTTACGAACTTTTCCGCACACATCATCCCGACATCAATATCCGCCTTGTCCTTGCGGGGCGGGCACTGTTCGGCAACAATGAGCTGAAAAAGACCCTGCGGAGGATGACCTTCGCAGGAGATGTTCATTTCGAGGGCGGCCTGGGTCGGGAAGAGACCCGCAGGCTGATCGGCGGAGCGGAGGCGCTCTTTTTCGTTTCTTACTTTGAGGGTTTTGGCATTCCGTTGGTGGAGGCGATGGCCTGCCATACTCCCGTGGTGGCGGCACATGCCACCGCCCTCCCCGAGGTGGCCGGCGAGGCGGCCCTCTTTGTCGATCCCTTCTCGGTCGAAAGCATGGCCGATGCCATGGAAAAGATCAGCACCTCCCCCACCTTGCGGCAGGAGCTGAGCCGCAAAGGTGCCGAGCGCGTGAAGCTCTTTTCGTGGGACCAGACCGCCGCCACCGTATGGAAAACCCTCGAAAAAGTGCTTCGCCATGGGTGAGTCGCTGCGTCCCTGGTACCACACCCCCGCCACCGAAGCCGGTGTCGACGAGGCGGGCCGCGGTTGCCTCGCCGGCCCTGTCGTGGCCGCCGCCGTCATCCTGCCCGAACGGTTCCACCTCGAAGGCCTCAACGACTCCAAAAAACTCTCCCCCCTCCAACGGGAAGCCCTGCGCGAAAAGATCGAAGAACAGGCCATCGCCTGGGCCGTGAGCAGCATCGACAATCTCGCCATCGACGAGATGAACATCCTCCGCGCCACCTGGAAAGCCATGCACCAGGCGGTCGCCGCCCTCCACCGGAAACCCTCCCTCCTTCTCGTCGACGGCAAGTTCTTCCTCCCCTATCCCGGCATCCCCTCCCTCTGCATCATCAAAGGCGACGGCAAGTTCGCCAGCATCGCCGCCGCCTCCATCCTGGCAAAGACCCACCGTGACCGGATCATGGAAGAACTGGATGAAAAATACCCCGTCTACGGCTGGAAAAAGAACAAAGGCTATCCCACGCGGGCCCACCGCGAAGCGATCCGGAAATACGGATCCTCCCCCTACCACCGCCGCAGCTTCCGGCTTACCGACGACCAACAACAAATACCCTTCCCTGCAAGTGACGAATAACATATGGGAAACCGCCAAGAACGATTATCTTTGCCGCTGTCGCAAACAAATAAAACCACAGAGATGAAACGCATCACAACACTCATTCTGGGGATCTTCCTGTTGATCTCCCCTCTTCTTCGTGCCGATGAGGGCATGTGGCTTCTCCCTCTGCTTGAGAAGCTCAACATCGGTACCATGACCAAAATGGGCCTGAAGCTCACGGCCGACGACATTTACAGTTTGAATCATTCGAGCCTGAAAGATGCCGTGGTGATCTTCGGCGGGGGATGCACCGGCGAGATCGTCTCTCCCGACGGCCTGCTCCTCACCAACCACCACTGCGGTTACAGCGCCATCCAGGAACACAGCACCGTCGAACACAACTACCTCGAAGACGGATATTGGGCCAAGACCCGCAAGGACGAACTCCCCAACCCCGGCCTGACCGTCACCTTTCTCATCCGCATGGATGATGTCACCGACCGGATCAACAGCGCTCTCAACGACACCATGAGCGAAGAGACCCGCCAGGCGACCATCCGCAAGATCAGTCAACAGATCGTTAAGGAAGCCACCGACAGCACCGACTATGAAGCCAGCGTCCGCTCTTTCTTCGACGGCAATCAGTTCTTTCTCGTCGTGTACGAAGTATACAAAGATGTGCGTTTCGTTGCCACCCCCCCCTCCTCGATCGGAAAGTTCGGCGGCGATACCGACAACTGGATGTGGCCCCGCCATACGGGCGACTTCAGCGTATTCCGCGTCTATATGTCCCCCGACGGCAAACCGGCCGAATACTCCCCCGACAATGTCCCTCTGAAGCCGAAAAAATACCTGAAGGTATCGCTCAAAGGAGTTCACCCCGGCGATTTTTCCATGGTGATCGGATACCCCGGCGGCACCGAACGCTACATGACCTCCTATGAACTCGACGAGGTGATGAACATCATCAACCCCAACCGGGTGAAGATCCGTGGCGAACGCCAGAAGATCCTCTGGCGCGACATGATGGCCAGCGAAAAAGTGCGGATCCAATACGCCGACAAGTACTCCCGCTCAAGCAATTATTGGAAATTCTCCATCGGCCAGAATGAAGCCCTCAAAAAACTCCATGTCCGGGATCAGAAGGTTGCGCTCGAAGAACAGTTCCGCAAATGGGTGGCCGAAGATCCCGCCCGCCAGGAAAAATACGGCCAGGCCCTCGACCTGATCCGGGATGCCGTGGAAAAACGTGCCGATTATGTCTATTCCACCCAGTACATCGCCGAGGCGCTCATCCGGGGCAGCGAGATCATCAGCTTCGCCTATCGTACCAAACGCCTCGAACAGGCCCTCTCCGACGACAACCCGGAAAAGACCGCCAAACTGATCGAAGCGATCCGGAAAGGCGCCGAAGCGTTCTATAAAGATTACAACCCACCCACCGACCGCGAAGCCTCCAAGGTGATGTTCCGCCTCTTCGCAGAGAACGTCAAGCCCCAGTACCAACCTGAAATCTTCAAGGAGATCCGCAAAAAATACAGGAACAATTTCGACAAATACATCGACCGTATGTTCCAGAAGTCGATCTATGCCGACTCCTCCCGTTTCTATGCGTTCCTCGAAAAGCCGGATCTCAAGAAACTCAAGAAAGACCCCGCTTTCACGGCAGCCCTATCGATCGTCGACAAGTATTTCGAACTGAAGGAGGCCGAATCGCAGTATGACGAAGAGTACGCCAAGGGCCGTCGCCTTTGGATGGCCGCTCTCATGGCCATGCAGCCCGACAAGATCTTCTACCCCGATGCCAACTTCACCATGCGTCTCACCTACGGAACCGTGCGCGGCTATGATCCACGCGACGCGGTACACTACAAGTATTTCACCACCCTCAAAGGGGTCATGGAAAAAGAAGATCCCAACAATTACGAATTCATCGTTCCGGAAAAACTGAAAGAACTTTACCGCAAGAAAGACTACGGCCGGTACGGTGAGGATGGCATCATGCATGTCTGTTTCATCACCGACAATGACATCACCGGTGGCAACTCGGGCAGCCCGGTCCTCAACGGTAACGGTGAGCTTATCGGCCTGGCCTTTGACGGCAACTGGGAAGCCATGAGCGGCGACATCGCTTTCGACCCCGACATGCAGCGCACGATCGTCGTCGATATCCGCTACGTACTTTTCATCATGGATAAATTCGGAGGTGCAAAACACCTGGTCGATGAAATGACCATCGTGGAATAAACCGTATTTTTGAAAAACACTACGCCCCCGTCTTGGTGACGGGGGTGTCTCTTGCTGAAGAAACCATGGGATTCGACCTGAAAGAGAGCCTGGCCACCTTTATGGTGTTGTTTGCCGTGATCGATATCACCGGTTCGATCCCCATCATTGTCGACATCAAGAGCAAGGTGGGGAAAGTCGAGGCGGGGAAAGCCACCTTAGTCTCTTTTTCGATCATGTTGGCTTTCCTGGTCATCGGCGAGCCTTTGCTGGGATTCTTCGGTGTCGACATCTACTCGTTCGCCATCGCCGGTTCGTTCATCCTTTTTTTCCTGGCCATCGAAATGGTGTTGGGTATCCAACTCTTCCGCCACGAGGCTTCCGGAGCCGGCTCGATTGTTCCCATCGCTTTCCCGCTGATCGCCGGCGCCGGATCAATCACCACCCTCCTTTCCTTGCGGGCTTCCTACCAATGGATCAACATTCTCATCGGCCTTCTGGCCAATATGGTGATCGTTTATCTTGTCCTTAAGGCGACCCATTGGTTTGAACGTTTACTTGGCCCCACTGGCCTCTATATCCTCCAGAAGTTCTTCGGAATCATCCTGATGGCCATTGCCATTCACCTGTTCATCAGCAACACCGGTATCGATCTCACCCATGGCCGTTGAAGTGACCATCTATACCGACGGAGCCGCCCGCGGCAACCCGGGCCCGGGAGGTTACGGCGTCGTGCTCCTTTCCGGAAAATACCGGAAAGAGCTCTCCGAAGGCTTCCGCCTCACCACCAACAACCGCATGGAGTTGCTGGCAGTGATCAAGGGACTCGAAGCCCTCAAGATCCCCGGCAGTAAAGTCACGGTCTATACCGATTCAAAGTATGTGGCCGATGCGGTGAACAAAGGTTGGGTGTTCCAATGGGAACGCAACGGGTTCAAAAAGAAAAAAAATCCCGACCTCTGGAAAAGATTTCTGGAACTGTATCGCAAACATGATGTGAAACTCGTTTGGGTGAAAGGCCATGACAACATCCCCGAGAACGAACGGTGCGACCGGCTGGCCGTGGAAGCCTCCCAAAAAAAGGATCTGAAGATCGACACCGGTTATGAAAACAGTGAACAAAAACTCTTTTGACACCGCCCCATAAAACATAAAAAAAGAGCCACCCCCTCCGGATGGCTCTTTTTTCCATTATTTTCAAGGATCATTTTACCTTCTGGATCTTGTAGATCCTGCGGACCGTCTTGTCCTTGCTGATGATCGACAGGAAATAGACCCCCGGCGCATAATCGCCGAAAGAGATCTCTTTCACTTCAGAAGGCTGCACACCCGAATATTCCTTGACAAGGAGCTTCTTGCCTGTGATGTCAAGGAGCATCACGGTAAAGTCTTGCGGCTTTTCCAGTGTGAACCGTACATGCAGCATCTCTTTCACCGGATTGGGATAGGCCTTCACCGACCAGGAGATCTCCTGGTCCTTCACGCCGGTGACATCCAGCTCGAAAGGCTGTTGGAATCCCTGGGTCAGGATCACATCCCCGGCCTGCAGCGTAGTGACGGCCACCTCGCCAACCGTGAACGAGAGGCTTACATCACCGTTCTCGAAATAATCCCCTGCCGAAGCAATGACCGTCGGGGAAAGCGATTGCCCCCTCACTGTGAAAGCAAGGAAGAACAAACCCAAAACTATGAACGTTTTTTTCATGGCTTATCGCTTTTCTAGCATACAAATTATGACATTTTTCCCATAAAAGCAAATTACGTGCCTCATTTGCCCTGCTGTTTCAACAGCTCGATCTCCTTCTTCAAGGCTTCGATCTGTTTTTGTTGCTCTTGCAAAGCTTTGATCAAAACAACGGAAAGCTTATCATAAGCAATCCCTTTGTAGCCTTCTTCATTATTCTTCACGAATTCCGGAAAGATCTTTTCCAGTTCCTGGGCGATCAAACCAATTTGGGTTTCCGCTCTTTGTTGCTCACTGACATGGGCCTTTTCATTCCAATGGAATGTAACAGGATTCATTTGCATAATCTTCGGCAATACATTACCAGAAAGGGGTACAATATCCGACTTTAACCTAATATCTGAAGCACTAACAAAATTCCCTTCAGTATATGCTCCCTTATAGACATACATTGAATAAGAGGAACTTGATCCGCCATCCACAACCAATCCATAAGAGGAACTTGGGTTTGTGTTTACTCCAACTCCTGCATTGAATCTCAGATAGTTTCCGGCAAAGTCTCCGTAGATCAATGCATTGGAGGCATTGTTCGTACCGGTGTAGTTATTCTCGATGATCAAAATGTCACTACCCGACTCACTATATCCTGCATGGGCTCCGATGAAGACATTTTTACTCCCGCTCGACTGCCTTCCGGAGCCGATCCCAATGAAAACATTATTGCTTCCGTCGGAATTGTAATATCCGCTCTCGCTTCCGATGAAAGTGTTGTTGGCACCTTTGTTGGCATAGCCCGCTCTGTAGCCGAAATACGCCGCATTCTGGCCGTCAACGTTCGAATATCCGGCATAATACCCGATCATCGTGTTATACCCTTTGTTGGTATGATATCCGGAATAGTACCCCATCATGGTATTGTAATACCCCGAGACATTGCTGTAACCGGAAAGATATCCTACGAAGGTGTTATAGAAACCGGTGGTATTGCTCCTTCCGGCCCGGTCCCCTACGAACGTATTGCTCCGACCCGTGGTGTTGGAATAACCGCTTTCGTTGCCGATAAACACATTATAGGAACCGGTGCTTTCATTCGTTTTCCCGTATCCGGCCCGATACCCGATGGCTACGTTTTTCTGTGCACCGGAAAAATAATACCCGCTCTGGTACCCCAGGAAGGTGTTATAATCGCCGGGATCATCCTGCGAACCCGCCTCCATTCCGATGAGTACGTTGTACATTCCGTTCTCGTTGTTTTGTCCGCTGCCGGTGCCGATAAACACATTGTTCGACCCGGAGACGTTCGAATAGCCGCTCATCTTCCCGATGAAGACATTGTCCGAACCGTCGGCATTCGCTCCCGAATAACCGGCCTTGTAGCCCAGAAAAGTGTTCGATCCCCCCTTGACAATCCGGAAACCCGCATAATATCCCACATAAGTGTTGTACGACCCCTCCGTGTTATAGAAACCGCTATTGGGACCGACAAAAGTGTTGTAATCTCCGGTGTTGTTGCTATAGCCGGCCTGGAAACCCATGAAGGTGTTCCACCTGCCTGAAGTGTTGCTCAGACCCGTACGGTACCCGAAGAATGAGTTGAAGTTGCCGTGATTGTTGTATCCCGAACGATAACCCACCATGGTGTTGAAATATCCGGTGTCATTCCGGAAGCCGGCCTGGTTGCCGATGTAGACATTGCCGTACCCGGTGGAGATGGAATAGCCGCTCTGTTTCCCGATGAAGATGTTCTCCCGCGTATCGACACCGGAATAGCCTGCCTGGTACCCCATAAAGATGTTATTGGCCCCTGAGGTAAGGCTGTATCCCGCCTCATAGCCGAAGAGCTGGTTGTAGAGGCCGGTGGTGATCTTCTCGCCGCTGCGGTGGCCGATGGAATAGTTGTCTTTGGTAAGTTGCATCAACTGGGTGGGAGCCCCTTTGCTCACACCGAAACCGCCAATGGCAAAACCTCCCCGCGGACCTTTCGTGGCCGACTGATCATAATAGATCCGGGCACTGTCGGGAGAGATCCACATCAGAGGTTGCACATCCCCCTTGTTCATCCCAAATCCCCCGATCGCAAATCCTCCCCGCGGACCTTTGCCACTCCCCGCATTCACGTACATCCGGATCGAATCGTTATATACCGCAAAAACGGTCTGACCATCCTTGCGCTTCACCTCGAACAGAGGCTTCTCGCTCGTCACATCATCCCCCTGAACCGCCAGCTTCGTTCCGGATACCTGAGCCGTCCCGATCCCAACACTTCCGTCATACATCAGCGTATCCCCATCCCGCTTCCATCCGGGATTGTCAAGGTACGGGGTAAGATCGATCTCCGTAGGAGAATCGTTCCGGGTCAAACTTAACAGGTTTCCGTTCAATTGCAGATCCTGAATCTCGTTTGTGGGATCCGCATCGGCATCATCCTTGTCGGCTACCTCCTGGGCATACAATGCATACGGCACCGCATGAAAAGGCGACTCTCCCATGACGGTATAACCGTTCCCATCCTGGAGGTCCACCGACACCTGCAAAGAGAGGTCGCCAACAGACCAGTCGATATCGCTGAACGATGCCACCGTCCCTCCGAGGGGAGTGGCACCGGGATCGCCGATCGTCAGAGAAATAAGTCCGAAAGAAGAGGTGGTAAGAAGATGCTCCTCTTCCCATACCAGTGTATTACCGGCCCCTCCCTGCCAAATGCTGATCTTCACCTTGATCTCTTGCTCCTTCACCGGCTCGCCGGTACCGTCACGCACCACCGCCTGGTAATGGATCCCCTCGGGAACCTGCGCGAACAGTCCCGGGATCATCATCAAAAAGAAAAGTACAAATACGTTTTTCATAAATAATGGTTTTGGTTAAAAAATGATCACTCTTTACGGTCAGTCAAGCTGTCGCCAGGCGCCGTTCAGATAACAATAGATATGATGGTTCGTAGAATCTACATAGATCTCTCCCTCCTGTGGGGAAGCGGGGCGGCTACGCGGAACCAACCGCAACACATCATGAATGTTCACCCGCTTTGTTTGGAAATCTCCGGTGATGAGCGGCCTTCCCGACGCCCCTCCTGCAATGACCAGTTTGTTCGATCCCGTCTCGTTATATCCTGCCTTGTATCCGAGGAAAAGGTTGTAATCCCCCGTATTTTCATGACCCGCCATGTATCCGACCATCACATTGCCCGAACCGGCCTGATAACCGGCCTGATATCCCACTGCCACATTGTTATAGGCGGTATCCGACTTGAAGAGGCTCATCCCCCCTAATGTCGTATTGTATCCGCCCAATGTGAGTGCTCCGCCGGCATAGTACCCCACCATCACATTGTAATATCCTCCGCCAAGGTTATCGGCGACACTATGTCCGATCAAAACATTGGCGATTCCACTGGTGTCACTGTAACCGGCCGAAAAACCCAGAAAAATGTTCCAGCTGCCATCTTTGTGTTTCGAACCTGCAGTATTCCCCAGGAATACGTTCATCCGGCCCGTCTCATTGCTGTAGCCGGCACCCTGCCCTATGAAAAGGTTCTCGCTGCCGGTCCGGTTCTTGTACCCCGAAACATCCCCGATGAACATGTTGTCATGACCCGAAACATTTTCATATCCCGCTCTAAACCCAATGAACATATTGCGATAACCATCCTTGTTGGAATAACCCGCATGCTCACCGAAAAAAAGGTTTCCGTACCCTGTGGTGTTATTCGAGCCGGCCCGGTCGCCGATAAAAATGTTCCGGTTGCCGGAGGTATTGTTCATACCGGATTGAAACCCCAGGAAAACATTGCGGTAACCGGTGGTGTTTTCCATACCGCTCTGGTAACCGATGAACAGGTTGTTCTTCCCCCACGTATTTTTCTCGCCGCTCTGATGACCGATGAAATAATTCTCAGGAGTAATGTTCAGGAAGTTGCTCACCGGCGCCTTGATCACCCCGTATCCTCCGATGGCAAAACCGCCCCGGGGACCTTTCGACGATTCATCCAGGTAGATCCGTGCACTATCCGGCGAAAGCCAGAAGAGGGGCTGGGTCCCTTTTGTCATCCCGAAACCGCCGATCGCGAAACCTCCGCGGGGACCTTTGCCGCTTCCCGCATTCACATACATCCGGATCGAATCGTTATACACCGCAAAGACCGTCTGACCGTCCTTGCGCTTTACTTCGAACAGAGGCTTTTCACTCGCTACATCGTCCCCCTGCACGGCCAGTTTGGTGCCTTCCACCTCGGCTGTCCCCACGCCTACACTCCCGGCATAACTGAGGGTATCCCCCGTCTTTTTCCATCCGGGGTTGTCCAGATAAGGGGAAAGATCGATCTGCGTGGCCGAACCGTTGCGGGTGATGGTGAGTACATTCCCTTCAAGATGCAGATCCTGGATCTCATTGGTGCTGTCTGCATCGGCATCATCCTTGTTGACCACATCCCGCGCCAGAAAAGCATACGGCACAGCCAACAGAGGGGTGGTTCCCATCTCCGAAAAACCATTCCCGTCTTCCAGGTCAAGCGACACCCGGAGAAAATGTTCTCCGGCCATCCAATCGATATCCTTGAATGCGGCCACCGTTCCTCCTGTCCGCACCGCCGTTGCATCACCGATCGTTAGGGAAAAGATTCCCAGCGTGTTCGTCGTCACCGCATGCTCCTCCTCCCAAACCACCGTTCCGTTTATGCTCCCCTCGAGGATCGCAATGCGCACTTTCACGTCTTTCTCTTTGAGCAGCGAACCATCGCTGCCCCGGGCCACCGCCTGATAGCGGAAACCTTCCGGCACCTGTGCCCCCAGCACCGATGCCAACAAAAAGAAAAAGAACGAAACAAACCAGATTTTCATTTTTTATAGAGGTTTTGGTTGGTCGACATTTCCTTCTTCTCGTAAAATACGTACCCGCTGCGCAAAAGATACTTTCTCCACCCGTTATTTGACCAACGGGTACGTTTCCATGATGAATTCTCCCAAATGAATCCGCGGAGGTCTCTCTTTCTATTCTTCCGTTGCCACTTTTCCTTCCTGATACAAAACCGACCTCAACTCTTCCAACTCTTTCCGCAAAGTGGCAAGTTCATCTTTCTTTTCCGTTTCCAACTTACGTACCTTTTTTTGCAGCCGTTCGATCTCTTCCTGCTGTTCCCTGACCGCCTGCAACAAAACCGCCGTCATGTGTGCATACTGGAGCGTAAGATATCCTTTTGCATCATGGTGCACCAGCTCCGGCAGGGTCTTTTCCACATCCTGTGCCAGAAAACCGATATGGGTCCCACCGGGGAAAGTGCGCGTATCCTTGAAACGGAAATAGACCGGCTGGATCGTCCGGATCTTTGCCAGGGCACCGGTAAAAGGACGGACATCGGTCTTCAAACGGGCATCGGAACTTTCTTGCACGTCTTTCACCTTCAATGTTCCGTCCTTGTACAGGATCATTGCATTGCTGCGGTTGTCCTGGTCGGTGCCGTTTCCCACCACCAGGATCGGATCATTTTCCACCCAGGTAGTAGGAGAAACCCCTTCGTTGGTGAGGCTGATAAGGTCGTAATTGTATCTCCCCAGCACCAGGGAGCCATAAGAACTGGCCACGGTTCCCACGCCTAAGCTGAGGGAATAATCCGCCTGGGCCGTACCTCCGAAAGCCACGGATTGTTCACCATTAGCGACCGAACCTTTGCCCATGGCCACTGAGAAGATACCGGTGGCAAGGGTCTGGTCGCCGAGGGCCACCGAGTAATCTCCGAGGGCCTGGGGGCCATGTCCCAGTGCAAAGCCGAACTTTCCCCGGGCCAGGGCTCCTTCTCCCATGGCGACCGAGCCATATTGGGAAGCCACGCTGCCACTGCCTACGGCCAGGGCGTTGTCACCCAGGCTCTGGCTGCCGCTGCCGAGGGCTACCGCGCCGAAACCGCCGGCCTTGCTGCCTTGCCCCAGGGCAATGGAGAAGGTGCCTTCCGCCACGGTGCTCGCCCCCATTGCCAGCGAGCCGAGCCCTTTGCTCTGCACCCCCAGACCAAAAGCAAACGAGAAATCTCCCGCAGCCTCCGTAAACACCCCCGTGGGATTGCCTTCCTGGTCCACCCCCGGCGCCCCGAAGGCAAAACTGCCACGCCCCGAAGCCATCACCTTCGTCCCAAAAGCATACGAACCGTCGGTCTGCGCCTGCGAGCCATATCCGATGGCAAATGCATTGATGCCGCCGGCACGTGAAGCCTTCCCGATGGCAAAGGAATAGTCGCTGGCAGCCACCGTCCGGTAACCCCACGCCGTCGACCAGTCACCGATGGCTTTGGTCTCATATCCGATCGAAACCGAATTCATTCCCACACTATCGGGGCTCTCGATCAGCACCCGCCCGGCCAGGAAAGCTTCCCGGTCGGGATACCAGGCAATACGCGGCTCACTGGGGTTGATCACCTCTACAGGGCCTTCGGTGGAGACATTGAAGAAATTTCTCGCCCCCCCTTTGGTCACCCCATAGCCGCCAATGGCAAAGCCGCCGCGGGGACCTTTGCCCTGATCATTGATGTAGATCCGGACACTGTCTTCACTCACTCTCAGGATGTCTTGCACCCCGCCCTTGGTAACGCCATAGCCGCCGATGGCAAAACCGCCGCGCAGTTTTTTCGCCGGGCCGGCATTCAGATAGATACGCACACTGTCCGGCGTGACCCGGAAGATCTCATAAGGATCTCCTTTGGTCATCCCGAAACCGCCGATGGCAAATCCGCCCCGCGGCCCCTTGGACGATGTGGTGTCCACATACACTCTCACCCCGCCGGGATATACGGCAAACACCGGCTGCCCGTCGGCGCGGCGTACGACAAACAACGCCGAATCCGAAGGAAGATCCTCGGGTGCCTGAACCACCAGCGTATGCAATGCTCCAACCTTGCCGGCATAATAGGCATACGGCACCGCCAGCACGGGCGATGCCCCCAGGGAGACAAACGTCCCGTCATCGGTCAGCCCCAACGAGGTCTCCAGAAAAAGATCCCCCGCCGACCAGTCGATCTCTTCAAAAGCATCCAACAAACCGCCACTGCGCTGCCCTTGCCCCAAAACCACGGTGAACAGACCTTGCGCATTGGTTGTCACTTCATGATCTTCCTGCCAGAGCAACTCCCCGTCGGGGGCGCCTTTGCGAATGCCCAGACGTACACCCATATCCGCATTGACCAGGATATGACCCTCCGGATCACGGGCCACCGCCTGATAATTGATCCCCTGCGGCCCCTGTGCATCCGTAACGATCCACACGAAGAAAAACACGACCGAAAAAAATATGAACCTTTTCATCTTTCCAACGATTTTCTAATGAACACTATTTATGACTGCCCCGAAGAGGTTCCGGTTGCATCATTTCCGGTAAGCAAGTTACAAAATAGTGAATCGAATGTCAACCGGGAAGAAGGATCACTTTCGGTGAACTTTTTCATTCCCATCCCCCCTTGAAAAAATTGCCGTGCATGTTTTTCCTCCTGCAACAAAATGCCTCTTTGATCGTCTTTATCGCGAAGGCTATTCATAACACATCATCAAGGTTGGAAATATGACGAAACGATCGATGTTGTTCCTGTTGCTGGTGCTGTGGACACCGGCATTTCTTTTCCCCCAAGCGAAAGAAAAACGCATCCATCATGCCGTAAAGCTGACAACCTCCCCTCCTGTCATCGACGGGAAATTCAATGACCCTGCCTGGGAACTGGGCAAATGGGAAAACCATTTTGTCCAGATACAACCTTATCAGGGCCGGGAACCCACCTTCCAGACAAGATTCAAGGTTTTGTACGATAACAACAATCTTTATGTTGCCATCAAGGCTTACGATCCCGCTCCCGACAGTATCGAACGCCGTCTCACGGCCAAGGACAACATGGAAATGGCCGGCGACATTGTGGGGATCCTGCTCGACAGCTATTTCGACCACCGCACGGCTTTCAACTTCATGGTGAGCGCCGGCGGGGTGAAGACCGACTATGTAATGTCGAACGACGGGATGAACCAGGATGATACATGGGATCCGATCTGGTACGTCAAAACCCGTATTGTCGCCGACGGCTGGAATGCCGAGATGCGGATCCCCCTGAGCCAGATGCGTTTCAGCAAAAGCGACGAACAGGTATGGGGGCTGGAGGTCGCCCGTTACATCTACCGTAAACAGGAACTCTCCCTCTGGCAGTTCATCCCCAACGACGCCCCCGGATTTGTCCACCTTTTTGGTGAGATGCACGGGATCCGCCAGATCAAACCGAGAAAACAAATGGAGATAGCCCCTTACGGTGTGGCCCGTTACGAACATTATGAGCCGGAGGCCGGCAACCCCTTCCGCACCGGGAAAGGACACAAGTTCAACGCCGGCGTCGACGGGAAGATCGGACTGACCAACAACATCACCATGGACTTCACCGTCAACCCCGACTTCGGACAGGTGGAAGCCGACCCTTCCCAGCTCAACCTCACCGCCTACGAGACCTTCTATGAAGAGAAACGACCCTTCTTTGTCGAAGGGAAAAACATCTTCAATTATCAATTGATGATGGGCGACGGCGACATGTCGTCGGAGAACGTCTTCTATTCCCGGCGCATCGGCCGACGTCCGCAAGGATATCCTTCCTCCCTGCAGGAAGGGGATCATGTCGATCTCCCCGAGGCAACCACCATCCTCGGAGCGGCCAAGATCTCGGGAAAAACGGAAAAAGGTCTCTCCATCGGCATCCTCGAGAGCGTCACTGCCGCCGAGAAAGCGGAGATCGACCATGAGGGCAAGCGTTCGTTCGAAACGGTCGAGCCGCTCACAAATTACACGGTTGTCCGATTACAAAAAGACTATAATGCCGGCCGCACCACTGTGGGAGGCATCCTCACCTCCGTCAACCGCCGCCTTGACGGCACTCACCTGCAATACCTCCGCTCGGCAGCCTACACCGGCGGCTTCGACCTCTCCCACAGCTGGAACGACCGCAACTACCAGGTCACTTTCAAGACCGTCTGTAGCGCCGTTTATGGCGACACCCTCGCCATGATCCGGACCCAACGCTCCTCCACCCACTACTATCAGCGCCCCGACGCCACCCATCTGCGTTACGACTCCTCCCGCACCTCACTGTACGGCTCGGCCGGCACCTTCACCCTCGGAAAGGTGGGGGGAGGACATTGGCAATACCTGGGCATCTTCCTCTGGAAAACCCCCGGCCTCGAACTTAACGACATCGGTTTCGTCCGGGAAACCGACATGCTGGGACCTGCCCTCTGGATCGGCTATCGCATCTGGGAACCCGTGGCCATCTTCAGAAAGATCAGTGTCAACTTCAATCAGTGGACGGGCTGGGATTTCGGCTTGAACTTCCTGGGCTTCGGCGGCAGTGCCAGCCTCTTCACACAGTTCATGAACTACTGGACCTTCTCGGCCGGCATGTTCGGCGAAGGGCGCTCCACCTCCAACACCCTGCTGCGGGGAGGTCCCGCCATGCGACTCCCCGGGAACACCGGGATCCACCTGCGCATCGGCACCGACGACCGGAAAAAACTCTCCTTCTCCGCCCGGTCGGTTCAACAATGGGGATTCGAACATTATAAAAGAATGCAGAACTATTCCCTCAGCATCTTCTACCGCCCCGTCCCCTCTTTTCAGGTCTCTCTTACTCCGGAATTCTCCAAAGGGAGAAACGATCTCCAATACGTCTCGCGAAAAACTTATGACAACGATCCCCGCTACCTTTTCGGACATATCGAACAACAGGTGGTGGAGATGTCCCTCCGCCTGAACTTCAGCATCCTCCCCAACCTCAATATCCAGTTTTGGGGCCAGCCCTTCATCGCCTCCGGAAAGTACAGTGAATTCAAATATATCACCGACCCGAAAGCCGACCGGTTTGCCGACCGGTTCAGCATCCTCAATGAACCTTATATCTCCTACGATCCGGAAAATCATATCTATCTTGTCGATGAAAACGGGGATGATGTGGACGATTACTATTTCTTCAACCCTGACTTCAACTTCATCTCCTTCAAATCGAACCTGGTGTTGCGTTGGGAGTTCGTCCCCGGGTCCAACCTTTACCTGGTCTGGTCACAAAACCGTGATGATTACACGCCGGAAGGCTCCATGCACGTGGGCGACAATTTAGGTGATCTGGCCGACCTCTATCCCCATAACATCTTCCTGATCAAGTTCTCGTACCGTTTCGCCCGCTGACTTTTTATTTCGCCCAAGGTTCACTATATTTGTCTAGTAACCCAAAACCCGGAGGGATGGAAAAACTCACCATAGAAGCCACCTCCCATTCACCGGAGATCTCTTTCGATCCCGATGAAGGGAAGTTCACCATCTCCGGCGTCTCCCGTCCCGAGGATGTGAGGGCCTTTTATTACCCCGTCCTGGAATGGCTCCGGAAGTTTCTCGACGAAGAGATCCGCACGGGAAAGACCGTTTACAACGGCGAGCGCCCTCTGGTCCTGGAGGTCAAATTGAAATATTTCAACTCATCCTCCGCCAAGTTCCTCTTCGATATCTTTACCGAGATCAGCGAACTCCAGGAAGCCGGACAGAAAGTGGTGATCCGGTGGTATTACGATGAAGGCGACGACGATATGCTCGAAGCCGGAGAAGAACTGTCCGAGATCGCTGGCATTCCTTTCGAGTACATAGAAAATTAAAAAAGGATCTCCCGCGGCACGGAGAGGCCCCGGGAAATCCTTTCCAGAAAGATCTTCCAACCGCTATTTTTTCCGGTTGCCAGGCTTTGTCGCCTTCTCCAGTTCGTTCAGCTTACGTACACACGCGAACTTCGCTGCTGCAATGGTTTCACGGTTGGCTTTCTCCGTGATCCGGGCCCGGTTGATATCTTCAATATCGATATAACCATTGAGCAGGAGCAACTGCAAGACCATATTGTTCACGATGGTCTCACGACTGTACCCTTGGGCGATATACAGCCGGTCGCAATCCTTATAGAGCTCGTCGGCGAACTCGCGGTTGTTGGGCAACCACATCAGTTGTTCATAGGTTTCACTGAAACCTGTCAACTCAATGTTGATATTGGGTGTGATGAGCAAGGGACTGAACTCATGATCCTCCGGCAGCGGGGCGAAATCTTTCAGACCCGACATATCGATCTCCTTCGACGGATCATCCATGCGTACCAGCCGGGCTTTACGCATCTGCTCTAGCTGATAGAGCAGGAAGTTGTAGCGCCACACCTCCAGACTGTGCTTGTGATGCCGGAACAACGGTCCGTAAGCCTGGATGATGCGTCGCTTCACGTACTGACGCTGCTCGTCGATCTCGGGCCGCAGGATGCGCACCTCGCGAATAAGGGTGAGCAACTCTTCCGCGGCCTTTTCGGGACCGGTGATCTCTTTCCCCTTTTTGCCCAGGTCGGTCGAGAGGATCCCCAATTGGATGTTCTTCCCGCGGCCCTGACCGTCTGGCCCGCCCTTGAGGATCTTCACCAGGTGCTGACGCATCTCGTGCTCGCCGTATTCCGAGATGAAGGGGTTGCCCGCGGGCGTGCTGGCCAGCGAGTCGAAGATCGTGCTGAAGAAAGTACGATCGAGCAGGAAGGTGATCGGCCCTTTGCCTTCCTCTTCGGCCACCGGCACCGCCTCCACCTGGAAACGGTTCTTGATGATGTCGAAACGCACCTTCGACACCTCATATTCGGTTCCCTCCTTCACAAACCGCTTGCCGGTAAAGATCTCATTGACGATCTCCTCAATGTCGATCTTGTCGATCAGCTTGTAGGTGGAAGCCAGGTAGATCTTGCCGGTGAAGTCGTCCTTCACCCAGTCGAGCACCTGGTCGAGATAGTTGCCGTGTGCATCGATGACGCTTACGATCTTCGGGTCGGCCGTATAGCGTAACAGCGTCCGCTGGATGTTGGGGTTGTCCGAGCTGGTCGCCTTTTCCTTGCGCTCGCCGTGCGAGTCGCGGTACAGCACAAAGTTTTCCGGGTTGGCGTACCGCTTCACCCCAGCCTCCTCGCGACCGAAGTTGTAGGCCGTCAGCATGATGTCGATCTTGTACGGCATCGAGATGTCACACAGCCCGCTGATGGTCGACCGGCTGTTGAGGTCCTCGACGTTGCTGTCGGCACTCGTCTCGAAAAGGGTACGGTAAGCCCGGATGAAATCCGGGTTGAAGTCGGTCACCCGTGAGAAGTCTCCCACCTCGGTGCCGATACCGTAAAGGTTGCCCTCCTTGTCGGGGAAAACATGGAACATGTCGCCGGCGATCAGCTTGATCGACCGCACCCCTGGCAGGTTCTTGCGCATCCATTTGAGCATCATGGCCGCGATCATCTCCGACTTGCCCACACCGCTGTCACCGCTCACCTGGATCACGAAAAGGCTGCCGTCACTCTCCTCAATGGCGAACAGCGAGCCGTGCACCGGCAAGCCGCCCATCTCCTTGATCTTCTCGTTCACCACCGTCAGACGCGGCTTCTTGATGTTGCCGAAATAGTCGGCCTTCTTCTCCAGCGGCGTGACGATCGTCTTGATATTTCCGCGCGGCCCCTTGATGTCGAAATACCCTACCGACGGGAACGAAAGCATCTTCTCCGGAGCCCCCAGGAAGAAGATCACGTCGGGGACGAAACGTTTCGCCTCCTCCAGCGAGATGAACTCCCTGCGGATCAGACGAAAGTTGTCGGTGAGGTACTTCAGGTACGACTTCTGGAAGATGTACATCTCTTTCACCAGACCGTTCACCACGATCTTGCAGCGGTAATCCTCCGGATCGAGGTTCTCGACAAACTCCTTCATCCTGCGGGAGAAGAATCCCGAGGCGGGACGCGTCTGCATCTTCTTGATGAACTCATAGGGCGAGTCGTCCTCCAGCACCCGGGCATGCGGCTTCTCGCGGTCGGGACGGTCGACCTTATGGAAAGGATACTCCCGCTTTTTCGAGTCGGTGGCGATACGGGTATGCATCTGCACCGGCTGCTCCCAGGCGATCACACCGCAGCGGCTCAGCAGCTTGTTGATCCAGCTCAGCTCGCCCTTCTTCCACTCTTCCAGCCCATTGTCCGGCTTGAAGTCGCGGTAGATCGCGATCCCGTGTTGCACCATCTCGTTGATGGCCGAGTTTTGGCGCCGGAAAGCGCTCTCGGTGATCTTGATGAGATAATGGTTGTAACGCTTGTAATATTCATTGTGTTTGGTGCGGTTCATCAAGCCCGTGATGAAGAGCACCGCATCCCGCACCTCGTCATGGAGCCGCTCCTGGGTGATCTTGATGTTGCGGTATCCCAGCACCTCGCCGATGATCTGCCGGATATCCTCCGGCATCACCCGCGTCACCAGATCTTCGGTGAAAAGCCGCACCTCCTCGTCCTCATATGCAGAAAGATTCTCCAGATAGACTTCCAAACGGTGCTGCAGCTTGTCGCGGAAAAGATGATCCTTCTTCAGCAAATAGAGCGTAAGGATCTTCTCCTGGACCTTCGTCCCCTTCTGGAGGATCTCCCGCTCAAGGTACTGGTGGGCGGCCTCGATGAAACGACCGGTAAAACGCAGGTTGCCCACTTGCTTCATCGAGCGCACCTCCTCGATCAGATCACTCACCGCCAGGAAAAGGTTGATCTCCGAGGCCGGTTTCCGCACCACATCCTCAAAGTTTTCCACGGCTTTGTACACCAGCTCCTCATACGAGGGTTCCATCCCCTCCTGCTCGAAAGGCAGATCAAAGTAGAGCAACAGCTCTTTGATGTACTTGCGCAGGATCTGGTTATAGCCCTCAAGCCGCGCCAGGTCGCCGGAGACATCCCGCTCGTTGGCTTTCAATGCCAGGATCTTCGTCTTGGCATCGGAGAAGAGGATGTTCTCCAGCTCCAGCAGGATCTCCTTCATGATGATCATCTCATCGGGATCATCTAGGATGTAGGAATCGGGCTGGAATTCCAGCTTGGCCGTGATGTACTTCATCAGCGTGGGCTTGCCGTAGCGGGCGATCACCGTGTTGATGTCGAGATTACGGATGGCCGGGATCTTTTTGTAGATCTGCGGCAAAAGGTTCTCATACACCTTGGTGAAGGCCTGGCTGGCGATGAACTCTTTCAGGTCGCGGCACTTCCCAATGCTTTCGTAAAATTCGAACACCGCATTCTTCGAGTCGCCGATGTAATTGATGTTCACCCCGCTGACACTCGGGAAGGGATGGTAGATCGTCTCGATGTCACTGATGCGGATCGAGCGGCTCAACACCTTCTGCAGCTCCTTGATGGTGTCGAAATCCTCGAAAAGCTTCTCGATCAGCTCCCGGTCGCTGCGGATGCGGAAGATCTCTTCGAGCAACTCTTCGGAACGGACGTACTTGTTCTCTTCCTTCTTCTTCATCGCCGCAAAGCGATCCCAGTATTTCAGGAAGATCCGCACCACATTGTCCAGTTCGCGGGCAAAGATGCGATAGCTTTCCTCGCTGCCTTCCAGGTATCCCCCCAGCGAGAGGCGGACAAAGCCCTTCTGATAGGGCAGGAAGGCCAACCCCCGTTCCTCGGCCAGCTTCATGGTGAACTTCTCCAGATCCTGCAACGAGAAGAACTCTTTCATATAGAGATTGAAGAGATATGACCCGTCGGAGTCGAGCACGGTGATGTCTTTTTCTTCCCGCTCTTCCAGGATGCGGCTGACCGTCTCCTTGGCCAGACGTAGGCGCTTGTTCGACTCGTTGCGAAAGATCTTGTTAACGCGGAACTTGTTCAGCTCGCTGACCAGATGATCCTTGTAATAGGAGAAGAAAGGCTGCCCCTTGTATTTGAAGTCGTCGGGAAGGTCGAGCAGGTCGAGCTTGTCGAGGTTGACGAGCTCTTCCAACAGGAACAGGTGCAACGGACTCCCCTCGAACATCGACGGACGGCGGCCGCCGTTGTTCTTCTTCCGCTGGGTGCGGTTGCGTTCCAACTCGGCCAGGATGTAGCCTTTCAGCTTCTCCTTGATCTTGTACCGCGAGGCATCTTTGGGAAGGTTCTCGTCCATCCGGTCCTTGATCTTCTTGGCCAACTGCGCCACCTCGAGGATGTTCACCAGCATGTAAAGCGAGTTGGCATTGCCCCGGGCCTCGCCGAATTTTTTCCGGGCAAACTCGATCACATCCCTGCGCGCCGGCGTGGCGATCAACGACCCCAGACGGTCGCCCGTGGCCCCCATGTTCTTGGTGGTAGAGAGCGACGACACCACGCTGATCTTCGCATACGACCCGATGTTGTTCATGATGTACCGCGAGATCGTCCGCCACTTCGGTTCTTCGGGATCCTCGATCTTCACGGCATCGTTGTACGCCTCATCGAGGAAGAGGGTGATCTTGCTGTTGTTGAGGAACTTCAGGAACCGGATCAGATGCACATTGTTGAAGTCGGTGAACCCAGAGGGGTTGGCCGGGTCGTTGATGATCAGGGTGGAGTTCTCGCAGAAACGGTCCCACAGACTGCCCGACTCGTCGAACAACTGGAAGGTGTTCTTGATGCGTTCGAGCTTGCGCAGCAGCCGCTCCCAGTCGACCCGCCCTTCTTCGTTGAGCTCGATATCGATATCGAAGGGATTCAGGTCGAAACGGTCGGGCGGGAAAAGATCCTGGTATTCCCAGGAAGCCTCCTGGTTGTAGAAGATGAAAGGATTGGGCTTGCGGTTGTTGTAAAAGAGCAGGTCACGGATGATCATCTGCACATCGTCCGAGACACTGGTCTTCTCGATATTGGCCAGGCCGCTGATGAACTCGCGGATGATCTTTTGCTCCTTCTCGGGACGGGCCATATACTCCTGGTCGATCCCCAGGTCGATGAGGAAGTTCATCAGCCGGCCCCGGTTGTCGGCCTCGTTCTCCACCTTCGTGAGGTACTCTTTGTACTTTTCAAGAAAAAGGTTGAGCCCGAAGTTCTTGTGAAAATGGGTATGGAGGGTTCGCTGGTAAGTGTCCGGGATGATATCGAGGATCACACGGCACCGCTCAATGATCTCCGGTTTGACCTCTTTGAGGGGCCGTTGCAGCAGATATTCCGCATAGGTGCGGATCTGGTTCCGGCCGCCCCCTTCGACCACTGTTGCGATCTGGAGTTTCTTGTTCTCGGAATAGAAGTATGCCCGTGTCCGTTCCTCGTATTCCTTGATCAGCGAGGCGGTGGTGGCACGCGCCTGTTCCGGGTCCATCATCCTCTCGACAAAACCGATATAGGCTCCGAACTTCGAAAGGATGTACTTGTCCTTGATCAGCTGGCGGGAGAACTCGTCGAACTTGTACAGGGTGATCTCCTTCTCGGCGTCGATACCGTCGCCCAGCTGCTCCCGTGCCAGCTGCCGCAGTTCACGATCGTAAGCCTGGATCTTCTTCTCGATAGCCTCCCGGAACCGTTTCAGGTTGTTGCGGTTGACCTTGTCGAGGATCAAGCGCAGGTTGAGCTGGCTGTTCGCCAAGGCCCCCAGCTTTTTGTTATGTACATTGTTGAGCGTCCGCAGGATGCCGTTGTGAAAACAGAACACCAGCGACACGTTCGAAGCCCTTGCCTCAGGCGAATCATCAATGAACACCATCCGCGTCAGCAGCGGGAACCACCGGAAATGGTTGAAAGGGTTCTTCCGCATGTTACGGATACGGATGGCAAAGATGTGCACGGCATCGTCCCGAATCTCCTCATACAATTCTTCCGGCGTGGTGAAGTCGATCACCCGCACCATATCCGGGCTGAACACCTCACCGGCCAGCAATTGGATCGCCGTCTCGGCCGTACCCGACACCACCGTCCGCATGAAGCCGTTCAGCCCCTTGAAGTTGACCGTTGAGAGCGACTGGTTGATGAAATGCTCCTTCTCGGCGGTGGTGGTGTAATGCGTCGATTGCACCACCATCTGGTCGAAAACATCCAGCATATAGTTCCACTGGGCCTCCTCGACATCGTCCACGATGCCGATCAGATCGCGGAACTTGCGCAGTTCCCGCACCTTGTCGCCCAAAAGAATCTGATAAAGAAAATCAATCGTCTGCTGCGTCACCGGCGGCGTACCCAACGAATAATCATGGGTATGGAGGATATTGGTGAACTGCCGCTTGGTCTTCTCATCCACCTGTTCGGTGTCCATCAGTTCCTGCAGCCGCGACTGGAACCGTTTGCGCAAGGCGCTGTACTTGAACGCCTTGGAGTCCTCATGGGGCATCAGCATCAGGGAGACGTCCACATACCCCGGGATCGACTCCTTCAGCTCCTGCACATAACGGTGGATCTCCGCCTCCTGGCGCGCCGGATCGTCCTGCTCTTCATAACACAACCTCACGAATTGCGTGAGGCTGTCGAAAATACGGTCCGGCAAAAAGTTCTCTGCTCTCTCTCCCAACTGAACATACAGGTCGAGGAAATCCCTCGCCTCCTGCGTAAGCCTGGCTTTCGGTTCGCCAAGTACTTGCATGATCGTGTATGGTTTTAATAAAAATGTTTCCTTTTCATTCCCAGATATTTAAACACCTTTCTCTCACTGTGCCCCAAAAGTGCAAAAGTACGTTTTTTTCAGTCCAAAAAAAACCGCCTGCGGGGGTCAGGCGGCTTTTTTTCACTTTTTCTGATCTCAGAAACTGATATCCAGCCCCACCCCGAAAACGATCGTCTGTTTATCGTAAGTGGTCGAATAATTCACATCAAATGTTTTGGGATTGAACCGATTGGCATCGAGCACCACGGTCTTACTGGCCGCCACACTCTCTTCCTTATACATTACATAGTCGAATCCCATATTGAGCTGCATCTTGTCGGTGAAGTTAACCACAAATCCACCTCCGATCGTATTGGTGCTCAGGCTGAAACCGATGGCCGACTGGTAGCGTTCGTTGGCACCGCTGGTCACATGCAGGAACCCCACGCTCACCCCGAACTTGTCGGTCACCATATACTCGGCCCCCAGTCCCAATTCCCAGGTGTTGCCTTTCATGAAATTCCTGTTGTCAACCTGCCTGACCACCACCGTAGGCGGATGGGTGCCCGGATCTACGGTATCCACCACCGTTTTCCCATAATATGCAGGTTTGTCAAAATAATAATGGAACCCGGCTTGAAGCGTTAAACGTTCCACAGGCCGGTATTGAATGCCTGCAGAAAGCATACCTGGAAGATCGGCTCGTGATTTGGCTCCATCGGGAAAAAGACCAAAACTATCCACACGGGTGTTGTTCTCCACCTCGATCTTGGTATGATGCTCATATTTCAAAGCGATGTTGAGATCCTCCGAAGGGGAGATGTTCACTCCGATGATGGCGGTCACCCCTCCCCCTTTCTGGGTCACATCCACATATCCGTCGGCGGTCGCTGCATCCAGCTTGTCGGCTCCGCTGCGTAGCTTCCCCGCCAGATAAGGATTATGCGGTTGCACCGAATCGGCCACCAACCGCATGTATGTCCCCGGACGTTGCTCTCCCCCATAGATCTCGGGAGCACCGATATGGACATCCGTGAGATGCCCCTCATAACTGTTGTGCACGGAAACATAACGTGCTCCCAGCGACACCTGGATCAGATCGTTGATGGCATACGACACCGTCGCCTGGTATCCCAGATATACCGAAGAACCGTTGAGAGCCGCTTTCAGTGAGTATCCGTTGATATTCCGGAAACCGGGATCTCTGCCTGTCTCCCCCTGCAGATACTGATCGACCCCTGCCAGAGTGTAGGAAAGAATGGTGTCCAACTCCGACACCGGGATCTCAAAACTGGCGATACCGTCGGAAAAATCGGCCGACCCCCCGCCGCCGATGGGCACCACCCCGGCCGAAAAAGCAAACTTGCCTTTCTTGTACACGGCAAAAAGATCGGGAAAGAGCAGCGCCGTCACTTTTGCCTCATACTCCTTGGGAGTGGGACGAAGATAGGGATAATCACTCACAATGGTCTGCGTCTGGAAGATGAACTGGTTGTTCAGCGAGAGATGAAAACCGTCATCCAATTTCATGAGACCGGCCGGGTTGTAATAGGCTGCGTCGATGCCCAATGAGGCATCCCGCACCAGCCACCGCACCCAGGCGGCACTCTGGTTGGTGTTCGTCACAATACCGCCGGCATGGAGCAGACCCGCCTGCATCACCCCGGCCAAAACGAAAATAACGATCTTGCGCATGGTCCTTTGGTTTGGTTATCGGTCGTGCAAGTTATACTTTTTTTCTTTTTCTCATACGCTATCCCCCAAAATCTCCGGGGAAACCCCTCCTCCCACACCCTGTTCGAATAGGATTTCTCGCAAAGATTTATTACTTTTGCCCCGCAAACGGTCGGTTGGCCGAGTGGTTAGGCAACGGTCTGCAAAACCGTGTACAGCGGTTCGACTCCGCTACCGACCTCCCAGGATAGATCCCCCGATTTGGGGGATTTTTTTATCTCGTCATCGTCACGCTCACCCGCTCGACACGCCCTCCCACCGGGGGATTCATCTTCGACACTTTCACAGTGGCCCGGACGATCCCTTTCATCTCCCGGTACAAGGCATCCAGGATCCTTCCGGCAATATGCTCCATCAGGTGCGACCGCTGTTTCATCTCCCGCTCCACGATCATGTACGCCTGCTGGTAATTCACCGCATCCCGCAGATCGTCGCTCCGCGCCGCCGGCTCCAGATCGGTCTCGATCGCCAAATCCACCAAAAACTTATTGCCTACGATCTGCTCCTCACGGTAATGCCCGTGGTAGGCATAAAACTCCATGTTCTCGATCTCGATCTTTCCCATCACCCGCTTTTTTCCCGCAAAGTAACCAAAATCCGCCGTGTTATCTTTCCAGATTTTAAGGTATTTTTGCACCACTTCACGAACCTGACGCCATGCAGAACACCATGAACACGGAAAACAACGCACCGAACGCCGCAGAGGAGCGCCCGCTCAACTTCATCGAACAGATCATCGAAGAGGACATCCGCAACGGCAAGAACGGCGGGAAAGTATATACCCGTTTTCCGCCCGAACCCAACGGCTATCTCCATATCGGCCATGCCAAGTCGATCTGCCTTAACTTCGGACTGGCAGAAAAATACCACGGCAAGTGCAATCTCCGTTTCGACGATACCAACCCTACGAAGGAGGAGACCGAGTATGTCGAATCGATCATGGAGGATGTCCGCTGGCTCGGTTTCGAGTGGGAGGGGGAGCCCCGGTATACTTCCGACTATTTTGATCAACTGTATGAATGGGCCGAAATGTTGATCCGCAAGGGAAAAGCCTATGTCGACGACCAGCCGGCAGCCGTCATCGCCGCCCAACGCGGCACCCCCACCCAACCCGGCATCGAAAGCCCCTACCGCAACCGCACCCCCGAAGAGAACCTCCGTCTCTTCCGGGAGATGCGCGAGGGAAAATACAAGGACGGCGAAAAGGTATTGCGGGCCAAGATCGACATGTCCTCCCCCAACATGCACATGCGCGACCCCGTGATGTACCGCATCCTCCACCAGCCCCACCACCGCACCGGCGACAAATGGTGCATCTACCCCATGTACGACTTTGCCCACGGCCAGTCGGACTATATCGAAGGCATCACCCACTCGATCTGCACCCTCGAGTTCGAGGTGCACCGTCCGCTCTACGACTGGTTCCTCGACCAGATCGTCGAGGGCGACTACCGCCCACGGCAGATCGAATTCGCCCGTCTCAACCTCAGCTACACCGTCATGAGCAAGCGCAAGCTGCTCGAACTGGTCGAGAAAAAGTTCGTCAGCGGCTGGGACGACCCCCGCATGCCCACCATCTCCGGCTTGCGGCGCCGCGGCTACACCCCCGAGTCGATCCGCAACTTCGCCGACCGCGTCGGCGTCGCCAAACGCGACAACGTCATCGACGTCGCCCTCCTCGAACATTCCGTGCGCGAAGACCTCAACAAACGGGCTCTCCGCTATATGGTCGTCCTCAACCCCCTCAAGGTGGTCATCACCAACTACCCCGAAGGCAAGACCGAGATGGTCGAGACCGTCAACAACCCCGAGGACCCCGCCGCCGGCACCCGCCAGATGCCTTTCGGCCGCGAGATCTACATCGAACGCGACGATTTCATGGAGGACCCGCCGCGCAAATTCTTCCGCCTGGCCCCCGGCCGCGAGGTGCGCCTCAAAAGCGCTTACATCATCAAATGCGAAGAGGTGGTCAAAGACGAGCAGGGCAACATCACCGAACTGCGGTGTACCTACGACCCAACCACCCGCAGCGGGTCCGGCTCACAGCGAAAGGTCAAAGGCACCCTCCACTGGGTCTCCGTCCCCCAAGCCCTCGACGTAGAGGTGCGCCTCTACGACCGCCTCTTCAACGACCCCGACCCCGCCGGGCATAAAGACCGCGACTTCAAAGAGTTCCTCAACCCCGACTCGCTCAAGGTGCTGCACCACTGCAAGGCCGAACCGGCCCTCGCCGGCGCAAAGGTGGGTGACCACTACCAGTTCCAGCGCATCGGATACTTCACCGTCGACCCCGACACCACCCCCGGACACCTGGTGTTCAACCGCACCGTCCCCCTGCGCGACACCTGGGCCAAGATCGCAGGAAAACAACAAGGAAAATAAAAAGTGACCCTGACGGTTTTCATTTTTTCATGAAAAATTTTACTTTTGTAGCCCGTTTTGCCCCGTGGTGTAATTGGCAACACGCCTGACTCTGGATCAGGAAAGTCTAGGTTCGAGCCCTAGCGGGGCAGCAACAGGAGGAGGAAGGATTCCTCCTTTTTTTTATGCCTTTTTCCTCATCCTCCCGCTCATTTTTCGTTGTTCTTTTCGCTATCTTTGATAGCAAATGACCCCTTCCGGACATACTGCCGACGATCTTTATACGATGAAAGGCAGCGTTCCCGTACGCAAGCGAGGTTGGCTGCGGCGCATGTTCGCCTTCCTCGGCCCGGCCTATCTGGTGAGTGTGGGTTATATGGACCCTGGCAACTGGGCCACCGACATCGAGGGGGGAGCCCGCTTCGGTTACATGCTCATCTGGGTGTTGCTCGCCTCCAACCTCATGGCCATCCTGCTGCAGACGCTCTCGGCCCGCCTGGGCATCGTCACCGGCTACGACCTGGCCCAAGGCTGCCGCCGCGAATACCCCAAACGCCTTAACATCTTCCTCTGGGTGCTGGCCGAGATCGCCATTGCCGCCACCGACCTGGCCGAGCTGCTGGGCACCATCATCGGCCTGAACCTCCTCTTCGGCATGCCGTTGCTGTGGGGCGCCGCCATCACCGCCCTCGATACCTTCCTGCTGCTGGCCATCCAACGCCTCGGCATGCGCAAGATGGAAGCCTTCATCATCACCCTCATCGCCACCATCGGTGCCTGCTTCCTTGTGGAGATCTTCCTCGCCAAACCCGACTGGCACGGCATCCTCAACGGCTTCGTGCCCCATTTCGAGCCGGCCGCCCTCTACATCACCATCGGCATCATCGGCGCCACGGTGATGCCGCACAACCTTTACCTCCACTCCTCACTGGTGCAGACCCGCTCGGTGAGCAACACCTACACCGGCAAGGCCGAGGCGGGCAAGTTCAACCTCTTCGACTCGGCCATTGCCCTCAATGCCGCCTTCTTCGTCAACGCTGCCATCCTGATCATGGCCGCGGCGCTCTTCCACTCGCGCGGCATCATGGTCACCGAGATCCAGCAGGCCCACCGTCTGCTGGAGCCCATCCTGGGCACCACCCTGGCGCCGGCGGCCTTCGCCATCGCCCTCATCGCCGCCGGCCAGAGCTCCACCCTCACCGGCACCCTCACAGGACAGATCATCATGGAGGGGTTCCTCAACATCCGCATACGCCCCTGGCTGCGGCGCCTCATCACCCGCAGCCTGGCCCTCCTGCCCGCCGTCATCGTCATCGCCCTCACAGGCAGCGAGGGCACCTACCGTCTCCTTATCCTCTCCCAGGTGATCCTCAGCCTGCAGCTGCCCTTTGCCGTGGTGCCGCTGATCCATTTCACCTCCGACCCCAAAAAGATGGGACGCTTTGCCAACCCCTGGTGGGTCAAGCTCCTCGCCTGGCTCATCGCCTCGGTGATCATCGCCCTCAACCTCAAGCTCGTCCTCGACGAGCTCACCGGCTGGCTCAGCGGCGGCAGCCTGTGGCTGTGGTTCGCCGTCATCCCCCTGGTGATCTTCCTCCTCGGCATCCTGTTTTACATTATCATCACCCCCTTCCTCGGCAAAGGCCGTACCTGGGAGAGCGGTATCCTCCGCAAAGGCCATCTGATCGCCGAGAAACTGCGGCCCGTCACCTACCGCAACATCGCCGTCGCCCTTGAACACAGCGACCTCGACGCCGAGATCCTCTCGGCCGCCATCGCCCTGGCCAAAAACCACAAAGCCCGCCTCACCCTCGTCCATGTCGCCGAAACCCCCGGCACCCTCGTCTACGGCCAAGAGAGCGACAGCCTCCACACCCGCCAGGACGAAGCCTACCTCGAAGAGATCACCCGCGAAATAGAAGAAAGGGACCTGCCCGTGGAATATACCCTCCTCCACGGCGACCCCGCCACCGAACTGATCAAATATATCAACGAGAACGACTTCGACCTGCTGGTCACCGGCTCCCACGGTCACCAGGGCGTACAGGACTGGGTCCACGGCACCACCGTCGACAAAGTGCGCCACAACATCCGCATCCCCGTCTTTATCGTACGTACTAACAATACAACTTTATAACTCTTTATTTCATGAATAACTTCGTTTCCAATTTATAATGCTTTTTTTTACCATTTGTAACCAATACGGCCACTATTGTTTTTAGACCGCTGCCTTTCCCCCGAGTATTAACCACCATAGTGAATGATCCTTCCTCTTTCGGGCAGACCAAACTATCTGATATGTACGCATATGTACAGCCGCAAGTCACACTATAATCTATTATCTTTACCGTATCTTCTCCAATATTTCTAAACCTAAAAACTGAAGTTATGATTGTATCATCCGGAATATTATAAAATGTTCGAATCTCATTAAAGAACTTTAATTCTCCCTTTGTTTGTTCTATCTTTTCCCCATCACTTTGTTGTGTATTTTTTGACTTGTTCTTACATCCAGGAACAGAAAATAATATCATCAAGGAAATTAAGGGAAAAAGCAAAAGACTTAACTTCATTTGTTTATACGTTTTATTACTTTTTCATATCTCTATTTAGAAATTCAATAATATTTTTCGTTCTTTCCTTCATTATTTCCGGAATTTTATTTTTAAATGTATCCTGACTTAATTGACTCCAAATAAAACCGTTATTCATTAATTCTTTCACACCTGATTCCATAAACCGATCGTCAATATCTCGTTTACTCCAATACTCAGGATGATAACTTTTTTGATCCAAAGCCAAGCTCAATAGATAATAATTGGCATCCCGATAGCATTCCTGCGCAATCGTCAGATCTCCATTTACTTTCAGAACTGAATAAGAATATATCTCATTCGCGACATTAGAATTTTCTATATTTTCATACACTTGTGATATGGTAATTTTCTTGGGGTAAATTATATGGTCTTTTTGATGATAAAAAACACACATTTGATTTATTTGTGCACCAATCTGAAAAGAACATGAAATCTCCTTAATCTCATATGTAGTTCGGTCAATCCTCATTTGTCCTCTCATATCTCTCACCTTCCAACCCGGAACAACAATAAAGTCTTTTTTTTGCTTAAAATTTATAACATAACAATCCGCATCTTTTAAAGAATCATAGGAAAATGTATATTTATTAGAAAACCACTTATTAAGAGGATGTATTGTTTCTAAAAATGAAAACCCAAGCATTGCCGAGTTAATTTCTTCTATGGCAACATCATTGGAATACAAACTATTTAAAAACTCTATTTTGGACTCGTTCCCTCGGATTCTTCTAAATTCTTCCGGGATTAAATTAAACTCGCTCCCAAATCCATATTTATTAGGTCTTCTGAGAAATACATACCCGTCAATCTCAAGATAATCAATGCTTTCCTTATTATACTGCACTAAGTGTCGATAATTGCAAGCCCCCCAATAACATGTGGGAAGATAAGTATTCAGATAATATCGACTGGCTTTCTTCAGTATGCTTTTCAACGGGTTACCATAAACTGTAACTTTCCCTATATTATAAGTTCTTCTTTTTAAATAAACAATTATTGTATCGAAATCTTTTTTGTATTTCTTTTTAAATTTCAGTTCTGCGTCATAATAACCAATATGTTTCAATACTACGGAAGTATCCGCGTTATAATATTTTTCTGGAACTTCAAATATCCCGTTCCGGTCACTATATGTCAAAAATACATTTTGATAAAATACATACACGCCGGGTACCGTATTTCTTGTTTTCTTATCAATGACTTTTCCGTGTATTGCATTTTCCTGCTGAGCCATTCCTACATTAAAAAAAAGGAAAATACCTATCCATATGAACAAAAATCTTTTCATTCAATAAAGTTTTATTTCATAAATAAAAAAATCTTTCTCATTGATATTGCTTTTGTCAATCCACCCGTAATATCGGTTGAAAAATTCTCCGAGAAAAACAAAATCTTTGGGAACATTAAGATCTGCAATTAATTCTCCGGTATCAAGTTTATAGATTTGCAAGCCATCGGTTTTACTAAGATTTCCCTTTTTATACCCCCGAAATAATAAGTTCTTCTTCCCAACTATCTTAAGATAATGATAATAACCGTATTCCTCCCAATCTTTTTGCAATTGCATTTCTGCTGTCTCATAAGAATGAGTTGTTCTATACAAGGTATTCATATTTTTCCCTTTTTTCCCAAATACGGATACAACCTTGTCCGATCTTTTATCGATAACATAAATCTTTTCATCAGGCCAAAAAGTTAAAAAGATATTTTTTTTTGTTACTTCATACGCAAAATGATCAAAATTCGGGATATTCTGATATTTTAAAAAAATTGGTGATCGACGCCCTAATATTCTTGTTATTTCACCGGTCTTCTTACTGGTAACCGCAAGAATTCGTGAATACATATAATATTTCTCTGAATTGAAATATCCGTTGAATTTAGGCCAAGATGCGGTTATTCCATAAACAATATGTTCATTATCCCAATTTTTCACAATACCGTCTATTCCAAAATCAGGCTCATAACATCTATAATCTTTTGGATCAGGGTCATTATACAAGTTCTTCGCAATCTCTATTGTTCCTTTCCATTTAATTCTTACAGTATTCATTTTTTCACCATAGTAATCAAAAGTATACAGAAGACTATTGCCACTCGATAAAAGACAAAAATCATTTTCCCCAGGAATAAAATATAAAAAATCAGTTACCTCATTTGGTCCCTTACCTTTGCCCGCATACTGATTAACTACTTTAAATGATGAATCAAACTCAAAAACATAACTGAAATACAAATCAGCGAAAAACAAACGGTTTTCATATATTGTAAAATATCCCGCAAATGTAGATTCTATGGATGTGTCCAGACGTTGAGGTTTTAATGTTATTTTTTTATACAATACATTTTCCTTTGGGATATAATCTGTATTTCGATAATAGTCCAATGTACTTTGGTTATTTTTTTTATTACAAGAAATAATACAAAAAGAAAACACTACACTGAATGTCACAACAATAATCTTCATAAGAAAAAATTAAATAGAAAAAAGAAGAGAGGGATATCCCTCTCTTCTTTTTATTCAGTTCTTATACAATTACTGGAAAAGGGTGCACATGTATCATCCGTGGGGTGCTCATCTCTACCAAAAAAATGGCATGTCTTTCGGAAACCGAAATAATTTGCATCTTGACATATCATGTTTTTACACGTACACCATCCATTCTCAAAATGGAAGTCAATTCCTGTTGCCCTACTTTTTTGCCCCCCTACACCTAAAAACATAAAAAACAAAGCTCCAATAAGAATCTTAGCTTTCATAATTTAGTAATTAATTTAAACATTAAGAAAGAATTAAGTTTATAATCTACATCCGATTTCAATTCCTATTAGAATCTATCGAAAAGGAGGATCTACAATAATATATGTGTCTATGTCAATCTTATATATCATTAACAATAACTTTTAAGTTTGATTCCCAATTCTAAAAAAAAAAAAATCATCCGTACAAATATTTTGATAATTTTATCACATTTTATATAAAAACCTACCTCGAAGAGATCACCCGCGAAATAGAAGAAAGGGACCTGCCCGTGGAATATACCCTCCTCCACGGCGACCCCGCCACCGAACTGATCAAATATATCAACGAGAACGACTTCGACCT
>JAMOUS010000199.1 GCA_027067975.1 Bacteroidales bacterium | reverse complement strand
CGACATCCCCCACTCTGTGGAGATTTTCAAGGAAGCCGCCCGTCATGAAGGTGCCTCGCTGGTGGAGATCCTCCAGAACTGTGTGATCTACAACAACGGCGCTTACGCCGACATCCTCGACAAGGAACACAAGGAAGACCGCGTGATCTACCTCAAAGACGGAGAGCCGATGATCTTCGGCAAAAACCGCGACAAAGGTCTGATCCTCGAAGGCATGCAACTGAAGGTGGTGAAATTGGGAGAGAACGGGGTCACCGAAAAGGATATCCTGGTGCACGACAGCAAGGTGAACAACCCCGGCCTTCATATGTTGCTGGTGAACATGAAATGGCCGAGCCACCCCGTGGCGCTGGGGGTGATCCGCAACGTGGCAGCCCCCACCTACGATGCTTCGGTGCATATACAGATCGAAAAGGTGAAAGAGTCGTCGAAGATCCGCAATATGACCGATCTGCTGCACAGTGGCAACACCTGGGAAGTGAAGTGAATGGATTTCCAATATCTTGAAAGGGCTCCTCAGGAGCCCTTTTTTCATTATCTTTACTTGATATCGGTTTAGAAATGGAACCCCAGAGAGAAGAGAGAGAGATAAGGAGAGTCCTTGCCGAGAAGAATCTGCACTTGCGGGAGCTGGCCTTTCTCAATGAGGCTTCGGAGATCCTTCGTCGGGGGATGCCGGTGCCGGAGACCTTCATGCAACTGATCCACCTTATCCGGAAGCATTCGGTGTTGCCCGAGGGTGTACATGTGCGGATCCAGTACGAGGACGAAAAATACGAATCTCCCGACTTTCGCCTCACGGCCACCTTCCTGAGCCGCGAATTTGAGACCCTCGACGGGGAAAAGGGGAAAGTGACCCTCTACTATTCGAAAGACTATCTTCCCGAGGAAGAGGCACCCGACGTAGCGCTCCGGGTCGACCAGATGATGTTGGAAGAGATGACCCGTGTGATCACCGCCTACCTCAATCTCCAAAAAAGCCGGGCTGTCTTCGACCATGAACGGATGAAAGAAGAGAAAGGGCACGAAAGGAACCTCACCAGCCGCAAGTTGTTGCAGCGTTTCCTGGATAAGCACAATGCCGACCGGGATATCTTTCACGACCTGATGCCCTTCAAGGTGCGGGAGATCCTGCTGGTGGCCAGTCTCTACGATGCCTTTAGCATTGAGGGGGAGGGGCAGTTTTCCGACCATATCCTGGGCGAGTATCATCAGCTTAACCTCACTTCCATCCCGCGGATCACGGCAGTATCCTCGGGCGAGGAGGCCCTGGAGCGCCTCAAACGGAAACATTTCGACCTGGTGATCATCATGCTGGGGGCCGACAAAAAAAGTCCCATCCGTCTCTATCGAAAGATCAAGCATCTTTATTCCTACATGCCGGTCTTCCTGCTCCTGAACAACAACAACGACATCCCTCTGGTCCGGCATGAGTTGCGGCGCCTGGAGCCGTTCGACCATTTCTTCGTCTGGAACGGCGACTCGAAGATCTTCTTTGCAATGGTCAAGCTGCTGGAAGACCGTGTCAACGCTCCCAACGACACCCGCATCGCGTATACGCGGATCATCCTGCTGGTGGAGGATAATACGAAATACTTTTCCCGCTACCTGCCGGTGCTCTATTCGACGATCCTCGAGCAGACGCGCAGCCTGATCGAGGATGTGGGGATGGACGACCGCTATAAGGTGCTGAAGCTGCGGGCACGGCCCAAGGTGCTGTTGGCCACCACCTATGAGGAGGCGGTCGAACTGGTGGACATGTACCATGAGTATCTGCTGGGCGTGATCTCCGATGCCCGCTTCCCGCGAAAAGGTCGGATGAACAGCCGGGCCGGATATGAGCTGCTGCAATATATCCGCAAGATGATGCCGGCCTTGCCGCTCATCCTCCAATCGTACGAGACCGAGAACAGGGAGCTGGCCGAAGAGCTCAATGCCAACTTCATCGACAAGAACTCGGAA
>JAMOUS010000198.1 GCA_027067975.1 Bacteroidales bacterium | reverse complement strand
CTGTAAAAGTGCCTGGAGTGCCTAGAGTACTTAAAGTGCCTAAAATTATAAGTTACAAGTGACTAAAGTCAGTGACACCCGCCTCGTGCGAGGCGTAGCCGAAGCAGGAGACGGAGCGTCAGGGTTCTGTAAAAGTGCCTGGAGTACTCGGAGTCGGGAGTTGTTAGTATCGAGTATGGAGTTTTTCGGAAATCCCTGCCGGAGGCATCCCTCTGGGAAAATTCCAAAGAATTTTCAGCGTTCCAGAAAATCGAGGAAGGGGTTTTCGCGCACTTCGCGTTCGAGGGTGGTGTCGGGACCGTGGCCGGGGAAGATGCGGGTGTCGGGAGGTAAGGTGGCGACCAATCCCCGGGCGATGCTTTCGCGCAGCCGGTCGTAGTCGCCCCCGGGAAGGTCGGTACGGCCGATACTGCCGTTGAAGATCACGTCGCCGGGGAAGAGGATTTTCGTCTCCGGATGATAGAAGGCCACGCTGCCGGGCGAATGTCCCGGAAGATGCAGGATACGCAGGGATGTATTGCCGAAGGGGATCTCTTCTTCCGGCAGGGGCTCCGCTGCCGGGAGCGCACCCACAGGGAACGAAAAGAGCTCGGCCTGCTGGGGCACAGTACGGTACAGTTCCATGTCGGCAGGATGGAGCAAAGGTGTCAACCCGTATTCCCGCGCCAAGAAGGCCGTGCCGCACACATGGTCGAGATGACCGTGGGTGAGCAGTACCGCCACCGGCTGCCAGCCCCGTTCCTGCAGAAAGGCCGCCAACTCCTCCTCCTCGGCCTTCTCATGACAGCCGGGGTCGATGACCACACAGTTTCCTTCCCCGTCCCCTACCACATAGGTGTTCTCCAGGAAGGGATTGAACACGAACCGTTTTACCTCTAAGGATGCTTTCATCGTGCTGCGCCGTTCGTCTGGTTGCTGGTTCCTTTGACCATCGGCACAAAGGCGAAGTCGCCGTGTCGGGTGATCTCGATATTGTCTTTGTCGTGTTTCACCATGCGTGTCATCACCTGGCGGTCGCCGCTGCCCACGGGTGCGACGAGGATGCCGCCGGTTTTAAGCTGGCGGATGAGCGCTTCGGGCACCTCGGGCGCCGCGGCCGTGATGAGGATCCGGTCGAAAGGTGCAAAGGCGGGCAAGCCTTCGTAGCCGTCGCCGTAGAAGAAACGGGGATGGTATCCCAGGCGCGTGAGGAGGGCCTGGGCGTTGAGAAAGAGTTCCTTCTGCCGCTCAATGGTGAAGACCCGTGCCCCCATCTCCAGCAGGATGGCCGCCTGGTAGCCCGAGCCTGTGCCGATTTCAAGCACCTTGTCGCCCTCATGCACCTCCAGCAGCGAAGTCTGGAAAGCCACCGTATAGGGCTGGGAGATCGTCTGCCCCGCCCCGATGGGGAAGGCCTGGTCTTTGTAAGCCAGCTCCAGATGGCCGGCGTCCATGAAGAGATGGCGCGGCACCTTGTTGATCGCCTCCAGAACCCGCTCGTCGGTGATACCCTTGTCGCGCAACTCCCGCACCAGCTGCTGCCGCAGCCCCTTGTGCCGTAACGTATCCTCCTGGTCGTTGTACCTCATGGCGTGATTATCAACATTATTCCGTTAATAACTTGACCCTGAAAAGCTCGGGTGGTATAAGCAAAACATGTAAGTTTGCAAAAACGTCCACAAAAATATGATAAAAATCGGGGTTTTCGGCATTGCCGACGAAACTCTCCCCCTGCTGGAGCTTCTCCGCCGTGGGCGGGGGTACACGATCACCGGCCTCCATTTCCCCGATGGTCCCGTCCCTTCCGGAGAGGGGCATCCCTATCCTCCGACCGACGATCCCGAGATGCTGATCCTCCGTTCCGACGTGCTGGTGTTCGCCGCCCCGGCACCGGCCGATCTTCCTTTCATGGGGGAGGCGCTGCGGCGGTCGCGTCCGTTGTTTCTGGCCGACACCTCCCGTCTCGATCCGCCGCATCTCGAGCAGGTGGCATTGCTGGCCGCCGAGGCGGAGGTGCGTGTGCACTGTTACGATCCTTTGCGCGACCATCCCCGCTTCATGCAGGCGGCACAGACGGCAGGACGCATCCTCTTTGCGGAGGTGGAACGCACCTTCCGCGAGGGTGAGGGGCTGCGGCAGCAGCTCACCGCCACACTCCTCTACTCACTGGAGGCCATGCTCTCGCTCAACCCCACACGGCCGCGGCGCCCGGCCGTAGGGGCCTGCCTGATGCCCGGCCGCGAAGCCATCATCCACATCCAACTGCTCTTCGACGACGGCATGACCGCCGTGATCCGCCACGAGAGCGGCCCCCGTGCCCGCCAGCGCTGCCGCCTGGCAGGATCCCGGCAAACAGTGCAATTCGACCCGTCGACCGCCGGACCCCACAACCTTGCAGCACCCCTCCGCCATGCCGCCCTGTGGCACGCCTGGCAACAGCTCCTCTCCCCCCATCCCGACCATCCCGAAACCCTCGAACAGCGGATCGAAGCCCTCCGCCTTCACCGCGAAACCCTCGATCAGCTCCGTATCCGTACCCCTGCACACCTGACAGGCAAATAAATTCCCTCATTCGTAAACTAAATTCCCTCCTCCCTCGTTCAAAAGAATGAGACCGGCTCATTCCATGAACCCGAAGAAGAAGGTTCTGCTATATGTTACCCTCGACTATTTCGCCGCAATGGCGGCGTGGGCACTCTTTTTCATCTATCGGAAAAAGTTCATCGAGCCGGAGAAGTTCGGCATGCCCGTGCCGGTACATCTCGATGAAAAATTTTTCCTCGGCATCCTGATCATCCCCCTGGGATGGCTGCTCTTGCACTATATCTCCGGATACTACCGCGATATCTACCGCAAGTCGCGCCTGAAAGAGTTCTTCCTGACCCTCATGGTCACCCTCGCCGGTGTGACGGTACTCTTTTTCCTGGTGATCCTCAACGACGTGATCGCCACCTACAAAAACTATTACCACCTCTACGGGGTGCTCTTCCTGTTGCAGTTTTTCTTCACCTATCTCCCGCGTCTGATCGTCACCTCCATCACCAACTATCGCATTCATTCGGGAAAGATCGGTTTTTACACGGTGATCGTGGGCAGTTCGGAGAAAGCCGTAAACATCTACCGAAAGCTGAGAGCGTTCAACGGCCGGTCGGGATACCGCTTCATCGGGTTTCTCTCTCTGAGGCCGGTCAAAGATCCGCCGTTGGGAAAATATCTGCCCTATCTGGGACCGCTGAAGGATGCCGATCACATCTTCACCGGTAGTAGGAAGGTGGATGAGATCATTCTGGCGATCGAGGAAAAGGAAAAAAAGGAGATCGGATACATCCTCAACCGTCTGTACAATGTGAATGCGAATCTGCAGGCGATTCCCGAGTTGTACGACATCCTGGCGGGGCGGGTACGGATGTCGTCGTTCCTGGGCACACCCCTCATTGAGATCACGCACGAACTGATGCCTGCCTGGCAGATGGTGGTGAAGACGCTGATGGACTATCTGGTGGCGGCGACGATGCTGATGATCACCCTGCCGCTGACGGGGGTGCTGGCAGTGATCATCAAGATCACCTCGCCGGGACCGGTCTTTTTCGTCCAGGAACGGGTAGGTCGCCATGGGAAGCCCTTCAACCTGATCAAGTTCCGGACGATGTACGAGGATGCCGAGAAAGACGGGCCGGCCCTCTCGTCGGCCGACGACCCGCGCATCACCCCCATCGGCCGTTTCCTGCGGCGCACCCGCATGGACGAGATCCCCAACTTCATCAATGTCCTGAAAGGGGAGATGTCGCTCGTCGGCCCCCGCCCCGAACGGAAATATTTCGTCGACCAGATCCTGGAGAGAGCCCCCCATTACATCCATCTCCAAAAAGTAAAACCCGGCATCACCTCATGGGGACAGGTGAAATACGGCTATGCAGAGAATGTGGAGCAGATGATCGACCGTATGCAATTCGACCTGATCTATATTGAGAACATGTCGTTGTACGTCGACCTGAAGATCCTTGGTCACACCCTCTTGACGGTCCTCAAGGGGAAAGGCAAATAACCCCCACCCTAGCCTTTGAGCCCGTAACGGTACAGCATCCGGTATTCGGGGCCTTCGCGCCGCAGGATGCTCTCCAATAGCAACACCGCATCCACCCGTACCGTACCCACATCCCTGCCACGGTAACGGCGCAACAGATCCTCAAGATCTTGAACTTCACGTAGACCTTTGAACCGTCCAAGGGTAAGGTGGGGTGAAAAAGGTTTGTCGGGGAGCGCGAAGTCCCCTTCCACCAAAACCTCTTCCACCTTTTCCGCCAGTTCGTTCAAGTGCGGAGAGTTTTCAACGCCGAACCAGAGCACCCGGGGCCTTTTCACGGAGGGAAAGACCCCGAGGTCGCGGAAGGTCAAAGAAAATGGGGACAAAGGCGATAAAAACTGTTCAAGAAGCCGGTGTGCCCGGGTGATCGCATCCTCTTCCAGATCGCCGAAGAAGTGAAGGGTCAGATGCAGGTTGGACGGTTCCACCCACTTGACGGGTTCGCCGGAAAGGGCCTCCCGCACCCCTGCATAATGATCTTCCAATTCTGGAAAGTCGTGGAGAGGGATGGCCAAAAAGACTCGTTTCACAGACACCGCAGCCGGAATTTTTGTAATTTTATCTTCAAGAAAAACCAAAATCTTCGAGCCATGGAAGATAAGAAAAAATTCGCAGTGATACTGTCGGGATGCGGTGTATACGATGGAGCCGAGATCCATGAGGCGACGATGACGCTGTACGCCATCATGAAAGAGGGGGGTATTTACGAGATCTTCGCTCCCGACATCCCGCAGCATCATGTCATCAACCATCTCACGGGCGAAGAGATGGATGAGCAGCGCAATGTACTGGTGGAGGCGGCCCGGATCGCCCGAGGCAAGATACGCCCGCTGAGTGAGTTCAAAGAGGAGGATTTCGATGCGCTGATCATGCCGGGGGGCTTCGGCGTGGCGAAGAACCTCAGCGACTTTGCCTTCAAAGGTCCGCAATGCCATGTGCACGAGGAGGTGGCCGGCGCCATCAAGGCGATGGTGGCGGCCGGCAAACCCATCGGCGCCCTCTGCATCTCTCCCGCCATCGTGGCACGCGTCCTGGAGGACGTGGAGGTGACCATCGGCCAGGACAAAGCCACCGCCGAAGCCATCGAGGCCATGGGAGCACGCCATGTGCAGACCGGCCACGGCGAGGTGGTCGTCGATAATAAATACAAGGTGGCCACCACCCCCTGTTACATGCTCGACGCCACCATCCTCGACATCGCCGACGGCGCCATCAATGTGGTGAAAGCCATGATGGACATGCTGAAGGAAGGATGATCGCCGGAGATCAGATCATCCCGTATTCGATCATCAACACGATCTGGTTGAGCACGCGGTCTTCCCCCTCCGGGTCGAACTTCATCTTGAGGTTCGACCCGAAGAGACGGGCTACGGCCTGCCAGAAACCGGCATTGAACGCTCCCTTCATCCGGTCGATGATCTCATAAGAGGTCATGCCCGTCTCGCGGTCGATGAGCTTGATGAGGATCTTGCCCTGGGAGAAGGTCATGTTCCAGATCACATCGGAATATTTTGCCTTGAGTTCTTTTTCCACCTGACGGATGTAGGCCTTTTTCTCCCGTTCGGTATGGAGCGAGTCGAGATGCTGTTCCATCTCGTTAAGGAGCCGGGCGGTGAACTTGGCATAAGGATACACCTTTTTGACATTCCGCACATAGCGGCTGTAACGCCTGTATTCCCTCCGTGTCCGGAAGCGGGGTCTCGGGATCACCCGCACCTCCTCGAGGTCGACCACCGGGACCGTATCGTCTCCCACCCGCATGGTCTCCAGGACGACAGGCGCCTTGGCCGTATCGACCACCGTCTTCTCCTGGGCTGCCGCCACAGCTCCCCAGCTCCCTGTCAACCATCCCGCAAGCCCTATGAGAAAAATCTTCCGCATCACTGCCTCCTTTCCCCCGCGACGGTGCAAAAAACATACCATCCGCACACTTTTCCGCTCCCCTGCCCCACTCGTCAAAATTACTAATTTTGCCCCATGGCCGCAAGGGTGACCATCGAGGAGTTGGAACGGGGCGACCGCTATGAGCTGGTCAGACGCCTTTCGTACGAAGAGATCCCTGACTTTGTGATGGAACATCTTTTCCGGAAGAACAAAGAGACCCGTTTTTTCTGGCTGTCGGTGCTCCTTTTTCTGGTGCTGGCGATCCGTCCGACGATCGATTTTTTCGCCTCCGCCCCGGGGTTCTGGAACTTTTTGCTGTATGCTTTCCTGGGGTTGGTGCTGTTCCCGTTGTTGCTGGCCCCCTTGCATGAGATCATCCATGCGTTTTTCTTTCTCCTGGCAGGGGGACGCCACCTGCGTGCCGGCATCGACCTGAAAAATTTCTTCATCTATGTCACCGCCCACCGCCATCCGGTAGGGAGGAAAGCTTTCCGGCGCATCGCCCTGGCACCTTTCTTTGTCTTGAATACCGCCTTGTTGGCGGCAGCCTGGCTCACCCCGGGATACCTCTCCTGGAGCCTTTACCTCACCCTCTTCTCCCACGCTACGATGTGTGCCGGCGACTTCGCCATGCTATCTTTCTACGCCTCCTTCGGTGACCGCGAGGTGATCACCTACGACGATGTGGAGGAGAAATGCGCCTATTTTTACGTCGAAAAAGAGTGAACCTCTCTTTTTTTCTATATTTGCCGCTATCTCAACAAAAAATATCGGAAAGATGTCGATCGGTGCTGTGATCCGGAAACTCCCCCGTGTCTTTTGGGTTTCGAACATTATGGAACTCTTCGAACGGTGGGCCTGGTATGGCATGTACAATGCCCTGGCCCTCTACCTCACCCTCTCCCGCGACACCGGCGCCCTGGGGTTCTCCGACGCCCAGAAAGGGGCGATCATCGGCACCGGCTCGATGCTCCTTTATTTCCTCCCCCTCCTCACCGGCGCTATCGCCGACAAGATCGGCTACAAACGGATGCTGATCCTCTCGTTCATAAGCTACATGGCCGGCTATTACATGCTGGGAAGCTTCGAAAGCTATGGGTGGGTTTTCTTCGCCTACATCTTCCTGGCCACCGCCGGCGCCCTCTTCAAGCCGATCATCTCGGCCGTCGTGGCCAAGACCACCAACGAAGAGACCTCCTCCATCGGCTTCGGCATTTTCTACATGATGGTGAACATCGGCGGGTTCATCGGGCCTTTCATTTCAGGTTTGGTGTATGAGATGAACTGGAACTATGTTTTCTACATCTCGATCGCCGTCATCTTCCTGAACTTCCTCATCGTTCTTTTCTTCTTCACCGAACCCGGCCGGGAGGAAGAAGGGGAAGAAACGCTGGGCCGAAAGATCATAGCGGTTTTCAGGAATATTTTCATCACCCTTTCCGACTGGAAGTATGTGCTGTTCCTCACGATCATGGTGTTGTTCTGGACCGCCTTCAACCAGTTGTACTATACTTTCCCGACCTTCATCAACGACTGGGTGGATTTCGACAAGCTGAACGCCTCGCTCGGGCTGCCGCCGGGTAAGATCACGGCCGTGGGTCTAACCAGCCTGGACGCTTTCTTCATCATCGTGCTGCAGCTGTTCATCTCGTCGGTGGCGATGCGTTACAAGCCGCTGCATGCGATGATCACGGGCTTTATCATCCTGGCCGGCGGGTTGATGCTGATGTTCTCGAGCCAAAACGGATGGGTGGTCATCCTCGGCATCCTGGTGTTCGCCATCGGGGAGATGGCCTCATCACCCAAGTTCACCGAATATGTAGGGCGCATCGCCCCGCCCGACCGCAAGGCATTATA
>JAMOUS010000197.1 GCA_027067975.1 Bacteroidales bacterium | reverse complement strand
AGGAACTGGCAGCCCTCAACAAAAAAAGACCCTATTTCCTGCTGGTCCATGTCCGGCAATGGAACAATATCGACAAGGTAGCCACGATCCTCCAAAAACTGGGTAAGGAGTTCGAGGTGGTGCCTCTCGACATTTTTCTGAAAATGGCCGGACAAAAACCTACATTCCGGGAACGGTTCCTCGAAGAAAGCCCTACACCATAGGGCTAAACTCCTCCTGGTAATCTTCCATCGACTTATGGATCACCTCATGGGCCTCATCAATGCCGTACACATGGGTGATCTCCCGTTCCCGCTTGTTGCCGGGAAGGTCCTTGTATGTGAGAAAGTAATGTTTCAGTCTGTCGATGATGGGCTGAGGCAGGTCGAAGATATCTCTGAAACGTCCGTAAACAGCATCATTGTCAAGCACAGCAATGATTTTGTCGTCGGCATCACGGCCGTCGATCATCCGTAACCCTCCGATGGGACGGCCGAAAACGAGAATATCTCCGTGCGTGATCTCCTTTTCGGTAAGGACCAGGATATCCATCGGATCACCATCACCTGTAAGCTCCTTATACCCCGACCGCTCCATGGAAAGCGCAGCAACACGTCTTCCACTGTAAGTCTGAGGAATAAAACCGTATAGAGCCGGTACGATATTGGAATACTTCTGCGGCCGATCGATCATTAAATAGCCGCTCTTTTTATCCACCTCATACTTCACCGTATCCGTAGGGACCATCTCGATATAGCAGGTCACCACCTCGGGAGCCTGACTCCCGATCTCCACCCCATGCCATGGGTGTGACTTGAATCGCAACCCCATGAGCTTGGCAATGGGGTCCATGAATTTGTCTGCCATAAGCTTTATAAATAATCCATGAATGTTTCCATCTCCATGCCTCTCGATCCCTTCACCAATACGTATGCCCCCGACCAGCTCACTTTTTTCAGATAAGCAGCCGCCTCATCCCGTTCCCTGAAAGCCCTCAAATCATTCTCCCCACAAACCTGATAAAAGGCCGGACCTATGAGGATCCCCTCCCGGAAACGTTCTCTATTCTTAAGAAGCAAGTTAACAATTTTTTCATGTTCTTCACCGGCATATTCCCCGAGTTCGTACATATCACCCAGCACCAGCATCTTTTTTTCTCCTTCCAGGGAAAGGAAGTTTTCGATGGCGACCCTCATGCTCGTAGGATTGGCATTATAGGCATCCAGGACGACCGTGTTCTGCCGGGAAGTACGGACCACCTGCGACCGCATATTCTGGGGCACGTAGTTCTCCACCGCCCGGATGATCTTTTCAGGAGCCACCCCCAGGTCGGTGCCGATGGCAATGGCAGCCATCATGTTCTCAAAATTATATTTTCCGTAAAGGGAGGACCGGACCAGCATCGGTCCCTCCGGAGAATACCAGCGGAAAATAACATTCACGGCAGGCTGTGGCTCTTCGAAGAGGATATCGGCACCACTTCCTTTGACCCCGTAAGATAGTCGCCGGCGGACCTTCTCTGCATGCGGAGCCAATACAGGATCCTCTTTCCGGTAATAGACCTTCCCTCCCTTTTTTTGAAGATACTTATAGAGCTCACTTTTGGTCTCAACCACTTTCTCAAAACTACCGAAACCTTCAAGGTGTGCCCTCCCCACATTGGTGATAAGACCGTGGGTAGGGTCCGCGATGTCACAAAGGAACCCGATCTCGCCGGGATGGTTGGCCCCCATCTCTACGACAAGAATCTCAGTATCATCGGTAGCGGAAAGCAAGGTCAATGGCACTCCGATATGGTTATTCAGGTTTCCCTTGGTCCCGGTCACCCTGTACTTACGAGACAGGACGGACACGATCAGTTCTTTGGTAGTGGTTTTTCCGTTGGTACCCGTCAAGGCGATCACAGGCACCTTGATGTGCCGACGATGATGGCGGGCCAGGTCCTGCAAGGCTCGGAGGGTATCCTCCACAAGAACATAACGGCCGTCGTCCACGATCTCCGGATCGCTCACCACCGCTGCTGCCGCACCCTTTTCCAAGGCCTCTGTGGCAAAACGGTTTCCATCGAAACGCTCCCCCTTCAAAGCGAAAAAGATGCTTCCCGGCATCGCCTTACGCGAATCGGTGATCACCTGAGGATGTTTCCTGTACAGTTCATACAATCGTTCAACCGCCATAAGCCGGAAAAATAAAAGGCCTCATTATGGATCCATAATGAGGCCCTATTTCTTTACATGATTGTTGATCAGTTCCCTGCGGGGCTTCCCACACGTGTCATGGCACAACGGAAGCCAATATCGGCACGGGCACTGCTTTCATCCAGAAAACGGCGGGTCGATGGAATCAGCCAATATGCACGGTCCATCCACGAGCCGCCTTTGTAAACCCGAGCACGGTCGTTGACCAGCGTCGTAAAGTCGTTGTTGGCAGCATCCTGTGCATACATTTGCCCCGTACCTTTGTCTTCGCCTTTCCAGTCGTCCGAACCGGAGATGGACGACTGGAGGTCGCCATCCCTATAGTTCCGATAATCAGCTTTTTGATAATTGTATCGATCAGCCACCTCCTCGGGTGTGACCTCCCGGTAGCGCAGACGTCCAAGACTGTCCTTTTCGGCCACATTGCCGTCCTGATCGGTCACCAGTACTTTGTACACGTTACCACGATAGGGGTTTAATGGATCCACTTCGACACTGTTGAGTTGGCGATAAACATCGGCCACCCATTCATTAACGTTACCGGCCATACAATAAAGACCGTAATCGTTGGGCCAGAACGATTTCACAGGAGCCGTAATTGCGGCCCCGTCGTTGAGGTCGCCTGCCAGTCCCATGTAGTCGCCGTTACCGCGTACGAAGTTGGCCATGAAACGTCCGCGGTACTTCCGCGAGGCGTTCCGCAGATAATGACCGTCCCAGGGATATAGCCTTCTTTCATAGAGACGCTCGTCATAAGTGTTTCCAATGAGAGCCAGTGCGGCATATTCCCATTCTGCCTCGGTAGGAAGCCGGTAAGCCGGCAACAGGATCCCATCCTCAAGGGTCACATGCCTGCTTTCCTGATTGGGATTGAGGCTCGGGAGGTTCTGGTTTACATTGCCTTCGTACTGACCTGCCAGATAGGCCTCGGTATTGAAGTTGTTCTCATCGGTCTGGTTGGGGTCGGGATTGAGGATCCCCTCATCAATGAGGATCTTTTCGTTCACCCTGTCGGTACGCCATGAACAATAGTCGTTGGCCTGAAGCCAGTTGACCCCCACCACGGGATAATCATTGTATGCGGGGAAACGGAAATAGTATTTCACATAAGGTTCATTGTAAGCCAGCGGGCTTCGCCATACCAGCGTATCGGGAAGTGCCTGGCGATACACTTCGGGATAGCTTTTGTATACCCGCGACAACCAGTAAAGATATTCCCGGTAGTCGACATTCCGCACCTCTGTCTCGTCCATGTAAAAGGAGGTTACGGTCACACGCCGCGGGATGTTGTTCCAATCGTACATCACATCCTGCTCGACCCGTCCCATGGTGAAAGTACCCCCTTCGATGAAAACCAGGCCCGGACCTGTCGGCTGTTCATAGGCCGTCTTCACTTCGAACCCTCCGTTGTCGGGATCGTTGTACTTCCATCCGGTCGTCGGGGAAACATCCTCTCCCCCGCCTTTGATGAGACTGCAGGAGGTCAGAACGGAAAAACCGGCGAGGACACCCAACGCCAATGCTGCTTTTATTTTACCGATACGCATAATGATTGAATTTTTAATCCCTTCAAACAGCTCTCAAATCTCAAAAATAACAATTTTATCAAAACAAAAATAAGGAATTTATTTTTAAAACTAAAGGGAAGGCAGGATTATTGTCCTTTTCCCACGGACAGGAAGGGTTTCCATCACCACCCCGATCTCATGTGCATTGCCCCCCGGCAGGGAGAGCGGTGACTGCAACACCAGATCATAGGCATAGAAAAATGACATTCTCCTTTTTTTCATTCCAACGGAAAAAACCATTCTATCGTATCTTCCCACCCAACTTTTTTTCCAGGTCACGCCGGCCGCAATGTTTTTAAATGCCATTTCTCCTCCAAATGCATATAGATCGCTTTTCCCCTGCCACTGGGCCAAGACCTTGGGGAAAAGCGTCCATTCTTTTCTCCCCAAGGGGATCCGGTAATTGAACATCATGAGATATTTCCGGGGCAGGATGGTCTGATCATTCTTTTGTGTGAAACGATAAGGTTCCATCAGGTGGAAAGCGGAGATCCCCACGATCCACATCTCGCTGTAAAACAAAAATCCAACGGAAAAGTCGGGAAAGAAGCAGCTTTCCGAAGCGATCTCCTCATCCCTCGGCAGGAGGGCTCCTCCGCCCGGAGGGATCATGCCGGGAAGCACGACTTTGGAAGCATCCAGGTGGTTCTGCATCAAAGCCGCAGCTAAACCGCTGTTCAGATATAGATTCCGGGAGATCTGCAAATGATAAGCATAAGTTACCGTCAGGGCGGATGTGGCCAGCATTCCCCCCGCACTCCTGTCATGGAAAAGGGTGATCCCATACCCTCCGTGCAACGCTTCCACATACTGATCCCACGAAGCCACGGTGGTGATAAAAGCTGCATCATTGCCGGGATAAAGATCCCGGAAGCCGGCCACTGCACGCCCTCCCCCGGCCATGCCGGCAAAGGCAGGATCATGGTACAGACGCTGTCCGAACATCAGGGAAAAAGCCGGATCCTGGGCATGCCCCATACCTCCTCCCCAGAATGTCAGGAGCATGATGAGCATCAACCGTATTTCCGAACATCCTCCTCGCATCTTCATCCGGTTCCGATCAAAAATAACAATAATACAACGACAAGGACGTTTTTTTATTCCGAAACACGGCTGAAGAGTTTTCATATCCCATAAAACTTTATTTTTGTTGCTTACCGAGATGATCCCACGCCTGCATATATTCCCTGTGTTGATCCTGTTCCTCCTCTGGTCTCCGGCGCAGGCGGAAGGTGTTTCCCACTCGGTGCTTTCCCGGGGTCATTGGGTAAAGATCAGGATCAATCATACCGGTATTTACCGGATCACTTACGACGAGCTTCGTAAGATGGGTTTGGAAGATCCTACCCATCCGCACCTTTACGGGAACGGAGGGGGGATGTTGCCCGAAATGAACAATGTGCCTGTACCCGACGACCTGCAGGAGATCCCCATCTGGCTTGAGAAAGGCGACGATGGGAAATTCGGCAAAGGCGATTATATTCTTTTTTATGCCACAGGCCCGGAAAAATGGGATTTTTCTTCTTCCGACTCCCTGTATCACATCTCTCTTCATTTATACGACCGGTATGCCTATTATTTCATCACCTCTTCCGATCGTGCACCTCTGACGATCCCTTCCGAACCTTTTCCGGAAGAGACGCCGGCATACATCTCTTCATCGTATGATGCAAAGGTTTACCATGAAGTCAACCGGGAAAATCTCATCCGTTCGGGGAGAGAATGGTATGAACCGCTGCCGGCAGGCACTCCCTACTCCTTGTCGTTCGCTTTTCCTCATCTCGTCACCACGGAACCGGTACGCTTCCGGGCCCGTGTGGTAGCACGCTCTCCCCGCACCTCCTATTTTGACATCTACGGAAATGACGAACAACTTGGCAGCATGGCCGTGGGACCGGTCAATATTTTCAGCTACACATCGGCGTATGCCAAGGCCACGTCGGGGATTTTCTCTTTTTTGGCCTCCTCTTCTCAGGTCACGGTACGCCTTTCTTATCGCAACAGTGACCCGGCCAATTCCCGAGCCTGGCTTGACCGTCTGGAGGTGACCGCCCGTTGCCGCTTGGTGTTCGAGGGCGCGCCGCTCTTCTTCAGGGACCGACGATCCGTGGCTCCCGGTCGCTTCACTGAGTTCCGTATCGAGGGGAAAGAAGGGATCGTCTGGGATGTCACCGACCTGCATCATGTTCGGGTCTTGAACTCCCTTCGTCAGAACGGAAAAACCCTTATCCGCAGCCATACCGACACCCTGCGGGAGTTTGTGATCTTCTCCGGAAATGATTTTCCCGCCCCCGAGATCGTCGACGACAACCTGCCCAACCAGGATCTGCACGGCTACCCTAACGCCACCCTGGTGATCGTGACGCATCCCGATTTTTTGGAGCAGGCACTGGTGCTGGGCCAGTATCATCAGGAGCATGATCATATGTCGGTGGCCGTGGCCACCACTGAACAGGTCTATAATGAGTTCTCTTCCGGTGCCCGCGACATCGCCGCCATCCGTAACTTCGTACGGATGTTCTACCGCCGGGCCACCACCCCTGCCGAGAAACCCCGTTACCTGCTCCTGCTCGGCGACGGCTCTTATGATAACCTTTCCGACGACGAGAACAATCCCAATTTTATCCCCACCTACCAGTCGGTCAACTCCCTCACGCCCACCCTGTCATTCGTCTCGGATGATTTTTTTGGTCTTATGGACGATGACGAAGGAGGGGTGGAAGGGCTTCTCGACATCGGGGTAGGACGCTTGCCTGTGGCAACGCCGGAACAGGCTACCACTCTTCTTAACAAGATCCGTGCTTATTATGCCAAAGAATCTCTCGGCGATTGGCGCAACACGATCTGTTTTGTAGGGGATGATGAGGACAACAACATCCACATGCAGGATGCCGACCGTCTGGCCACCTATCTTGACACCACCTATCCTTCGTTCGTTCTGAAGAAGATCTACCTGGATGCCTATCCTCAGGTCTCCACCGCCAGCGGCCAGCGTTATCCTGATGTGAACCGGGAGATCAGTGAAAACATCGAGCGAGGATTGCTGATCTTCAATTATGTAGGTCACGGCAACGAGCGGGGGCTGGCCCACGAGGCCATCCTCGGCCTTAACGACATCATCACCTGGCACAACTATCCCCGCTGTCCCCTCTTCATCACGGCCACCTGTGAGTTCAGCCGTTTTGATGATGTGGAGATCGATGCCAACGGGGTGGTGTCCCCCCGCACTTCTGCCGGTGAGGAGGTCTTATTATCCCCCTCCGGCGGGGCGATCGCCTTGCTCACCACCACCCGTCTGGTCTATGCCTCTCCCAACTTCGTGCTGAACCGTAATTTCTACCGGTTTATCTTCAAACGGAACGAACTGGGCCAGCCCAACACCTTCGGCGACGCTCTGCGATATACGAAGAACAGTTCCGGGACCAGCATCAACAAGCTCAACTTCACCCTGTTGGGGGACCCGGCCCTGCGCCTGGCCTATCCCCTCAGCCGGATAGTGACCGACAGTATCAACGGTGTGCCGGATGATGAACCCCATGATACCCTCAAAGCCCTTTCCCTGGTCACCATCAGTGGACATCTTGAGTCCCCTGCCGGCGATCTCCTCCCCGTGGAAGGCATACTCACCCCCACCATCTTCGACAAAGCCCGTGAGGTCCATACGCTCAGCAACGACGGAGACCCTGTGATGACCTTTTGGTTGCGGGATAACATCATTTTCAAAGGAAGGGCCACTATCCACCAAGGCAGATTCCGTTTTTCTTTCCTGGTTCCCAAAGACATCTCTTACCGTTTGGGGAAAGGCCGGATCAGTTATTATGCCACATTCGGGGACGGACAGGAAGCGGGTGGCAGCTATGAAGACCTGGTAGTAGGGGGTTTCGAAGAGGACCCGGCACCCGATGGGGAAGGCCCCCGCATACGCCTTTTCCTCAACGACACGCTCTTCCGGGAAGGAGGACTCTGTGACGAAAACCCCGTGCTGCTGGCCTACATCTCCGACGAAGGAGGGATCAATACCGTAGGCAACGGCATCGGCCACGATATCATTGCCATCCTGGACG
>JAMOUS010000196.1 GCA_027067975.1 Bacteroidales bacterium | reverse complement strand
ATCCAGGATGCCGACCTGGAATATGACCCCCGGGAATACAACGACCTGCTGAGGCCTGTGAAGGAAGGATTCGCCGATGTGGTGTACGGTTCCCGTTTCGTGGGAAGCAACCCCCATCGCATCCTTTTCTTCTGGCACACCATCGGCAACCGTTTCCTCACATTCCTCTCCAATGTCTTCACCAACCTCAACCTCACGGACATGGAGACCTGTTACAAGCTTTTTGACACGAAAACGATCCAGTCGCTCAACCTGAAAGAGAAACGGTTCGGCTTTGAGCCGGAGGTGACGGCCAAAATCGCCCGCGTACCAGGGATACGCATCTACGAAGTGGGGATCTCCTATTACGGCCGCACCTATGAAGAGGGCAAAAAGATCAACTGGAAAGACGGTTTCCGGGCGATCTATTGCATCCTGAAATACAATCTTTTCTCAAGAAAATAGAGCTCCCCTCATGGCTTTGGGAATCCCCAAAAAGGAACCGACGGCAGCCCGGAGATATCTGATCCTTCCCTATCTGTTCCTGTTCGGTTACGTGGTCCTTCGCGCGGGTACGCTCTCGTTCACCCATGACGAGGCTTTAAGCTATCGCATCCTTTTGGGAGATACGATGTGGGCCCATACCGCCAACAACCACTGGCTGAACACCTTCCTCATGGGTATTGCGCGGAGAACCCTGGGGGAAAAAGAACTGGCGTTACGATTGCCCAATGTGCTGGCCTTCGGACTCTATCTTTTCATGCTTTTCCACATCCTCCGGCAACATCCGCGACCTTGGTCGCTTTTCTGGGGAAGCGTACTGTTGCTTTGCAATCCTTTCCTCCTTGATTTTTTCTCTCTTGCCCGTGGTTACGGTTTGTCGATGGGGCTCCTCATGGCCTCCCTCTATTTCTCTTTTCGCTCCCTTCGCAAATACCCCTCTCCGCAACCTTATAGCCGTTATGCCACCGGATCCCTCTTTTTCGCCATACTCGGATCGCTGGCAAATCTCTCTCTGGTCAATCTGCTGATCGCCCTTCTCATTCTCCACACCGCTCTTTCTCTCCGTATTTTCCCGCATCTAGCAAAAAAAGAGAGGCTCTCTCTTTTTTCCATGGCGTTCATCACATTGCTGACGATCCTCATCGAAGGGATCCGGCTCTATTGGCTGTATCAACACGACCAGCTGTACCAGGGGATTGGTCACCTCCTCGGCACGGTCGATTCCGTGGTGCTCAATGCCCTATATTTGGTCCATTATCCTTCGTGGCTTTTCCAGGGGATCCGCACCTTGATCCTTGTGCTGTTTTTTGCGGGATGGCTCACTCTTGCGTTTTCCCGGAAAAGGATCCCCCGCGAATTTCTCTTTGTGGCCTCCCTGCTCACGCTCACAGTGGGAGGATATGTTCTCGAGCATTTCCTTTTCGCTACGAACTATCCCTACGGCAGGAGCACCCTGCCTTTGGTAATGCTCTATGCTTTCTTTCTGTACTATCTTGCGCTCCACCTTGCCGAAAGATCTTCCGACAAACAGAAAAAAGCCGTCGTCATCTTCACTCTCCTTCTGGGTCTTCCCCTCGCCGGCCTGTTCTTAACGACGACCAACCTGACGTATACCGATCCCTGGAGGTATGATGCTCACACCAAGGATGTCATGATGCTTCTCGATGAAGTTTCTTCCCCATCACACCCCGTCACGATCAGCAACCACTGGCTCTTCGAGCCGGCCATCAATTATTACATCCTTTCCCGTGACATGCGGATCCCTCTTACCGACAGAGAAGGTCCGAAACCGGGCACCGACTACATCTACCTCTTTGCCACAGACACTTTGCCGGCAGGGTATGAGGTTAAAGTTCAGTTTAAAGATATCAATACCCTCCTTTGCGAAAAAGCTGAAAACATTCCGGCCCAAGATAAATGATAGCCCTCGCCGCTGGATCTACTCATCACCCGTCTCGAGCGCTTTTTGATAGTCGGGATGTTCCAGCATCTTCTCATATCCCTCCGGCCATTGCTTTCGCAGAAAGACTTTCCAATAAAGTTTTTTTGAGGTGCTATCCCAGTGCAGCATGGTAATCGTGTACTGTCGCACCTGGAACAAATTGAGAAAAATGAAGAAGACGAATGCGGCTGTCACCAGGAGCCTTATCCCGTCGCGCCGGCGGAAGCTCCACTCCACAAATGCCGCCATCGGCAGGGCCAGCAGCGCATAGGTCTCCACCATCGGCCGTGCACCATAGCTGCCCCCATACCACCAGCACCACCAGCTGAAGGTCACATAGATATGCAACAACAGATAGATCACCAGCGGCCAGAACAATGCCCTCTCCTTCTTATACCAGAAACCCAGTCCGACCAGGGCAAAGGTCATCACCGGCGTATAGAGCAACCATCCCTTGCGATAGCTGAAAAGCCCTTTGAGAATATGGGGATGGTTGAAAAAGAATCTTTCCTCTCCATACGAATAGAAGATGAACCTGCCCGTGGAATATTTCCAATCGATCATCTGCAAGAGCACCGGCAAAGCAGCGGCAAGGAGCATGCCCGCGACTTGACCTTTGTTCTCCATGACCCTGGAAAGCAAGGATCCACGGTATCTCAAGATCCCGTAGAGGAGGGGGACGAGGAGCACCAGCCCGTTGACGGGGCGCACCACGACGATCAACCCGGCCAGAAGGCCGGCCGCGAAGGCGACGCCCGGATGCGGCCGTTCGAACCATTGCAGTGACATCCGCAATAACCACGCAAAAAGCGAAAAACTGTATACATGGCTCATCCCCGGCTCAATGGCAGCGTAATAGAGCAGGTTCGTCGCCAGCACCACGATCACCAGCGTCGCGGCGGTAACGCCTTCGGAGAACCATCTCAACAGCACCTTCCGTAATGCCCACAGGCCGGCCAGAAGGTAACTCACGGCCGCCAGGAGGACAAAGAACTGATACACCGGCCCGTAGCCGTCGGCTGTGGTACCCGTAAGGAGTGCCAGCAGATGGGCCACCCAAAAAAAAGGCAACAAGAGCAATGCCACCCCCAGCGGCATCTTCAGCGTCTTCCCACCGCCGGGGGCTTCCACCAGATGCAGATGCCAGCGTATGTCCCCGGGCAACCGATCCGGCGAAGGAGAGATCAGGTCATGATGAATGAACAGCGCCGGAAGATAGGCATAATACGTCACCACATCGTGACGGATGATCTCCCCCCGGAGATAGCGTTTCTGCCTGATCCCCACCATCAACACGAACAGGGTGACCAGCACGGCCGTAACCGATGATAATGACAACCTACTGAGCTTCATAGAGTGTATCTCCCGTTTCTTTCACAAAGATCCAGATGGCATAATCATGGCCGCCGAGCACTTTGAAAGGAGGATCGGGGCGGAACACTTTCACCGCTTTCAGGTGGGGATCGTCCCGTAGCCGCTGGAGGGGCAGGTGCCCTTCGTTGGGACCGTAATGGGCATCCCACTGGATCACGCTTCCCGGCGGGAGGTCTTTCGAAGGATGTTGCGGGTCGGGCACCTTCTCATGGCAGAGGGCAGGATCGTAGGGATCGCCCCCCAGGCGGAACTGGAAATAGAGATCATAGTAGTAGAGCGGTCGGCCGTAATAGGGTGAATGTTTTAACCATTCGGCGGATGCAGAGAGAAGGCGTTGTGTGGCATCCTCCTTCAGTGGGAGAGTGTAGCGGGCCAGGGGGGTGTAGAGAAGTCCTACCGCCACGAGCAAGGGGACCGTCCTCCGTAAGATCCTGTTTTGCGGGATCCAACCCATGACCCTGTCCACCCCGCCTACGGCTGTCACCGCCATAAGGGGCACCACGCCGGCCATCACACGCAGCAACCCCAGCGAGCCGCCCAGACCACGCCACCACACATAGCTGTGTGCCGAAAAATAGGCCAGAAAAGGAAGCACCACGAACCACAGCTCCTGCCAGACCCGCCGCCGCTCATCCCCACGCCTCCATTCGACCCCCAGCGAGACAAGTCCCAGCAACCAGAAAACCAGCAACAGCGGCCCGAACATCCGGGGAGCATGTTTTACAAAATGCAGCAGGGATCCATGGCCATAGATATCGGCCGCCCCGCGGTAGGGCATCTCATGGATCACCCACAAAGGATCATGATATTGAGGCCATCCTGCCAAAGAAAAGAGCGCAAAGCCGGTAAGCAGCCACGGAAGGCTCCGGTACCGGCCGAACCAGATCATGCCTGCCGCCATCACCATCACGATCACAATCCCCTCCGTGCGCACAAAAGGCAGGAAAGAGAGCACGACAGCCGCAGCATCATAGCGTTCGCGAAGCGCCCACCACACCGCCACGATCAGCACCAGACTGAATGTGACCTCGGTGAGGGCCGAAAAGAAAAGGATGAAATAAACCGGTGCCGTCACCACAAAAAAGAGCGCCAGCCAACGATGGCGGTAACCCAGGGTATGGGCAGCCCGGAAGGTATACCAAGCTGCGAGCAGCCCTGCCATGACGTTGTAAAGTCTCAACCCGTTGAACCCCAACTGTGCAAAAGGCGCTGCCAGAAGAGTGAAAAAAGGTTTGCCCCAATGGTCGAGGAAAAGATACGGATGACGGAAGGCATAGCGGGCTATGCGGTAATGGGCGATGCTGTCACCACCGCCCCAGAATCCCGGGGACATGACGACACATGCTGCCAGAAAAATAAACATCCCCGCCAGCAACCATAACCACCGTCTCTCTTCTCCCTCTTTCATGATCACATTGCTTGCATCTTTTCCGCTGCGATGCCCCGCGCTCAACCTTTCCGCTCGACCTCCGGCTCCGGGATCTTGCGCAGGAACGATTTGCGGATGTTCAGGTAGACCGCCTGCTGGACCGCCTCGACCATGATCCGCACCTTACGCTTCTTGCCGATACTCACCAGGGTGCCGATGAGCCCTTTCATCGGCCCCCGCACCACCTCCACCGTATCGCCAACCTTCAGCTGGGCCTCCTCTTCCTCAGAGATGTATTCTCCCGAAGCCTCATACTTGCGGATCGCCTCGATGAGGGAATCTGCCACCGGCACAGGCTTTTTCTCGATACGTACGAAATGTACGACTCCTTCTGTCTTCAGCACCTTCAAATACTCGTGATAGTTCCCTACATCCACCCGGACAAAGATGTACGAGCGGAAGATCGGTTCCTCGATCCACTTTTTCCGGTCGCTCCAGATGCGCAGTTTTCTTTCCAGGGGCAGGTAACATTCGATCTCCTCCACCTGGAAACGTTCCCGCACCTTTTTCTCCTGGCGCGAACGGGTGTACAGCACATACCACCGCCGGTTGTCAGAGTTTTTTTTCGTCACGGTCGTTCCTCTTTTTTACAAAAATAGTCCATTTCCCGGGATCCCCCTCTTTTTGCGTCTTAGAACTGAAAATAGATGAAAGGGCGGAAGCCGTTCCCTTTCACGGCTACCAACAACAGCACGATCAGGAGGGTGATGAGCATCTTGACCCACAATGGCAGGCGGATAAAGAGGCCCCGCAAGTTTTCCTGCCACTGTGCCGGCAGCCAGTGAAGGAAAAAACCTGCCACCACCACGGCAAAGATGAGGGCTCTCGCCTGCACCTCCCGCACAAAGGCGGCCGGATAGGTATGGTGGGTGATCTGCCAGAGCATGGCCCGCACATCTTCCATGCTCCGGGCCCGGAAAAAGATCCAGAGGAAAAGCACAAAGTGAAAGGTCAGCAGGCCGGTGAGGAAGTTTTTCCAGCGGGCCGGCCTTTCTTTCAGCCACCGCGGGATACCCAGCAGTTTGTCGACCACCAGGCCCGCCCCGTGCATTGTGCCCCAGATGAGAAACCGGTAATCGGCCCCGTGCCAAAGCCCCCCCAACACCATCGTGATCATCAGGTTCAGATAGGTACGTAACTTCCCCTTTCGGTTGCCCCCCAAAGGGATATAGAGATAATCCCGCAACCAGGAGGAGAGGGAGATGTGCCAGCGGTGCCAAAAGTCGGTCAGGCTCACCGCCTTATACGGAGCGTTGAAGTTCAGGGGGATGCGGAAACCGAAGAGCAGGGCCACTCCGATGGCGATATCGGTGTACCCGGAAAAATCACAATAGATCTGTAAAGCGTAACCGTACACGGCCAAAAGGTTCTCGATCCCCGTAAAGGCAGCTGGATGGGCAAAGACCCGGTCGACAAAATTGACCGCCAGGAAATCGGCAATGACCATTTTCTTGACCAGCCCCGCCAGGATGAGGAAGAGGGCATGGCCGAACTCTCGCCGGCTGAGGGAATAGTGCGCCGTAAGCTGGGGGATGAACTGGGCCGCCCGGACGATCGGGCCGGCCACCAGCTGCGGAAAGAACGAGACGAAAAAGGCAAAGTCGGCAAAACGCTTCACCGGCTCCGTTTTCCCGCGATAGACATCCACGGTGTAGCTGATGGTCTGGAAGGTGTAGAAAGAGATCCCTACCGGCAGGAAAATGGCGGTGATGTCGAAATGGGAATGGAATATCGCATTGGAAAGGCCGGCCAGGTAATCGTGCGGCACCCCGTGTGCCCCCGTAAGACGGTTGTACAGGTCGACAAAAAAGAAGGTATACTTGAAATAGGCCAGCAGGCCGAGGTTGACGACGAGGCTGAAGGCCACCCACAGCTTTTTCGTAGCCGGGCGGCGGGCAGCATGGACGCGGCGCGCGGCAAGATAGTCGGTCACCGTCGAGATGAGCAGCAGGATGAAAAAGAACCCTCCCGTCTTGTAATAGAAGAAGAGACTTACGAGGAAGAGGTAGAGGTTACGCAGGCGTATCTTCCGGTATACCAGCGAGTATAGGAGCAGCACCACAGCCAGGAACCCCCAAAAGAAAGGCCGGGTGAACAACAGCGGTTGCTCCGGAGAATAGTTCAGCAGGCTGTGGAGGTCAAAGGCCATCGGCATATTCTTGGTAGTTTTCCATGAGGGCACGGAGCAGGAGGGTGGCGAAGAGGCGGGCACCTTCGCGGCTGAGGTGCACCTGGTCGGGGCGAACGAGGGGAGGCTGGTGGGCGGCCCAGCGCTGTATGGCACCTGTGCCGCCCATGGCAAGGGAGGCGTCCCAATAGGCGCATCCGTGGGCGAGGGCTGCCGCGCGCTGCTCGCGGCGCAGCCACTGCAGCCGCTCCTGCAGATGGGGGTCGCCGCCGCCTATGTCGGTCACCCCCACCACCAGCACGAAGAGGCCGGGGAAGGTGTGGCGCAGCCACCCCAGCTCGCGCCGCAGCGTGCGGCGGTAGCGCCGCACATCGTCCATGCTGCCCGCCGCCACGTTCAGACCGAACTGCAACACCACCATACGCACATGGAGGTCGTCGAACATGCGCACCACCGTAGCACTGTCACAGCGGGAGAAGCTCATGAAAGGCCGTCCCCGCAGGGGGATGTTGTCGACCCCCACGCCGAGGGTGTCGTCGAGGACGATGCCCTCCACCGCCAACGGCGCCGGCGCCCGCACCTGCAGCACCAGCCGTCTGGTGCCGGCAGGCACCGCGGTCGTGAGCTGTGTCAGCCGCCCCGGGGGCACCGCTTCCGCCGCCTGGAGTTGCTTTCCTCCCGCCAGGCCCACGGAGATGCCCTCCCCCGCCGCCCACAGCCACATGCGCACACGCGTGAAACGCCGCACCCGTGGAGAGGTATTCCCATGCACCGTGATCCGGCAGACCACGCCATCCGCTCCGGCAGCCAGGGTGTCGGCAGCCAGCGAGTAGCCGCCCGCCAGGCCAATAGGAATCTCACGGAGGGAAGAGGGTAGCGGCCCATAGTGCGTGATCCCCACCCACCCCGGCGAAGGATCGGTCACGAAAGTGGCCGTATAAGAGACGGTCATCACAGGCAGCAGGAAGCCCGGCCCGCCCCCGCCGAAA
>JAMOUS010000195.1 GCA_027067975.1 Bacteroidales bacterium | reverse complement strand
TTCGTCGTGCCGCCCTACCTGCAGGACGCCGAAGACGACGGCATCACCATCATGTGGGAAACGGCCTATCCTTCCTACGGCCGGGTGATCTACGGCGAAGGATCGGATCTCTCCGAAATCCTGAACGAGCTGCCCGAGCCCTCCCTCCTCCATGAGGTAACCCTCCCCGGTCTGAAGAAGAACACGCAATACTCTTACAAGGTGGTGACCGGCAACCTCTCCAGTCCCGTCCACACCTTCCACACCAAAAAAGACCGTAACGATCCCATCCGTTTCATCGTCTACGGGGACAGCCGCACCCTCAGCAAGATCCATGAGCGTATCGTCCGGCGCATGGTACCCGAGAAGCCCGACTTCATTGCTAATGTGGGCGATGTGGTAGGCCGTGGCGCCCGTCTCGACGAATGGATCGATCAGCATTTCTACCCCATCCGCTCCATCAGCGGAGATGTGCCCTATTATATCTCCATCGGCAACCATGAGTACGGAGGATTTGAAGGCCATGTGCCTCCTTTCGAACAGCGGGTGCACAACCCCCTCACCAGCACCGGCAGTACGGAATACTACTACTCATTCGATTACGGTAATGCTCATTTCATCTTCCTCGACCCCAACGAATATGAATTTCCCGACGGCGACGGCATCCTCCCCGGCAGCCAGCAGTACAAATGGTTTGTCAGTGACCTGGAAAAAGCAAAAAAGAAGAGCGAATGGATCTTCGTCTTCATGCATCAACCCCCATACTCGGAAGTGTGGTCGGGCGGATATTACGACGGTGAGCCTCCCCTGCGCAAATATATCGTCCCCATCATGGAAAAGGCCGGTGTGGACATTGTCTTCTCAGGCCACACTCACGACTATGAACGGGGACTGCCTCATCCCCCCTACGACCCGAAAACAGGAAAAGGCAACAATGCCGTTTATATCATCACCGGCGGGGGCGGTGCCAGCCTGGACAACCACAAATACCGCGACTGGGAACAGATCGATCTGCCCGACCATCCGGCCGACCCCGACAGTAATGAATATGACGGCGGAAAATATTATGAATTCCATTACACGGTGATCGACATCAACGGAAAGCACCTCTCCTTTAAGGCGATCAAAGTCAATGCCGACGGAACGTACGGCGGGGTGCTGGATCAGTTTGAGCTGGACCATGGACAATGATAAAATGATAGAATGATAGAATGATAGAATGATAAAAACAGAGATTATGGAGATTTTTAAAAAGTATGGATTACTAAAAACCACGATCCTTTTTGCGGGGTTGCTGATGACGGGAACCCTTTTCGGACAGGCGTATCAGGACAAACCCTATCTGCAGGACTATGCGGAGAAGTATCCGTTTGCCGACCGCAACCATCCGCGGTGGCAGCTCCGGCAGGTGGCCACCGACCGCAATGCCCGGATAGAAGTTCTTTCGAGCAAATACCTCCTCATGCCGGGCGACAAGTATCTGGTGAAAGATGAGCTGTACCGTTTTCTCAACGACATGGACCTGCGTGCGCTGGGCACCTACCGGGATCAGTTCATCTACCTCACCCCGGAGGCGCTCTTCAGCAACGCCTGGGCCGGCAAACTGTGGGTGGAACACGATATGCCGGATGCCACCGCTTTCTGCATGGGAAAAGAGTTTGACTTCCTCCTGGCGGGTGATGGAAAGATCGAATATTATGACGGCGGAAAAAAGGTCTGGGAAAAATCTACCGGCGAGCTCTCTCCCGAAAAAATGATCTGGGACGGGGCACAGGGTCATTTCCTGATCCTCGCCGGCGGCAACCTCTACACCTTCGATCCCGGAAAGAAAAAGATGAAGAAGGTACACAGTCACGAAGGTCTCACCACCATGGCGCTGTCGGACGACAGGATCGTCCTGGGCACACGCGACGGCTACTACACTGCCGACCGCACCACATTCAAGGAGAAAGACCCGCTCAACAACAAGCTGCCCTGGCCGGAGATCACCTGTGTGGAGAATATCAACGGGCGTCTCTGGTT
>JAMOUS010000194.1 GCA_027067975.1 Bacteroidales bacterium | reverse complement strand
CGGCAGCCATCAGGAGGTCGGCCACCAGTTTGGCGCCGATGCTCACGCGCGGCTTGTCCTTGCGATCCTGCCGTGCATAGCCGAAATAGGGGATCACGGCGATCACCTTGTAGGCCGAGGCGCGCTTGGCCGCGTCGATCATCAACAACAGTTCCATCAGGTTCTCGGCCGGGGGGAAGGTGCTCTGGATGATAAAAACGCTACAACCTCTCACCGACTCTTCGAAAGAGGGTTGGAACTCCCCGTCGCTATACAACTGGATGGAACTCTTGCCCAACTCGGTGCCCAGCTTTTCGGCGATCTTTTCGGCAAGATAACGGGTGGCTCGTCCTGAGAAGAATTTGAGGGGCGTGTTACCGGACATCGTCGTCGATCAATAAGGGTTGGGTGGAACGGCGTTGCAAAGTTAACATAAAGGCGGGATTCCGGAGGGTTTTTTTTCAACTCTTTTTGAACACTTGATTGTTCTCTTCGATGTACTCGAGCAGTTCGTCACGGCCGCGGCGGTCGCGTGCCGAAGTGACGAAGAGGGGCGGCAGCTCCTCCCAGCGCTGCAGGGTGGTGTGTCGGAAGAGGTCGATATGTTTCTGTAGCTGGTTGGAAGAGAGCTTGTCGGCTTTGGTGAGGACCACGGCAAAGGGAATCCCCTTGCGGCCGAGGTAGTCCATGAAAGCCTGGTCGTTCTTCAGGTCGGGATGGCGCGCGTCGATGAGGAGGAAGAGGCTCACCAGGTTGTCCCGGCCCTCCAGGTATTCGGTGATGAGCCGGCGGAAGCCGGCCCGTTGGCGGCGTCCCACCTTCGCATAACCGTATCCCGGCAGATCGGCCAGGAACCACTCGTTGTTGATGAGATAATGGTTGATGAGCTGCGTCTTGCCCGGCGTGGCCGAGGTGCGGGCCAGCTCCTTGCGGTTCGTCAGCATGTTGATGAGTGACGATTTGCCCACGTTCGAACGCCCCGTGAAGGCGTATTCCGGCCGGTCGGGCTTGGGACAGCCCTTCGGCGAGGCAGCACTGCCCACGAACTGGACACTCCGGATGACCATTACCACAACAAGATTTCTCCCTGCAAAGAAAAGAAAATCCTTTTTACTTCAGGAGTTTTCCGAAAAGCCAGAGAAGGAAGCTCAGGAGGGCGCTCAACAGGAGCATCGAGGTGATGGGAAAGAAAAAGTAGAAATTGTCGCGGCGGATGCGGATGTCGCCCGGCAGATGGCCGAACCACCCCAGCCGCCCCGATAACAGCCATATCAAGGCCCCCACCACGACCAGCATCAGACCCATGAACACCAATATTTTCCCGAGCTGTTGCATCGATCCGCTCTTTTTGTCAAAATTATTCACTCTTTCCTTTTTTCCAAAAGGAAATTACGGATGATCGTGGCAAGGACTCCTGCCGGACTCATGGCAGGATTTCTCCCTTCGGGAATGATGAATGACCCTGAGGCCTTACCGAAGGTGAAGGTTTACCTCCTTTTTATGAAGGCGGAGGCGGTCGATCTCTTCGGGGGAGAGTTCCAGTATCTGAAAATCATTTGTCAGTGTTTTCCCTGCGGTGATTGCCTTCTGAAGGAAATAGTCGCCCTTGAGGGAAGAGATCATCTGACAGATCTCTTCAGGGGTGTGGTAGGGAGACACCAGGGTGGTGCGGAACTCATGGGGAACGGATGTGTCCATGAGAAGTTGCACCGAACGGCGTATTTTCTTCATCATTTCCTCATTCATCCTTTTTCCGACAATTGCTCGGTATTTTTCCAGCATCAGAGGGGCCTTGATGTCCATCGCCACATAATCGATCAGCTGCTCGCCGAGGAGGAGGGCGAGCATGGTAGGGTTGGTGCCGTTGGTGTCAAGCTTCACTTTCAGGTCGAGCTCCTTGATGCGGCGGATAAAGTCGGGGAGGGCGGGGTGGAGGGTTGGCTCCCCGCCGGTGATGGCGACGGCAGCCAACAGATGCCGGTAACGGCGGATATATTCCAGCACCTCGCCGGGGTGGAGGAGATTGCTTTTTTGCGCGGGGGGAATCAATTCCGGGTTGTGGCAGTATACGCACCGGAAGTTGCAGCCCTGGGTGAAGACCACGGCTGAGATATGGCCCGGATAATCGATCAGACTTTGCCGCATGAACCCTCCCACAGGCAGCGGGGGCACGGGAAGGGAAACTTCTCCCTTCCCGGCCCGAGAAGACGGGGATCCTTTCATGATGATAAATGTTCAGATTCTGACCTTTTGGATGGTTACCGGCCGGGGAAGAGGGGGCTCTTCCGCCGGGGAACCTGTGATGAGAGGATCTTTCTTGTCGAAGAGCTTCCGTTCGCGGAACTCTTCCTGTTTGCCGGCGTTCCACTGGTTCACGGGACGCAGGTATCCTACGATGCGGGAAAAGACCGTGCATTCTTGTTCGATCCCTTTCTCGCGGCACTTGGGACAGGTAGGATGTTCGCCGTAGAGATACCCATGCTCCGGGCATACGCTGAACGTGGGCGTGAGTGTGAGATAGGGGAGCCGGAAATGGTGAGTGACCATCCGGATCAGTCGTTTGACCGAAGCCACTGGCATCTGTCGTTCGCCTGCGAAGATGTGAAAGACCGTGCCTCCCGTGTAGCGGGTCTGAAGATCATCCTGTAGTTCGAGGGCCTCGAAGAGATCGTCGGTGTAGGCCACAGGCAGCTGGGTGGAGTTGGTATAATAGGGTTCGGCTCCTTTTTTCCATGCCTCTTCATTGGCTACAATGAGGTCGGGATATTCCATCTTGTCGATCCGGGCCAGACGGTATGAGGCCCCTTCGGCCGGGGTGGCTTCGAGATTGTAGATGTGGCCGGTCTCTTCCTGAAATTGTTCCAGTCGTTCGCGCATGAAGTCCATCACCTTCACAGCGAAAGCATGACCTTCCCGTTGGGTGATGGGAACGCCCAAAAAATTGAGTGTGCACTCGTTCATGCCGACCAGGCCGATCGTGGAAAAATGATTGTCCCAGTATGCGCCGTTCTTTTTCCGCAGATGACGCAGATAAAAACGGGAATAGGGATAAAGTCCCTGTTCGGTGAGGCGTTCGATCACCTTCCTTTTGGTTTCGAGACTTTCTTTGGACAGTTCCATCAGATGGGAAAGACGCTGGAAGAAATCCTTTTCCGAGCGGGCCTCATATCCCAGCCGCGGGAGGTTGATGGTGACCACCCCGATGGAGCCGGTGAGGGGGTTGGAGCCGAACAGTCCTCCCCCTCTTTTTCGAAGTTCCCGTTGATCAAGACGAAGGCGGCAGCACATGCTCCGCACATCGTCGGGATCGAGATCGGAGTTGATGAAGTTGGAGAAATACGGGATGCCGTATTTGGCGGTCATCTCCCAGATTTTTTCGTAGTTGGGATTGTCCCAGTCGAAGTCGCGGGTGATGTTGTAGGTGGGGATGGGAAAGGAAAAGACACTGCCGCTGGCATCCCCTTCGAGCATCACCTCGGCAAAGGCCCGATTGAAGAGGTCCATCTCCTCCTGGAATTCCCCGTACACGGTGTCCATAGGTTTCCCTCCGATGATGACGGGATGGTTGCGCAAGGTTTCCGGCACCACCAGGTCCATCGTGATATTGGTGAAGGGAGTTTGGAAGCCGACGCGGGTGGGAACGTTCATGTTGAAGAGGAATTCCTGGAGAAGTTGTTTGACGCGGGGATAATCCAGGCCGTCATATCGGATGAAGGGGGCGAGGTACGTGTCGAAATTGGAGAAGGCCTGGGCTCCGGCGGCTTCGCCCTGCATGGTGTAGAAGAAGTTGACAATTTGCCCCAAGGCGGTCTGGAGATGTTTGGGAGGGAGGCTTTGGGTTTTACCCTCCACGCCGCGGAACCCCGTCATCAGCAGATCTTCCAGATCCCATCCTACACAATAGACGCTGAGGAACCCCAGGTCGTGGATGTGGAATCGCCCGCGGCTGTGGGCTTCCGCGATCTCGCGCGAATAGACCTGGTGAAGCCAGTACTGGGCACTGATGAGCGTGGAAATATGTTGGTTGAGTCCCTGAAGGGAATAGGAGGAATTGGCACTCTCCTTTACCCGCCAGTCGCTAAGGTTCAGGTAATCTTCCACGATCTCGATGTTTGAGAAAAGTTCCTTTGTGTGTCGGATGTTCTGATGCTGATAGCGATAGATGATGTAAGCCTTGGCCACATCATAATGGCCGTTCTCCATAAGAATCCGCTCGACAAGGTCCTGGATCTCTTCCACCCCCGGAGGAGTGTGACGACGAGGCAGATCGAGCGCTGCCGTGACCCTCTCCGAAAGGGCTTCGGCCCGGCGCCGGTCGGGACGGCCTGTGGCCCTGAAAGCCTTGAAGATCGCAAACGTGATCTTCTCCTGCTCGAACAAAACTTCCCTCCCATCACGCTTGATGATGGTGTACTCCGATAATGCTACATTCTTTTTCATGATCGTACAATTAAAAATTAATGAACATTGAGAATGCAGCTTCCGTTACCGGGAAAGGAAAAGGAGAATTGTAAGGAAAATTACAAATCGCCTTTGCTTTTCGCCCGAAAGCTACGGTCATGTTCGTCGGCAGGTCTTCTGGCTCGTTCCGTTCCGACTGCCTTCCCATCCGCCGGCCCCCGGAAGAACCTTGACAGACAGTGGCATTTAGGATGTCAGAACCTATATGGAACTCACAGCTACGGGGATAGCTCCGGATTCTCACCGGATTCCCTTTTCATCCTTTGCCCCGGAAAGACAAAGGACACCGACAAACCATCACAATATTATACGAAAGATCCTTCTTTCGGAAACGGAGTTATTAACAATATTACCTGTGGTTCATTTTTCTCTTCCCGTCACGGCGGGGTTCCGGGGATTGTTGAAAATTTCAGTTGCCTCCTTCTCATTTTTTCGGATAGAATATTTCTTTCCCTCCTCCTGGAAAACGACCGGAATTATTCTTATTTTCGTGCCAATCCTAAACCTAAAACCTTTTAGTCATGAGAAAGAATATCTTCTCCCTCTTCATGGTGCTGCTTTTTTCCTTGCTGTTGGCGAGTTGCGGCGGCAGCGGAAAGGAAAAGGCGGCCGAGAACGTCTATCCCGTCATCCCCAAGCCGGTGAAGCTGGAGCCCCAACGCGGACGTTTCCTGTTCAACCAGGATACGCGCATCCTCTATTATCCGGCCAATGATGAGCTCAAGCAGATCGGCGGGTATTTTTCGGATCTGCTGAAAAGTGCGGCCGGTTTTTCGATGCAGGTCGTTGCGGCTGACGAAGATGCATCGAAGCCCAACACTGTTTTCTTCTCTCTCGACACTACTCTTGATCTCAATGACGAGGGGTACCTGCTCGACATCACCACGCGTGCCATCGAGGTGAAGGCCCGCACGCCGCACGGGGTCTTTTATGCCGTGCAGACGCTGCGCCAGCTTCTCCCCCCGCAAGTCGACGGCGGCCGGCAGGTGGCCCTCAGCGACCTGTCGGTGCCGTGCGCGAAGATCGAAGACCAGCCTCGCTTCCCCTACCGCGGCCTGCACCTCGACGTGGGACGCCACTTCTTCCCCAAAGCGTTCATTCTCCGCTACCTCGACCTGATGGCCCTATACAAATACAACACTTTCCATTGGCATCTTACCGAAGACCAGGGGTGGCGCCTCGAGATCAAGAAGTATCCCAAGCTCACGCAGGTAGGCTCATGCCGCAAGGAAACCCTCGTCGGACGCTGGCGCGGAGAGAAGAACGCTACATACGACGGGAAGGAATATTGCGGTTATTACACCCAGGAGGATGTGAAGGAGATCGTTGCCCATGCGAAAAAACTCCACATCACCGTGATCCCCGAGATCGAGATGCCCGGTCACTCGTTGGCGGCGCTGGCTTCCTATCCCCAGCTCGGCTGTACGGGCGGCCCCTATGAGGTGGCTACCCACTGGGGCGTCTTCAAGGACATCTATTGTGCCGGCAACGACAGCACGTTCAAGTTCCTCGAGGATGTGCTCACCGAGGTGATGGAGCTTTTCCCGAGCCACTATATCCACATCGGCGGCGACGAGGCCCCCAAAGACCGCTGGAAGCACTGTCCCAAGTGCCAGGCACGCATCAAGGCCGAAGGACTGAAGGACGAGCATGAGCTGCAGAGCTACTTCATCCGCCGCATCGAGAAGTTCCTCAACGCCCATGGCCGTGACATCATCGGTTGGGATGAGATCCTTGAAGGGGGCCTGGCCCCCAACGCCACGGTGATGTCATGGCGCGGCATCAAAGGCGGCATCGCCGCGGCCAAGATGCACCACGACGTGATCATGACGCCGGGATCGCACTGCTATTTCGACCATTACCAGGCCGATCCCAAGACCGAACCCCTGGCCATCGGCGGGTTCCTGCCCCTCGAAAAGGTCTATTCCTATGAACCCGTGCCCAAGGAGCTGACCCCCGAAGAACAGAAATACATCCTCGGCGCGCAGGGGAACGTCTGGACCGAGTACATGGCTACGACCGACTATGTCGAATACATGGTCTATCCGAGGGCCTGCGCCCTCGCCGAGGTCGACTGGACGCCGGCATCGGAGAAGGATTATGGCGATTTCCTGAAGCGGCTGGAGCTCAACCTCGAGCATCTGAAGGCAATGGGGGTGAACTTCCGCCCGCTCGACAAGGATGCTGCCAACACGCAGGAGAAGCAGAAAGAAAAAGAGCAGTAGGGATCGGAGAAAAAAATTGAAAAGCCCCCGGCCGGGGGCTTTTCTTTTAGGGGATCACTTCGGTCTTGAGGGGTTCTTCAACCACCTGCCCCTCTTTGAGGGTGACGAACCAGGCGCCGTTCTTGTCGTTGAGGGCGATGGCCTTGACGGCTTTACCATTGCGGAAGATGACGGCGGCGCCGTCGTCGATGGCATAGCCGGGGCGGTATTCTCCGCTCTGGATCTTTTCCATGTACATGGGGCGGCGGGGACCTTCGCTGTGGTAGTGGGGGCTGTGGCTCCAGGGCAGAAGGCCGAGGCCGTGGATGGTGGTGAGCTGTCCCGGCCGTGAGTCGGTGGTGCCCTCGGCAAACCAGCAGAGCGAGCCGGCGCTCCCGCCGGCCAGGATGATGCCGCGGCGGTACGCCTCGGCCAGCACCGTGTCGATGCCCTGGGCATGCCAGATGGCCAGCATGTTGAGCGTGTTGCCGCCGCCGACGATGATGGCGTCCATGCCCAATAGATAGTCGGCGAACGACGTCTTCGTACTGTACGACGAGATCCACACCTTCAGCACGTACGGCTCCAGCGGCAGGTCGCGGCAACGCTCATACCAGCGGATGATACCGTAAGGGTTGTCGGCGCTGGCTGTGGGTACAAAGCAGACCTTCGGCCGCTCTTTGCCCGTCATTCGGGCGATGTAGGCGATGAAACGCTTGTCGAGACTGCCGCCCGTGGCCACGATGGTGGGTACCGTGTTGCCCTGTGGCTTCTGGGCTGAAGAGGGAAAGAGAGTGATGAAGACGATGAGAAAGGAGAAGAAAAGACGCATAGTGTAGAACTTTGAAGGTTTGAATTCTTGAAGGGATCAGCTTCCGTCCGGCTTGCCGGTCGTCCGGTGTTTTTCCCTTTCGGCCGTCGAGAGCAGGCCGCAGGCGGCGTCGATGTCCTGGCCGCGGGAGCGGCGTATGGTGGTGACGATGCCTTTGGTGCGGAGACGGTCGCGGAAGGCCTCCACCTCTGCCGGCGAGGGGCTCTGCAAGTCGCTGCCGGGAATGGCGTGGAAGCGGATGAGGTTGATGCGGCACTTCAGGCCGTTGAGCAGGCGGGCCAGCTCCTTCACGTGGGTGGGCGTGTCGTTGAGACCTTTGAAGAGGATGTATTCGAACGAGATACGCCGCTGGCCGTGCCAGTCGTACTGCTTGACGAGGTCGATGAT
>JAMOUS010000193.1 GCA_027067975.1 Bacteroidales bacterium | reverse complement strand
CACATGCTCCTTGCGACGGGTCCGGATCTCCACCGTGGCCGACATCCCCGGCCGGAAAGGTTCGGGATTCTGCTCCGTGATCAGATGTTCGTAGGAATCGCGTAAAAGCAACACCTTCACATCGAAGGTGGTCACCTGGTCCACGGTCATGCCGGTGGATGTGGCCGAGTTGGCGATCTCCGTCACGATCCCCGTGAACTTGTCCCCCAGGTATGCATCCACTTCCACCGTAGCCGTATCCCCTTTCTTCACACGGATGATATCGTTCTCATTGACCTGCACGAGTGCTTCCATTTTACTGAGATCGGCAATGCGGAGCAGCTCCGTCCCGGCCATCATCGAGGTTCCCACGACCCGTTCCCCTTTCTCCACGTTCAAACGGGTGACAATGCCCGACATGGGGGCAAAGATGTTGGTCTTGATAAGGTTTTCCTCGGCCTCCTTGAGGCTGGCCTCTGCGCTCAGCAAGCTGTATCGCGCCGCATCGACATCCGCCTTGGCAGTCTTGTAAGCCGCCTCGGCCTTTTCGAAATCGGCCTGGGAGATGGTCTTCCGTGCATAAAGGGTTTTGTTCCGTTCATAAGAGAGGCGTGCCTGCACGAACCGGGCTTCGGCCTGGGCCAGGCGGGCCTTGGCCGAATGGACGGCAGCCATTGCCCGATCGCGCGCCGAAATATATACATCCGGTTTGATCTTCACCAAAAGTTTCCCGGCCTTCACATACTCCCCTTCGCGGACATGCAGCTCGACGATCTCTCCCGAAACGTCGGGGGCAAGTTTCACCTCTGTGGTCGGCTGGATCTTCCCATTGGCACTGACGGTCTCCACGATGGTCCGGTAGGCCGGCTTCTCCACGGCCACTTTGAAAGAGAACTCTTCCCCAAACCAGCCTTTCTTCTTTCCTATCGCTGCCACAATGATGCCGAGCGTCACGAGGACCGCCAGGATGATCAGGGGCTTGTTGTTTTTCATGATCTCAGCTGTTTAGAATTTGATGTTCTGCACGAAGGGCTTTCCGCGATAAAAGTTCAACACATTGATCTTGAAAACGAACTCGTACTTCGCAGCCAGCAGATCCGACTGGGCTTTGGCCAACTGGGCCTTGGCCGTATTGTAATCGATGCTGGTCACAAGCCCTACATTGAACTTCTGGGAAGTATAGCGGAACGACTCTTCCAGGGAGGAGACGCTTTTTTTCATAGCCAGGTACCTGTTTTTCGCGGCGCGGGCATCGGCCCAGGCTTGTTGGATCTCCTTAAAAAGAGCCTGTTTTTCACTTTCAAGCTGCAGACGGGCATCCTGTATCCCAAGACGGGCGTTGTTCACCTGTTGCTGCACCTGCCACCCGTTGAAAATGGGGATGGTCAACCCCAGTCCCACCATCCAGTTGCGGTTGTCCGCCAGCTGTTCACCGAAAGGATAGGGCTCATACAACAACCCTCCTCCGGGATCCAGTCCGAGAATCTTTTTCCGGTTATCCGAGAAACTGGTATTGAAACTTCCGTTAAGGCTCACCCGGGGGCTTTTGGCCCCCCGGGCCACTTTTAATGCCATCTCCGAACTCTTCAGACGGTACCCCGCCCCCCGGATACCCGGCATGACATTGAGGGCGTCGGAGAACACCTCCCCCACCGAAGGCAATTGATACATTGAGTCGGGTGCCTCGATCTCCGGGATGACGATCTCGAAGCCTTCCAGCGAATCGAGATCGAGCAGTTGGGCGAGGCTCAGATAAGCCAGATCGAGGGCATTGCGGCGGCTGACCACTGTCGTGGCCTCGGTAGCTGCCTGTGCCTCCACCTCCAACAGGTTGCCACGGGGCAGACTGCCGGCCTCTACGAGCGTCCGCGTCCTCCCGATCTGTTCCTGTGTAACCTCCAACTGCCGCTGCGCCACCTCCAGCAACTCCCGGTCGAGAAGGATCTGCAGATACGCCAGCGCAATGTTCAAGGAAATGTCCTTCTTGGCCCGCTCCAGATCCTCCAGACTGGCAAGAAGCTGATACTTACTTTGTTTCACCAGGTTGGCCTTCTGTAAGCCACTGAACAGACTCATCGACCCACCTGCATTGAACCCCAGAAAATTCACCGAGTTGTTGGTGAAATTATAGGTCGTTTCGTCCAATACCCTGCCCGAAGAATAAGAATAGTTACTCCCGATGTTGAACGAAGGGATTCGGCTGAGCTTGGCCTGCTTCAGGGCGTTTTCCCGCATCTCCGTGGTAAGCGCCCGACGCTGGATCTGGATGTTGTGATCAATGGCATAATCAATACAATCCTGCAAGGTCCATTTCCCCCCAATCGGCTGTGCCGCCAAAGGGCCTGTCAGGATACTGAAAAACGATATCAACCCTATCACTACACCCAGCCTCATCCTGTCATTGCATTGGAGTGTGCTAATATAGAGAAACTTTGTATTTTCTCTTCAAACAACGATCATATTTTACCGGAGAGCTTTCGGTAAACCGGATTTTCTTACGAAATTTGGGGGCTGATGGATGTATCGGAAAAGCGGATCGTCGTGCATGAGATCGGGGAGGTGATCTTCCGTCGCAGTCACCGGGCCCGGAGGGTGAGTATCCGCATCTCTCCCTCCGGAGAGGTGCGTGTCACGGTGCCTTTCCGCAGCAGTTGGGATACCGCCCACCGGTTTTTACATGAGAAAAAAGGGTGGGTTAAGCGCACCTTGAAAAAGATCTCCGAAAACGCTCCTGTTCCCCGGCACTTCAAACCGGGGAGAAACCCTTTCACCCGCTTTCATGACCTGGTGCTGCGTCCCGACCCCAACACCCAATACTCTTTCCGGTTGCATATAGAGGAACATACTGCATATCTCGACTATCCCAAAGGGATCCCTGTTTCCGACCCCCGCATGCAACAAGCCCTCCAGGAAAGTTACATCCGCATTCTCCGGCAGGAGGCCCGGGAAATCCTTATCCCCCGGCTGGAACATCTTGCCCGGCAACACGGATACACCTACCGCAAGGTCACCCTGAAAAACCTCCGTTCCCGCTGGGGCAGCTGCTCTGCCGCCGGCAATATCAACCTAAACATTCATCTCATGGAGCTCCCCGACCCCCTGATCGATTACGTCCTGCTCCATGAACTGGCCCACACCCGCCATAAGAACCATGGCCCAGCTTTCTGGGAAGAGTTGCAACGAACTACCGGCCAGGCCCGCGAACTCGACCGCGAACTCTCCCGGTACCGTATCCGTACGCATCCCTAAAGATATTCCGGCTTTGCCAAAAAAATCTTAAATTGTATCAAAAAAAAGGATGCTCCTGCGCACCGCCTTGCTGGTTCTTCTCCTGAGTTTTCCCCTATGCGGGGAGAGGGAGGCCCTCGCGCAAACATCCGACAGCATCCATGCACTGCTCAGGCATTACCCTCCTGCCGAAACGTCCCCCCCCTCCCTTAAAAGCCATTGTGCAAGAACCTTCCTTCTCGATTCCTCCTTTTATTACCGCTGGCTGGCCGGGGAGGGAAATTGGAGCGTCCAACAGAGCTGTCTTTATACATACGATTCCCAGGGAAATCTCCGGCGCCTTGTGGTGCGTTATCCCTCACAAGAGGGATGGACAGAGAAACATATGTCTTTATACATCCGTGATCAGGAAGGATATAGTCTGATACAACTGGAGTTATCCTTCAATAGTGAAACCGCTTGCTGGGATACCCTTTACCGAATCCTCAAAAGATCCTCCTCAACGGGCTATCTGTTGGAATCAGTGAGTGAAAACTATGAGGGAGGAGAGTGGCAAGCAGAGCGACGGAACACCTATTCCTACGACGGTGCCGGACATCTGCTCTCTGAAGTCTATTTCACGCGGAACGATACCGGATGGCTGCCGATCCACCGCTATCTCCATAGCTGGGGAGAGACGCTGGAACTTTCTTCCCTCCGGCAGAACTATGATACCGTCACCCACACCTGGCTTAACAGGAAACGTACGCAATATGCATACGACGAAGCGGGACACAGGATCTTCCACCTGCTTCAACGCTGGGATTCTACCTCGGAAGAATGGCTCAACGAGACCCTGATCCATTATGAATGGGATGCGGCCGGACGGCTCACCCTTCAACTTTACCAAACCTGGGACGACGGAGAGTGGGAGGATCTTGTCCGGTATCTCTACCGGTACGACCGTTCCGATACCACCGACATCGTCATGCAACTCTGGTCGGGCTCCCTTTGGAAAGATCAATACCGGTACCTCTATGCCTACGACGATTGCGGAAATCTGCTCAGCGACACCGGAATGGAACGCGAAGGGGACGGCTGGCGTTACGAAGATCGGCGGGTCTACTATTATTCCCTTTCTCCGCTTAAACCTCCTCTTGAGGTCGCGATCATAGACAGTTCGTACATAAGCTGTTACGGCTCGTCGGATGGATGGGCGATGGCCCGTGCCAGGGGCGGTACTCCCCCCTATCGCTGGTTATGGGACAACGATCCCCCTTCCCACGATTCCCTTGCTACCGGTCTTGAGGCAGGACGCTGGTACCATGTGACCGTCACCGATCAGGAGGGACATACCGCCAGCGACAGTGTATGGCTTATTTCGCCCGAACCGGTCATCACAGGGAACTTGTGCGGCCCCCGTGACGTTTGCCTTTATCATCACTATTGCTACTGTGTAAAACCGGCCCAGGAAGGATATTACGAATGGAGCGCTTCCGGCGGGGAAATTCTGGGATATCCCACCGGGCCATATGCTTCGGTCCGCTGGACACGTCCCGGACGCGACACCTTGTTCGTCGTCCGCTACGATCTCAACGGATGCCGGGGAGACACTTCCTTCCTTGTGGTGGAAACCTTCACCACCTCGGTCCGTGAAGTCCCTGTCACGGTCGAAGTGTGGCCCAACCCCGCCACGAACGTGCTGCATCTCACCGTGCCGGAAAACGGAAGCTTTTCCTGCCGCCTTCTCAGCCCCACCGGCCGGACACTCCTGGGGAGAGAGTGTGAACATCCTACCGTCACCCTTGAACTGCCTCCTTTGCCCCGGGGAATATACTTCCTTGAGATCCGGTCTCAGGAAAGATACATTGTCAAAAAGATCCTGATCCATTGAAAAAGTCCCTTTTTCAAAAATTTTTTTTCCTCCCACCTTCTGTCGAAAACGTTTGAAACGCACCTTTCAAGAAGATCTTTTTCGAAGTTCATTTCGACACGGACGTTTTGCGTCGTAACTTCAACTTTTACGAACTCCGCATACCTGCAAAATGATCTTCCTTCACTTTCATGATTCGCTTCCATGACCATGTGGTCCACCTCCATATCACCAACGCAAAGATTACCTTTGAACACGAAGGAGATGCCCCGCTTCCGGCACATGTCCATGGCAAAAGGTATGAGATCCCGGCCAATGAAAAAGTGAGCATTCCGCTGAAATTATGAAGCCTGCCCTTCCCACTTTTCCCATTTATTGATTACTTTTACATCCGCTTTTCGACCTAACGAAAACCTAAAAATAAACGATCATGGGAACAAAAAAATTCAGGGCAGGCGTACTGTACGGTGACGAGGTCACCGAACTGTTCCAGTATGCAAAAGAGAACCAGTTTGCAATACCGGCTGTCAATGTGGTGGGCACCAACTCTGTGAACGCTGTGCTGGAGACTGCGGCGAAAGTGAATTCGCCGGTGATCATCCAGTTCTCCAACGGCGGAGCCGCTTTTTACGCCGGGAAAGGCATCCCGGCCGAGGGCCAGACGGGTGCGATCATGGGGGCGGTCTCGGGAGCCCACCATATCCATCTGCTGGCCGAACATTATGGCGTGCCGGTGGTGCTCCATACCGACCATTGCGCCAAGAAATTGCTCCCGTGGGTGGACGGCCTCCTGGATTACGGCGAAAAATATTACAAGGAACACGGGCAGCCGCTCTTCAGCTCGCACATGCTCGACCTTTCGGAAGAATCCCTCGAAGAAAACATCTCCATCAGCAAGAAATACCTCGAAAGGATGAGCAAGATCGGCATGACGCTTGAGATCGAACTGGGTGTCACCGGCGGTGAAGAGGATGGTGTCGACAACACTGGCGTGGACAATGCCCGGATGTACACCCAACCGGAAGATGTGGCCTATGCCTACGAAGAACTGATCAAGATCAGCCCCCGGTTCACTGTGGCAGCTTCCTTCGGAAACGTACACGGGGTTTACAAGCCGGGGAACGTCCGCCTGGAACCCATCATCCTGAAAAACTCCCAGGAATATGTCCAGAAAAAGTTCAACACCGGCGAAAAGCCGTTGAACTTCGTCTTCCATGGAGGATCGGGTTCGGAAAAATCCAAGATCAAAGAAGCCATCTCCTACGGCGTGATCAAGATGAACCTCGACACCGACATGCAATGGGCTTTCTGGAGCGGCGTGAAATCCTACTATGAAGAATACAAAGACTACTTGCAGTCGCAGATCGGCAATCCCGAAGGCGAGGACAAGCCGAACAAGAAGTATTACGATCCCCGTAAATGGCTGCGTCGGGGTGAAGAGTTCTTTGTCAAGCGTCTTGAAGAAGCTTTCGAAGATCTCAATGCCATCGGACGGAACGGATGAGCCCCAAAACAAAAGATTTCCGAAAGAGCCGGCAAATTTGCCGGCTCTTTTCTTTTCACCCCTCTATCCTACTCTAAGAAAAGGGAAAAACGGGAAGAAAACAGAAAAAATGTTTATATTTAGGAGGATCATCATTGGGGCCAATGGGAAAAGACAAGATCCGGACGGTGATCATCGACGATGAACAACATGCCGTCGATCTGCTGATCGAGCTGTTGAAAGGACATCCCGAGATCGAGGTGGTCGCCTCCGCCCATGACAGCGAAGAGGGATACAGGATGATCATGGAACATCATCCCGACCTGGTTTTCCTGGATATCCAGATGCCGAAAGAGAATGGCCTCACCCTTGCCAGTCGTCTGCCGGACCTGCCCAATCGACCTGCGATCATCTTTATCACGGCATATGACCGTTTCGCGATCTCAGCCATCAAGGAGGCGGCCCTCGATTATATCCTTAAACCGGTAAACCGCGATGAATTGGCAGAGGCGATCCAGCGGTTCCAGCGCTATCGCTTCCGTACCCATGTCAACAGCAAGCTCGAAGAACTGCTGAAGAAGGTTTCGCATCCCAAACGGATCCGCTTCAACACCCGCAGCGGCTTTTTGCTCATCGACCCGAGAGATATCCTTTACTGCACCGCCGAAGGCAACTACACGGAGATCACCTTTACCAACGGGAAAAGAGAGATCGTGACGAACAATCTCGGAAACATCCAGGAGATGCTCCCGGCCGACACCTTTTTCCGTGCCAGTCGCTCCTATCTGGTAAACATCCACTATATCATCCGACTGGAAAGAAAAAGCCGCAACTGCGAGATCGGCCTCAACGGTTTTTCACACACATTGGTGCTTCCTCGCACGCGGCTGGTAGAACTGGAAAAACTGATCAAAATCTGACCTACCTCTTTTTCATCCCCCGCTCGACCACCCATCTTTTTACTGCAGAACCCTCGCGTTGCCAGTTGACCGCCTCTAAGAACACCTTTCCTTTTGGGTCTTTCCTCACCACGGCAGTGATCCTGTATCGCATATTGAGCTGTAAAAGTCCTCCTCCCAGGTCCACCTTTACCACAGAATCCCCGTTCTCCCCCACATAACAACAACTTTTTTCAGCGAACCGCTCCATTTCCCACACAATCCCTTCCACTTCCACTTTCTGTCCCTGATAAAATGCAGGATCGGTGAGAATCTCCCTCACGTTGACGAGGGGAGGCTCCCGGAATGACCACAACATCAGGGTTCCTCCCAGAGCTGCAAGAACCAAGTATTTTTTGAACGGATTCATCAGGGGGGGTTTTGCTACGCCATGATAAAGAT
>JAMOUS010000192.1 GCA_027067975.1 Bacteroidales bacterium | reverse complement strand
CGGCTTCCTGGACTTTTCCGTCCGGCGGGTGCTCTACCTGGCACGGAAAAATGCACTGCGCTATCGTCTCAACGACCCGGCCGAGAGGAGCCTCCTCAATGCCTCGATGGTCACCCGCAACCTCCATGCCCTGGCATCACAGCTGGGAGCGCTGAAGGCCGACTACGAGAGGCTCTGGAAGGTGGAGAACCGGCCCTGGTGGCTCGACACCATCCTGGCACGCTACGACCGCGCCATCCGCGACCTGAACGATACCCCTTACCATCTCTTTATCCAGCCGGATGACAGCCTCTTTGCGGAGAGGCGCACCGTGACGATCATCTCCCTCTTCCCCCACGGAGAGATCCTCTATACCCTCGACGGCAGCGATCCCGACAGCTCTTCCCTCGTCTACCGGGGACCCTTCGTCGTGGACAGCACCGTCGTGGTGAAGGCCCGCTTCCGCAATCCTTCGCCGGGGGGAGTGCCGGTTTTTGCGAAGAAGATCTTCGTGTACAAAGGTCCGGTGAAGGAGATCCGTCTGGAACACCCCTACAGCCAGCGTTATACCGCAGGGGGCGTGGTGGGACTGGTCGACGGTGTGCATGGGTCGGAGAACTTCCGCGACGGACACTGGATGGGCTTCGTAGGAGAGGATATGGTCGCCATCCTGCAACTGAAAAAGCCTGTGATCATCGACACCGTCAAGGCGGAGTTCCTGCAGCAGCAACACTCCTGGATCCTCTTCCCCAGCCGGATGGAGGTGTATCTTTCGCAAGACGGAAAGGAATGGCAACCCTTCTGCCGCCATGAGAACGATATCCCGGGAAACATCCCCGGCACGCTCATCCGGACTTTCTCCTGCTACGGCATACCCCGTGAAGCCCAATACGTGAAGGTGGTGGCGAAAAACGTGGGAACATTGCCAGCCTGGCACCCCGCAGCGGGCGGCAAAGCCTGGGTGTTCGTGGATGAGATTGAAATAAAATGAGTTAGGAGTTCGGAGTATGGAGTATGGAGTCAGTGACACCCGCCTCGTGCGAGGCGTAGCCGAAGCAGGAGGCGTTGGTGGAACTGATCCCGACCGCAGCGAAGCGGAGCGTCGGGATTGAAAGTTACAAGTGCTTTAAGTACTTCGAGTACTTAGAGTACTTAGAGTACTTAGAGTACTTAGAGTACTTTAAGGGTGACTAATGAAGAGTGATACAGTTTTATGTTAACCGATAAAAAAAGATTGTCATGAGATCGAGGGTGGTTCCTTTTTTTGTTTTGTTGTTCTTCTTTTTTGTCTCTTCCTGCAGCCGGCAGCCGCAGTATCCTTTTCAGAACCCCGACCTGCCGGTGGATGAGCGGGTGGAGGATCTGGTGGGCCGGATGACGCTGGAGGAGAAGGTGAGTCAGATGACCAGTCATGCTGCGGCCATCCCGCGTCTGGGCATTCCCGAGTATCACTGGTGGAACGAGTGCCTGCACGGCGTGGCACGGGCGGGGGTGGCGACGGTCTTTCCGCAGGCCATCGCCATGGCAGCCACCTGGGATCCGGAGCTGATACGCCGCGAGGCCGATGTCATCTCCACCGAGGCGCGAGCCAAACACCATGAGGCCGTGAGAAAAGGAGAACGGGGGATTTACCAGGGTCTTACCTTCTGGTCACCCAACATCAACCTCTTCCGCGACCCGCGGTGGGGGCGGGGGCAGGAGACCTACGGCGAGGATCCCTTCCTCGAGTCGCGCATCGGCGTGGCCTTCGTGCGGGGGTTGCAGGGCGACGACCCGAAATACTTCAAGGTGATCGCCACGCCCAAGCACTTCGTCGTGCACAGCGGTCCCGAGCCGCTACGGCACAGCTTCAACGCCGTCACCAGCGAGCGCGACTTCTACGAGTCGTACCTGCCCGCCTTCCGGGCCACGGTGGGCGAGGGCGGCGCCTACTCCGTCATGGGTGCCTACAGCGCCTACAAAGGGGTGCCCTGTAATGCCAGCCCCTACCTCCTCGACACCATCCTCCGCCGGGAGCTGGGCTTCCGGGGATATGTGGTCTCCGAC
>JAMOUS010000191.1 GCA_027067975.1 Bacteroidales bacterium | reverse complement strand
CCTGCCGTTGCCGGCACCAGATGGGTGTTGAACCCGGAATATCCCAGGGGATTGGCAGCCAGCTCTTCCGTGGAGGGAGGGAGAAAACCCTGGCTGTAGTTGGCGTACAGGTACACGGAGGGGGTCAGGGCAAAGTTCATCCCCACGCGGAACGTGGTGTGGGAGAAGTCCATCCGTGTCGTAGCGGAGTCTTTCCCCACCATCTTGTCGGTGAGGGAGTTCCGGATGTTGTCGTAGCGAATGTTGCCGGTCAGGCTGAAGCGACCCCGTTCCAGGCGGTAGATGGCATAGAGGCCCAGGCTCGACTGATCGATGGTCTGGTTGGCCAGGAGGGTGTCGGTCTCGATGTTCGTCTCGTCAAGACCATCCTTCCGTCCGGGATCGGGAGCGCTCTTGAGCTTGTGCATCAGGATCCCCTGGAAGTTGAGGTCGGTGCCGGCACTGAGATGATGTGATACTTTTCCGGTGGCTAGGTCGAGCTCGTATTGCAGACCGGCGCCGGGATCGGTGTAGTCGCGGTATTCCGCGTACTTGTTGCTGGTCTCTTTGTAGCGCCACGTCCGGAGAAAAGCATATCCGCGGATCTTCTGGGAAGGGGTGAGACGGTATTCTCCCGTCATGCCGAGGGTGGTGCGGTTGGTCTTCTGGTACTCATTGTAAGGGATGGCGTCGGGGTTGGCCTGCCGGGGGTCGTCCAGTTGCGAAAGGTTCAGGCCTTCGGGGTTTTGATGGAAATAGTCGGTGTGGGAGAGGATCTGGGTGATGTGCAGCCGTTCGCCGGGGTGGAAGCTCACCTTCTCGTACAGTTTGTTCGACCAGAAGGCCTGATGGATACGGTAGCCGTTGCCGCCGTCGCGGGTGTAGGAGAGACGGTAGTCGGTGTGGTCGAGGGTGCCGTTCAGGGATGCGTAGGTTTTGTAGAAACCGTATGAGCCGGCGCTGATGCCTGCCCAACCTTCCAGGGGTTTTTGGCCTCCGCTGCGTGTGGTGATCTGCAGGATGCCGCCGGCGCCGCTGCTGCCGTACAGCCCTGCCGCCGGCCCCCGCAACACCTCGATGCGTTCGACCATGTTCCAGTCGACATCATACAGGTCGGGCGCAAACCCCGAAGGATCGTTGAGCGGGATGCCGTCGAGCACCACCCCGATGCCGCGAAGTCCCCGTTCCGTGAGGATACCCTGCCCGCGGATGGAGATGTGCACCCTCTCACCATTGTGCTGGTTGTCGATACGTATTCCGGGAACCAGACGAAGAGCCTCTTCTGCCCCTACCGACCGGGGCATCGCCGCAAGCGCCCGGGAGGTGACCAGCGATACGGCTCCGCTGTGGGTGGCCATCACCTCCGGCATGCGGCTCGCCGTGATCACCACCTCGTCGAGATGAACGGTGTCGGCGGCAGGTTCCTGCGCCGGGATCCAAAATGGTAATGAGAAAAATATGATCGTTGCCAAAAAGAAGATACGCTTCATGATCGTAAATATTTGGGTTTTGAACGGATAAAAAGAAAATGCCTTCCGGCATCGTTCGGAAAGGAAAAGAAATGTTCGGAAAAGTATTGCCCTTCAGGCAACGGTCATCCTCGGAGGCGGGGCATGGGGAGCCGTTGTGCGGGAACGGTAAAGGTTTTCCCGGAAGGGAAAAAGATGCCTCTCGCTGCCTGCCGGGAGGAGGGAGAGGGAATGAACCGGAAAGAATTTGTCTGTCAGGACCTTCTTGACGAATGCCGCCTCTTTCTTCTTTTTCTTTTGATGTTCAGAGAGCTTTCGGAGGATGCCCTCTTCCCGTTCGTCGGCCCTGCAGTAGATATGGGTGACCTTTTTTTCTTTCCGGATCCTGACCACATCGTACAGTCTGCCGTGGTATCGGAACTCGCGTCCCGCCCTCAGCCATTCCACCGCTGCCATCTGCTCTGCGGGGAGGGTGAGATGGGTGAAACCGGCAGGGAAGAGCTCCTGTTTGATCTCACGGAACACCTCCGAGCGTATGACCTCCCGGAAAAGGACCAGATACAGCTCATAACCGCTG
>JAMOUS010000190.1 GCA_027067975.1 Bacteroidales bacterium | reverse complement strand
CCGGTATGATCCCATCGTGCTGGACATCGGATATTTCCATAGCCATCCCGCCGAATCCTGGCGCGTGATCCGGGAGATCTTTTATGATTTCTTCGGACAGGCCCGTCCCAATCCCGCACATTACACCTTGGCCAAGATGGAAAAAGCCGGTCGTCTTACCGCTGTGATCACACAGAATATCGACAACCTCCACCAGGAAGCCGGCAGCCGGAACGTGATCGAATACCATGGCAATTCGCAGCGGCTGGTCTGTGAACGATGCGGCACCCTCTATCCCGTCAAGGAGATCGACCTGCAGGATCTGCCTCCCCGTTGTAAAAAGGACGGACACGTTCTGAAACCCGATTTCGTTTTCTTCGGCGAACCCATCCCGCCGGAGGCGGCACGGCGTTCGGAAGAAGAAGCCCGCCTCGCCGACGTCTTCCTCGTGATCGGCACCACCGGCGAGATCATGCCGGCCTCGTTCATCCCCCAACTGGCCAAAGACAACGGCGCCACCATCATCGAAGTCAACCCTGAAAGTTCTTCCTTTACTCATACCATCACAGATATCCACCTGAAAGGAAAAGCCGGCACGCTCCTGCCGGAATTATGGAAAAAAATAAAGGATCGTCAAACCTCTAAACTACGATAATATGGATCTCTTGAAAGGAAAGACCGCTGTGGTCACAGGTGCTGCCCGGGGTATCGGACGCGCCATTGCCATCCGCTTTGCCCAGGAAGGTGCCGACGTGGCGATCACCGACCTCGCCATCGACGATAACGCACGGGATACCGTCAGCACGATTGAATCTTACGGTGTCAAGGCCAAAGCCTTTGCCTCAGATGCTTCCGATTATGAGGGTACCCAGGAGGTGGTCAAAAAGATCATCGAAGAATTCGGCAAGATCGACATCCTCGTCAACAACGCCGGCATCACCAGGGATACGCTCCTGATGCGGATGACCGAAGAACAGTGGGACTTGGTCATCAAAGTCAACCTCAAGTCGGTCTTCAACTTCACCAAGGCTGTCCAGCCTTACATGTTGAAACAACGCAGCGGCTCCATCATCAGCATGAGCTCGGTGGTAGGCGTAAGCGGCAATGCTGGGCAGGCCAACTATTCGGCCTCCAAGGCGGGGATCATCGGTTTCACGAAGTCGGTGGCCAAAGAGGTGGGGTCCCGTGGCATCCGATGCAATGCCATCGCTCCGGGATTCATCGATACCGAAATGACGAAAAAGCTTACCGAAGATGTCCGGAAAGCCTGGACCCAACAGATCCCTTTGCGACGTCCTGGGCTGCCTGAAGATGTGGCGAATGTCGCTCTTTTCCTCGCTTCTGACCTCTCTTCGTATGTAAGCGGACAGGTGATCAACGTTTGCGGCGGCATGAACACATGACCCTTCCGCTTTCTTTTTCCCTCCTCTTTTTGTATATTCATTCTCAGAATCAGGGGAGGGAGGCCGATGAGAGGAAAAATCGTAGGAGGGATCCTGCTTTTGGGGTGGTTGGGGACAGGAGGGTGTATCACCCCCCGCGAGATCGCTGTGGAGATCAGTTCCCCACCGGAAATTCCACTGCCGGACTGTGCCGGGAAGGTCGCGTTGGTCTTCAGTGTTCCTCCTCTGATCACCGGAGGGGACACCGGTGACCCTCTGATGACCTGCGACAGTATGAACGGCGGCCCCTGTCTGCTGGCTGCGGGTGAACGCTCGTTGATAGGCTGTGCCGAACGTCTCTTCGAAGAAAGCGACAAAGAGATCGTGAAGATCATCGAATGGATCGATACCTGCATTATCCCGGAGAACTTACCGCCTCCTCTTTTCCGGGAAGAGGCGCTCCGACAGATCTGTGAAGCTCCCGACAGGAGCGACCTAATCATAAACCTTGCTTCCCTGCGCTTGCAGCAAAAGATTACCTTTTCCGCTTATAAACGCTGGCCTCACGAAGCTCGCAACAAAGTGTGGTCAAAAACCATCCTGTACCGTGTCGAACCCGAGTTCATGCAACAGGCGACACTACAGGTCTATACAAACGCTCTGTGGAGAATCTATGAATGTAAGACAAAACATCTTATTTTTGAAGGGCCGTTCCGAGATTCCGTGACATACAAAGTGGATGGGAAAACACGGGAGGAGGTGAAGAAAAAACTGCCTTCGTTGCGTACCGCCGCGGAACGGGTCGGCTATGTTCAGGGATGGGACTTTGCGGGAAAACTGCTTCCTTCCTCTACGACGGTGCTACGCCATTACTATGCCTCACGGAACCGTCTGCTCAGGGAAGCCACAAAAAATGTCCTTTTCCGGGAATGGCAGAAGGCTGAAGAGAATTGGGAAAAGGCCCTGAAGGAAACCCGCGGTCCCCTCAGGGCCAAGATCCTGTACAACCTGGCCCTGGCACGGGAAAGAAAGGGAGATTATGAAAAAGCATTGGAATACATTCGCGAAGCGGTGGCAATATATCCAACCGAAGCAATTAAACAATATTACGGAACCTTGATCAGTGAACAACGGAAAAGAAAATAACCGCAGGGAAAAAGGAATCCGGATGCTCCTGATGCCGGCTCTCCTTGCTTTCCTGATCCTTCTGCCCTCGTGCTATACCACAAGGGAACTGGAGATCCAGGTGTTGCACCCTCCCAAGAAGATCTTCTTTAATACCCCCAGGGATATCGTTCTCCTCAACCGGATGCCGGTGGTGGAGAGATGGAACGACACCCTCCTTTTCCATGACCTGAAGATCCCTGTGAAGATGTACAATGATCTTTCCTGGAAGGCTTTGTACGGGTTTACGGATGTCGCTTCCGATTCGCCGTGGACAGACCGCATCCTTTTCGATTCGCTATTGCTGGACAGTGTGGGGACGGAAAACCTTCCGGAACCTCTTGACACAGAGGTGTGGCTCGACCATCTTGCCAGGAACAATGCCACTACCTGTGTGGACCTGGCTACCCTCCTGTTCCATGATTCCATCTCTCGGAAAGAGGAATACATGATGCTGGAAGAAAATGAAGCCACAGAGAACTGGATCACGATTCTGGATGTCTGGCTGACGGTGCGCTCGGTCTGGTACTTGTACGACCTGGAAGATACTTCTCTTCTGGACCGGGCTGTGCTGGAGGATACGATTCGGCTCTCCAGCGCCGGTTTCTCGTATCGCGATGCCCTCAGCCGCCTTCCCAGCCTGAAAATGGCCATCCACGACCTCTCCCGGATGGCGGGAATCCATTATGCCTACAGGATCTTCCCCGTATGGGACCCCGTTACCCGCATCTACTATGCCGGAGGAAATCCCGCTCTGAAAAAGGCCGCCCGCTATGCCCAGGAGAACAAGTGGCTCGCCGCAGCCGAGATATGGCGACGCCTCGCCTACACCGCCGGCCCCAAAGTGGCTGCCAAAGCCGCTTTCAACATGGCCCTCGCCAGCGAGATCAACGACAAACTCGACCTGGCAGAGGAGTGGCTGAACCGCTCCCTGCAACTGGAAGATTCCAAAGTGACCCGGAATTACCTCGGGATCATCCGGGAACGAAAAAAGGAATACCGGAAGATGAACCTAAATACCTCTGGAGATTAACCTTTCAGCCATGTACAACCTCTGGTTCTGGGTGATCGTCGCGATCCTCCTTTTCAATTACTTTCTCGAAAGGTTCCTTGACCATCTGAACATGAGGGCCTGGAACCCGCGGCTGCCGGAGCCTCTGCATGGCATCTACGATGAAAAGGAATACGAACGTTCCCAGCAGTATTTTCTGGCCAACCTCCGCTTCGGCCGTCTCACTGCCACCTTTTCGCTGCTCCTCATTCTCGTGATGCTGTTCACCGGGGCTTTTGCCCGTCTGGATGAATGGACGGGCAGGGTGGCGCCGGGGGAAGTGCTCCATACACTTCTCTTTTTTGCCGTGCTGGGCCTTGCCTACGACCTGCTAACCCTGCCTTTCCAATGGTACGACACTTTCGTCATCGAAGAGCGGTTCGGCTTCAACCGGATGGACAAAAAGACCTTTTTTACCGATAAACTCAAAAGCTGGTTCCTGGCTGCCCTGTTCGGAGGAATCCTGCTGGGAGCACTGGTAGGGTTCCGCCAGTGGGCCGGCAAGACCTTCTGGCTCTGGGCATGGGGAGCCTTTTCCCTCTTCTCTCTCTTTATCACCATCTTCTATTCCTCCTTGATCGTTCCGCTCTTTAACAAACAAACGCCCCTGGAAGAGGGTCCGCTGAAACAGAAGATCCGGGAACTGTGTGCGCGAACAGGCTTCCGCCTCGACAATGTATACGTGATCGACGGCTCCCGCCGCTCCTCCAAAGCCAATGCCTATTTCAGCGGCTTAGGCCGGAAAAAGCGGATCGTGCTTTACGATACCCTTCTCCACGACCTCACCGACGAGGAGATCGTGGCTGTGCTGGCCCATGAACTGGGGCACTATCGCAAGCACCATACCCATTGGATGCTGCTTCTTTCCGTTCTGGAGACCGGCTTCCTCCTCTGGATGCTGGGCCTTTTCCTGTCCGACCCGGCCATCCCGCAAGCCCTGGGAGGGGAGGGGAACTCCTTCCGCCTCGGCCTCTTGGCATACGGCCTGCTGATCTCGCCGGTGACGCTCCTGCTGGGACTGGGCACAGGCGTCATCTCCCGAAAAAACGAATTTGCCGCTGACGCCTTCGCCGAAGCATTGGGTCTGGCCCGCCCCCTCCGCAACGCCCTGATCAAACTCTCCGAGAAAAACCTCAGCAACCTAACCCCACACCCTCTCTACGTCTTCTTCCACTATTCCCATCCGCCCTTGCTGCAGCGCCTTGCCGCCCTCGAAAAAAACGAAGGAAAAAATTAGCTTGCCCTGTTGACTTTTTTCAGGGAAGATTGTATTTTTGTGTCCCGCTTAAGCCTCCTTAGCTCAGTTGGTAGAGCGGCTCACTCGTAATGAGCAGGTCGTCGGTTCAAGTCCGATGGGAGGCTCAAGGAAGTTTCGAAAGATGACTTTCGAGTCAACCCGGTACTCAGAACTCAATTCCTTCATCTGAGAAGCCGGAGTTGGGTACTGAAGCCGGGAAACTCGATACTGAGTACTGAGATCTCGATGCTTCGAACGTTTTTGCGGGAGTAGCTCAGTGGTAGAGCATCAGCTTCCCAAGCTGAGGGTCGCGGGTTCGATCCCCGTTTCCCGCTCAAAATGAGAGAATCTCTCAAAGGAGGTTCTCTTTTTTTTGTATTCCTTTTGGGAAAGTAATGGGAAAGGGGCCGTTGACGTCCCGGCCGGTCTTGAGATATGTGGAGTCTTGCGTGCCGGTGTTAAGGTGAATATTTGAACAAAATCAGCAAAATTTCTTTGCGAACAAAGCCGTTGCGTTTGTTACCTTTGCCGCTAAGATTTTTTGCACATGCTTTTCCTGAAGGAGATCGCTTACCGCTTCGGGAACTTCCTGCTGGGTGTTCTGGCCATGGTCGCGGCCGTGACGGTGGTGGTGTTCTTTGTCATCATGGCCAAAGCCTCCCGGAACGAGACCCGCATCCTTACACGCGAGATGGGCTTCAACCTGCGTATCATCCCCGACTCCACCACTATGAACCGGTTCTGGGTACAAGGGTATTCCGACCGTACCATGCCCGAAGAGTATGTGAACATCCTGGTGAAAAAAAAGGCGATCTACTCTGCGCATCTTACCGCCACCCTTCACCAGCGTATCCAGTGGAACGGTCTAGACGTGATTCTCACGGGCATCTCTCCCGACGAGCTCAACCCGAAGGGAAAGAAGCGCAGTAAGATGATCTTCGCCATCCCGCCGGGGAAGGTGTATGTGGGCTATGAATCCGCCCGCTCCACCGGGATCAGGCAGGGGGACACCCTCGAGATCCTCGGCAGACCGTTCGTGGCTGAACGCACCCTGTCCGAGACCGGGTCGGAGGATGATATACGCATCTACTTCGACCTGAAAGACCTGCAGCATCTCCTGCATAAGGAGGGGGTCATCAGCGAGATCATGGCTCTCAACTGCTTATGCTCGGCCGAAGGGGACGATCCGCTGAATGACCTGCGGCGCCAACTCGAGGCCGACCTGCCCGATGCCAAGGTGATCATGAACCGCACCATCGCCGTGGCCCGTGAACGACAACGGAAGATGATGGACAAGTATTTTGCCGTCCTGCTGCCCGTGCTGCTCATTATCGCCGCCGTCTGGGTGGGGACGGTGTCCATGTTCAATGTCTTGCAACGGATGAAGGAAGTGGGTATCTTGCGGGCCTTGGGCTTCCGCGACCTGCGCGTCGCCGGAATCTTTTTCGCCCGCGCCGCCCTCATGGGCATGATGGGAGCGGTCATCGGATATTGCCTCGGCACCTGGCTCGCCCTCCGCTACGGCCCCCTGGTCTTCAAGGTCACCGCCGTTGTGAAGGCATTGCCCTCCCTGCTGGGCTGGAGTCTCTTGCTAGCCCCCCTCTTCGCCATCATTGCCTCGGCCATACCGGTCGTATATGCCGTCGCCGAACAGCCGGGAGAGATGCTCAAGGAAGAATAACGATATGATCAGGACAGAACAGCTTACCAAAATCTTTCGCAAAGGAAAACGCCATATCACCGCCCTGGCTGGGATCGACCTGACCATCGGGAAAGGGGAGTTCGTTCTGGTCAAAGGCCCCAGCGGATCGGGCAAGTCGACCCTCCTATTCCTGCTGGGAGGCCTCTTGCTTCCCACCGCCGGAGAGGTGTGTCTCAACGGTCGCAGACTCTATGCCATGAAGGATAAGACGCGTTCCCGCTACCGCGGTGCACACATCGGCTTTGTCTTCCAGTCGTACCACCTGTTGCCCTATTTGACTGTTTTGCAGAATATCCTCCTTGCCGGCGGTGGCAGGGGAGGGAGGCGCGGAGAAGCCCTTCGCCTCGTCCGGCAGCTGGGCCTCGAAGCTCGCCTCGGCCATCGCCCCGCCGAGCTCTCCGCCGGCGAAAAACAGCGCGTAGCCCTCGCCCGTGCCCTCATCACCCGTCCTCTAGTGATCCTCGCCGACGAACCCACCGGCAACCTCGACCCTGACAACGCCGCCGCCGTGATCCACATGCTCAGCGAATGCCACCGCCAGGGCGGCACCGTGGTGATGGTCAGCCACGACGACCATGCCGAGACCGCCGCCAGCCGCACCCTGTACCTCGAACAAGGAAAAGTGATACAAGCCTGATCCTGTACCATGAAACATGCCAAGCTCTTTGCTCTCCTCCTCCTCGTGGTGTTACCCGCCTGCAACCGCCGTCATACCCTCACCGACAACGACTGGCCGCGGTTCCAATGCGACAACTACCGCAGCGCCTTCAGCCCGATGAAGATTGTGGCCGAAATCCTTAAATACACGAAACACCTCAAGGTTTTTTGCATCGTCCTGGGGCTGGAGGAGAATGCCTCGCTGACCGCCCTCGGCACTGGGACAATAAATGCTCCACGTACATGAAAAAGACCTTCTTTCTACTTATTATTATCCTGCTCGTTCCGCTTTACTTCCCGGAGGCAAAAGGCTGCCGATACACCATTCGGGAGATCGGCTATACCCCCCTCAGGCTGCAGACTTACATTCTGGAGATGGAGGTCGACACCCTTGCCCATCGCAGCCTCATAGAACGTTTCCGGAAGATTGCCACGGAGATGGAGTCGACCACCAACATCCGCTACCGCGTACGGCATGCCCCCGGGAGCCCGCCGGAGTTGTACCTGCTCAACACGAAAGGGAACACCCTTCTGAAAGCACCGGCACTCACGGAAGGGGAGATCCGCTCCTTTTATCGGGAGGTACTCTTCTCACCCCTCCAGCGCACATTCTGCGAACAGATCGGCAATGTGTTTGCTTTTCTGGTCTGTTTCTATGACGAGCAGGATACGGCCTCCGACCGTGCTTTGGAGGAGGCGCTGGCCCGGTTCGCCCGGTTGGCTCCCACACTCGACAAGCCGGCCGACCTGCAGATCATGAAGATCGTGGTTCCCTCGGTCGACAGGGAGAAGGAAGGCGTGGTGCTGCGCGCAGCAGGCATCGACCCTTACGA
>JAMOUS010000189.1 GCA_027067975.1 Bacteroidales bacterium | reverse complement strand
GATCATCGGTACAGCATTAGTCTTTGGGGAGCACGAAGAAAGGGGTTTCTTCGGTGTTGCTCCGGTGGCCGGCACGGTCGACCACATAGAAGGAGTAGCGAATGGTGTCGTAGGGAAAGTTGAGATAAAAGAAAGTGACCCGGATCTCTCCCTTCATCGTTTTGTCACGGCCGGTCATTTTGATGTAAGGGATGCGGTACTTAAGTGGAGTCTTTACCTCCTCTTCGTCGGCGGGGATGACATTGTTGTTGTGAACGTAGTAAAGCGTGAAAAAGAGATTGGCAGCGGTGCTGTCGGCAGGGAGGAGGGAGTCGATGTCGGGCAGGCCCAGGTCGCCGTCGCCGTCGATGAAATAGAAGGTGAGCGTTCCGGTAAGGATGGTGTTCCCTAAATAATCGACGGAATCCCGGAAAATGAAACTACGGTAAAAGACCTGCGGCTCGGGAGGATAGTGCTCGATCTTGCGGCACGACCATCCCATCAGGAGCAAAATCCCTCCCAACACCAAGAGCCGGATGGTCTTCATACGGTTCATTCCGATACTTTAACGAGCAAAGTGCGTACCAAGATACATCTTTTGATCATTTTTTCCGGAAATGAATCTCGATGGGCACACCGTGGAAGTCGAAATGTTCCCTGAGCCGGTTTTCGAGATAGCGTTTGTAGGGTTCCTTGATGTATTGGGGCAGGTTACAGAAGAAGGCGAAGGCCGGGGTTTTTACCGGCAGCTGGGTCACATACTTGATGCGGATGTATTTGCCTTTGACCGAAGGAGGAGGGAACTCCTCGATGGCTTGGAGCATCACCTCGTTGAGGCGGGAAGTGGGAATCCGTTTTTTCCGGTTCTCGTATACTTTCATTCCTGCCTCGAGCATCTTGAGCACGCGTTGCTGTTCTTTGGCCGAGATGAAGAGTATGGGCAGGTCCTGGAAGGGCATGATCTTTTCGATGATGCGTTCGCGGAACCGCTCCATCGTGTGGGTGTCTTTTTCGATGAGGTCCCATTTGTTGACGACCAGCACGATCCCTTTCCGGTTCTTTTGGATGAGGCGGAAGATGTTGACATCCTGGGCTTCCATGCCGCGGGTGGCGTCGATCATGAGGAAGACCACGTCGGAGCGTTCGATGGCGCGGATGGCGCGCATGACGGAGTAGAACTCGAGGTCTTCGGTCACCTTGTTCTTTTTGCGGATGCCTGCGGTGTCGATGAGGCGGAAGTGATGGCCGAACTTTTTGTAAGTGATGGGCACCATGTCGCGGGTGGTGCCGGAGACGGGGGTGACGATCTGGCGTTCTTCGCCGAGGAGGGTGTTGATGAGGGTAGATTTCCCGGCGTTGGGACGGCCTACCACGGCAAAGGTGGGGAGCTCGTCCTCGGGTTCTTCGGAGGCTTCTGGGAGGAGGCTTACCACCCGGTCGAGCAGGTCGCCTGTGCCGCTGCCGTTGATCGAGGAAATGGGGAAGAGTTCGTCGATGCCGAGGCGATAGAACTCCTGGGCGTCGAAGATGCGTTCGTTGTTGTCGACCTTGTTGACGACCAGCAGCACCTTCTTGTCGGTCTTGCGGAGCATCTCGGCCACCGCCTCGTCGAGGTCGGTGATCCCGCTTTCCACATCGGTGACGAAAAGGATCACCTCTGCCTCGTCGATGGCCAGGAGCACCTGTTTGCGGATCTCATCTTCGAAGACATCTTCCGGCTTGGTGACATAACCACCGGTATCGACCACGGGGAAGGTGATGCCGTTCCAGGTGCAGTATCCGTACAGACGGTCACGCGTGACGCCTGCATATTCGTCGACGATGGCCTGGCGGCTCTCGGTGAGCCGGTTGAAGAGGGTCGACTTGCCCACATTGGGCCTCCCCACAATGGCGACGATGTTTCCCATGGTGTATGTGTTATTGGTATCCGAGACTGCGAAGCATACGGTCTTTGTCGCGCCAGTCTTTTTTTACCTTGACGAAGAGTTCGAGGAAGACCTTTTTGTTGAAAAAAGCTTCGATGTCTTTTCGGGCTTCGGTGCCCACTTTTTTGAGTGCCTGTCCTTTATGGCCGATGAGGATGCCTTTCTGGCTATCGCGCATCACAAAGATCTTGGCCGCGATGCGGATGAGGTCGTCTTCCTCCTTGAACGATTCGACCGCCACCTCGACCGAATAAGGGATCTCCTGGCGGTAGAAAAGGAGGATCTTTTCGCGGATGATCTCTTCGACGAAGAACTTTTCCGGCTTATCGGTGAGTTGGTCTTTGGGGAAGTAGGGCGGGCTTTCGGGCAGCAGCTCGAGGATGGTGTTGAGCAGCTTGTCGAGGTTGGCTCCCAAGGTTGCGCTCACGGGGATGCAGGTGGCTTCGGGAAGGAGTGCCTGCCAGCGGGAGAGAAGTGCTTCCACCTCCTCGGGAGTGACCAGGTCGGTCTTGTTGAGAATACAGATGACAGGGATCTTCACCGCCCGTACTTTCTCGACGAGGGGGTGTTCTTCCGAAGGCTCCTCGGTGACGTCGGTGGTGAAGAGGAGGATATCGGCATCCTCAAGGGCGGTATGGACCGCTTTGGCCATATATTCCTGCAGCTTGTATTGGGGTTTGAGGAAGCCGGGCGTGTCGGAGTAGATGATCTGAAAGTCCTTGCCGTTGACGATGCCCAGGAGACGGTGACGGGTGGTTTGGGCCTTGGAGGTGACGATGGAAAGTTTCTGCCCCACCAGTTGGTTGAGCAGGGTCGATTTCCCGACATTGGGGTTTCCGATGATATTGACGAATCCGGCTTTGTGGGACATGGGGATGAGATTGAGATGGATTGGATGCAAAGATAGGAATAAATAAAGGAATAGCCTCAGGGTCAGAAGAGACGGCGGTGGAGCATGACGATCTCCTTGTCGGTGAGGTGGCGCCATTTCCCACGGGGGACGGCCTTTTTCGTGAGGCCTGCGAAGGCGACACGGTCAAGGGCTTTCACTTTATAGCCGAGAGCCTCAAAGAGGCGGCGTACAACCCGGTTCTGGCCGGAGTGGATCTCAAGGCCCACGATGTTTTTATGGTCAGCATCGACCCATGAGACGGCGTCGGCGGCGACGATGCCCTCGTCGAGCTCGATCCCTTCGACGAGGCGTTCCAGGTCGTGCCGTGTGACGTCGCGGTCGAGGGTGGCCTGGTACACTTTTTTCTGTTTGTAGCGGGGATGGGTGAGCTTTTGGGCCAGCTCGCCGTCATTGGTGAGGAGGAGGACGCCGGTGGTGTTGCGGTCGAGACGTCCTACGGGAAAGAGCCGTACGCCGGGGACCCGCACCAGGTCGAAGACCGTACGGCGTCCTTCGGGGTCACGTGTAGTGGTGAGGCAGTCCTTCGGTTTATTAAGGAGTATGTATACCTTCTTTTCGGGGAGGATGCGTTTGCCTTTCAGGCGAACGTCGGCCGAACGGGACACCTTTATGCCCAGGTCGGTCACCTTCTTTCCGTCGACGGTGACCTGCCCGCGGACGATGTATTCATCGGCCTGGCGCCGGGAGCAGATTCCGCTCAGGGCAATGTAACGGTTGAGGCGCATGAACTCGCCTTTTGGGGCCGGCTTTCCTCTCCTGTTGGGCTTCCCTCTCTCTGCCATTTTTATTAATTTTAGCCTGCAAAGGTAATAATAATTCGCTCGAAGCGTACCTTTTCCATGTGTCTGGCAGCCAATAATTCCAGATCGAAGACTGCCTGCTTTCCGCCTCTGCTGCCGGAGCGGCACGAGGAAGATATTTTTTATTTAGATTGATTATAATTACATTTGCAACGAATTAAAAAAGAAGGACTATGAAAAAAGTAAGGTTTTTATTGTACGGGATGGTCGTCATAATTGCGGTGGTCATGGTGTCGTGCTATCCCGGAGGCGCTGAATATTACAGTGATACGGACATTGTGGTGACCGACTACGATTCGGCGTTCTTTGCGGAGCATAATGTCCATACCTATTTTTTGATGGACACAGTGGTCTATATTACGGATGATCAGGAAGATGTGGAGCATACGTATGATGATCTGATCCTTTCGAAGATCAAAGAGGATCTTGAGGAGATTGCCGGATATGTTCCGGTGGATACGACAGGGGATGTTCCCCCTGATGTGCTGGTGACGGCTACTGTCACCTCCTCGACCACCGAAGGATGGGTGCCCGGTTATCCTTATTATCCCTCCTATCCCTGGGACTGGTGGTGGGGTTACCCCGGCTACGGATGGGACTGGTGGTGGGGTTATCCCGGCGGGTATTATCCTTATTACTATTCGTTCAGCACGGGTACTTTGTTCATTACGATGGGAGATCCCAATCATCCTATCGAGGATGATAATGGCAACGTGAAGTTGCCTGTGGTATGGGGAGCTGCTTTCAATGGTATGCTCAGCTCAAGTGTGTCGGACATGAAAGCCCGTATCTCGCGCAGCATCGATCAGGCCTTCAAACAGTCGAAATGTTTCAAGAAGTAACATCATTTTGAAAAAACAGTTACCATGAAAAAGATCAAGATCCTCATAATATCGCTGTTCGCCCTGGTGAGCGGGAGTTCGGCTTTTGCACAGGGCGGGTTTTACACGAACCTGGGGTATGATGTCTCATTTCCCATGGAGGGGACGAAAGATTTCATTTCGCCCACCAGTTTTCGCGGATTCACCTTCTCCGGCGGATATTTTCTCAATGATAATCTGGCGCTCGAACTGCGCTGGTCGTGGCATGTCTTTTATGATGCCATCCCTTTTGATGTGTACGAGAGCGGTACCCGTGCCATCAGTGGGAAGCAGTACAGGTCGATCAATGCTTTTCCCCTGACGTTCGGCGGGAAATATTTCTTCGGAACCTCTGCCATGCGGCCGTATGTCGGCTTCGGGATCGGACCTTACAAGATTCGCAAACGTACGGAAATGGGGATCTACTATGTGGAAGACCGCCAGTGGCATTTTGGACTGACTCCCGAGATTGGGTTCATCTACAATCTGTCTACCGGTGTGGGGGTGATGGCCAATGTGCGGTATGACCACATGTTTGAGGCTGGAAATATTGACAGCCAGGGGAATATCAGCTTGAGTATCGGATTCATCTTCTCCGGAGGTTATTAGACCTCCGTTTTTTTTCCCATCCAAATCGATCGTTCTATGAAAAAATCATTCCTGTACATCCCGTTCTTCATGCTATTGTCGTCCGCTCCTCTCATGGCCCAGTTTGAGATCACCCCTTACGGGGGGTGGATGTTGGGAGGAGGAAGGTATGAATACAGCGTGGAGAACGGGCCTAACTACGGGATCCAAATGGGAGCCAATGCAGGCGATGATACAAAGATCATTTTTTTTTACAACCGGATGGATTCCCGTCTTACCAAAAAGACACTCACGGGCAGGGAGAACCTTACCAACCTGACTACGGAGTATTTGCAATTGGGAGTGATGCGTGAGGTATACAATAACGATGTGGTGATGCCTTACGGTTTGTTCACGATGGGGACCACAATCTTTACGCCCAAGAATTCGGTTTATTACACCGATTGGATGTTCTCGATGGTGCTGGGTGCGGGGGTGCGTTTTTATGTCAACGAACATCTGGCTTTTCAGGCCCAGGCCCGTATGCTGATGCCCATGCGTTTTGGTGGGGGAGGTTTCTGGTGCGGAACGGGCGGATGCTCCATCGGGGCCGGCACCTATTCGGCTTTTGTACAAGGTGATTTCAATGGCGGGATCGTGTTCAGTTTTTAAATCAAAATCCATAGGTTATGAAAAAATTCTTTTTACTCGTTTTAGGCGTTCTTTTTTTTCTGCCTGCTTTCAGCCAGGCTGATACCGAAGAAGAGCTGGTGCTCTCCTATTTCAAACTGGAGAAGAAGTCCCTTGTCGGGCAGGCAATGAACCTTTCCGATGTCCAGGCCAAAGTGTTCTGGCCCATCTACAATGACTTTGAGCAGGAAGCCTCTAAACTCACCCAGATGCGGATCGCCTACTTGAAAGAATATGCGGAGAAATATGAGACCATCACGCCCAAAGAGGCTGACCAGATCATGAAGAAGGCCTTCGAGTATCAAAAGAAATACCTGGCTCTCGAGATGAAGTATTACAATATCCTGAAGAAAAAGATGGGAGCACTGGTCGCAGCCCGCTTTATCCAGGTGGAAGAGTATATCAGCACAGGGGTGAAGATGCAACTGCTCAAGTCGATTCCCTTTATTGAGTAGGGAAAGACCGGAGATATTTGATGGAAGAAAAAAGGGATGGGTGACCGTCCCTTTTTTCTTTTCGGGCAGGTGGGGGAACCGGGCAGATTGATTACTTTTCGGAAAATTTTACTACGATGACACTGATCAGTTCCATCTCGGGGATACGGGGTACAATCGGGGGCAGGCCGGGAGAAGGTCTGACTCCCCTGGATCTGGTACGTTTCTCTTCAGCGTACGGGGAATGGTTGAAAGAACAATTACCTGACCGGGAGCATTGGAAGGTGGTGATAGGGCGCGATGCCCGTGTGTCGGGGGAGATGGTATGCGGCTTGGTGTGCAATACGCTCAATGCCTTGGGGATCGACACCGTAGAGCTGGGGATGGCACCTACGCCAACGGTGGAATTGGCTGTGACGGAAGAACAGGCCGATGGCGGGATCATTATCACTGCCAGCCATAATCCTGCCCACTGGAACGCATTGAAACTGCTGAACGAGAAGGGCGAATTTCTTAACGCCGCTGAAGGTGAGCGGGTGATGCAACTGGCCGGGCAGGAGGACTTCCATTATGTGGAGATGGAAGGGATGGGAATCCGTATGGCTGAATCCGATTATCATCTGCGGCACATTGAGAAGATCCTGGAATTGCCACTGGTGAGGCAAGAAAAAATTCGCCAGGCCGGGTTCCGTATAGTGGTCGATGGCGTGAATTCGGTGGGAGGTTTTGCCGTGCCTGCCCTCCTAAGAAGCTTGGGGGTCAAAGAGATCATTGAGATAAACTGTGAACCCACAGGGCTCTTTGCGCATGATCCCGAACCATTGGAGAAAAACCTCCGGGAGATCTCCCGCCGGGTGGTGGAGGAACGCGCCGATCTGGGGATCGTGGTGGATCCCGATGTGGACCGGCTGGCATTCGTCAATGAAGATGGCTCAATGTTCGGGGAGGAATATACTTTGGTGGCCGTGGCCGACTATGTGTTGGAAGACACCCCAGGGGATGTGGTTTCGAACCTTTCTTCTACGGCAGTGTTGGATGAGGTCGCCCGGCGTCACGGCGGACGCCGTCACCTTGCTGCGGTGGGGGAAGTGAATGTGGTGGAGAAAATGAAGGCGACCGGCGCCGTGATCGGAGGCGAAGGGAACGGGGGGGTGATCTATCCCCCCCTGCATTATGGCCGCGATGCCCTTGTAGGGATTGCGTTATTCCTCTCTTTCCTGGCAGAAAAAGATCTGCCGGCCTCCCGTCTCCGGGCTTCTTATCCTACCTACTTCATGAGCAAGGACAAGATCCCCATCCCTTCCGATGTAGGTGAAGATGAGTTGTTCATGCGTGTGAAGGAACATTTCCGGGATCATCCCCAAAATACCCTTGACGGCTTGTACGTTACCCTTCCGGACGGTTGGGTGCATTTTCGGAAGTCGAATACCGAGCCGGTGTTCCGTATTTACATTGAGATGCAAACAGAAGAACGCCTGAAAGAGATGCGACGGGAGGTGCTTGACCTTTTTAAGTAAAATTCGGGTTTGAAGGGAATAGAGGGACCTCCGCCATTGTCAAATAATATAAGCCATCCGGAATATGCCGGAAAGAGAAAACCTGACCTGATCATGAAAGCTGACGATAAAAAGAGGAACAAAAAGTGGTTTTGGTTGACACTGCTGGGATTGTTGCTGGGCGGGATCATCGTGGGGCTGTGGTATTACGGTGAGCGAACACGCCGTAAGGAACAGTCCCAGATCTATGCCGAGGTCAAGCGGGGCAAGTTTGAGATCCTGGTGACGGTGACGGGGGAACTGCAAGCGGAGCGTTCGGTGAAGATCATGGCGCCGGCGGCGTTGCGGA
>JAMOUS010000188.1 GCA_027067975.1 Bacteroidales bacterium | reverse complement strand
ATCCTCGATCTCGACATGCTGGGGTTGGGGGTACGGCGATATATCCACCTGATCGAAGAGATGATCATCCGGACGGTGGCCCGTTACGGTTTGGAGACGGCCCGTCTGGAAGGGGCTACGGGGGTGTGGATGCGCACCGCCACGGCCCGGCCGGAGAAGATCTGCGCCATCGGCGTGCGTGTGAGCCGGGGGGTCACCATGCACGGTTTTGCGTTCAATGTAAACACTGATCTTACTTACTTCAACTACATCAATCCCTGTGGTTTTACCGACAAGGGGGTCACCTCGCTGGAGAAGGAGTTGGGACGGAAGATCGATATGGAGGAGGTGAAAGAAGAGGTGGCCCGTCAGTTTGCCGGGCTGTTCGGTGTGCAACTTACAGGAGAGGAGTGATGGAGAAACGTTGGGAAATACGGCCGGCAGGGGATCCGGAGGTGGTGGCACGCCTCTCGGAGGCGATCAATGTGAACAGGCATCTGGCCAACCTGCTGGTGCAGCGGGGCATCACCACCTTTGAGGAGGCCAAGGCCTTTTTCCGTCCTTCGCTGGACGATCTGCATGATCCTTTTCTGATGAAGGACATGAACAAGGCCATCGACCGCATCACCATGGCCATCACCCGTCACGAGCGGATCCTGATCTACGGCGATTATGATGTGGATGGCACCACCTCCGTGGCGTTGCTCTATTCTTTTTTCAGTGAGTTTTACGACAACCTGGGCTATTACATCCCCGACCGGTATTCGGAGGGGTATGGCATTTCGTGCAAGGGGATCGATTATGCGCGGGACAACAACTATTCGTTGGTGATCGCGCTCGACTGCGGCATCAAGGCGGTGGACGAGATCGCCTATGCCAACCGCAAGGGGGTGGATTTTGTGATCTGTGACCATCATCTTCCCGGGGAGACGCTGCCCGAGGCGGTGGCCATCCTCGATCCCAAGCAACCGGGGGATGAATATCCCTACAAGGAGCTCTCGGGATGTGGGGTGGGGTTCAAGCTGATGCAGGCTTATGCCCGGATCAATGCGATCCCTTTCGAGCAGCTTGTTCCTTACCTCGATCTGGTGGCGGTGAGCACAGCTTCCGACATTGTGCCGATCACGGGGGAGAACCGTATCCTGGTGTATTACGGCTTGCAGCAGCTCAACACTCATCCGCGTACGGGTCTGAGGTCGATCATGACGCTGGCGGGGTTGGACAACAAGGAGGTGACGGTCGAGGACATCGTCTTCCGGATCGGTCCGCGCATCAATGCGGCAGGGCGGATGGAGTCGGGCAGCCGGGCGGTCGAGCTGCTGGTGTCGCGCGACCGGAAGGATGCCGAAAGCCTGAGTGGCAAGATCAATGTCTTCAACAACGACCGCCGGGAGGTCGACCAGAAGATCACCCAGGAGGCGTTGACGATGATCGCCGAGGATCCGTTGATGGTCAACCGGATGACGACGGTGGTGTTCAATGAGAACTGGCACAAGGGGGTGGTGGGCATCGTCGCCTCGCGGCTCATCGAGACCTATTACCGTCCGACGGTGGTGTTGACGGAGTCGAACGGTTTCCTCACGGGCTCGGCGCGGTCGGTGCAGGGGTTCGACCTGTACCAGGCGCTCGAAGCGTGCGGCGACCTGCTGGAGACCTTCGGCGGCCACATGTATGCCGCCGGCCTCACCCTGCGGCGGGAGAAGCTCGAAGAGTTCAGCAGCCGCTTCGAGGAGGTGGTCGAGCGGACCATCACCCGCGAGCAGATGATCCCCACCGTGACCATCGACGAAGAGATACGGCTGGACGAGATCACGGAGAACTTTTTTAATGTCCTTCGTCAGATGAAGCCCTTCGGGCCGGGCAACCTGGCACCGGTGTTTTTAAGCCGCGGCGTGCGCGACACCGGCAGCGGGCGCGTGGTAGGTTCGAACGGCGGGCATCTCAAGCTCGAGCTGGTGCAGGGCGACCGCGGCAAGGCTTTCCCGGCCATCGCCTTCAACCTGGCCGACAAGTTCGACATCGTGGCCGACGGCGATCCTTTTGATGTCTGTTACACCCTCGAGGAGAAT
>JAMOUS010000187.1 GCA_027067975.1 Bacteroidales bacterium | reverse complement strand
AAGCTGCTGTCGGGGGCGGTGAAGAAAGCCGTCTGTCCCGTGACCATCGCATAGGGGTGTGGCGTCACCGGCAGCAGCAGCGTGGTGAGGCTCTTGCCGCTGGCGGTGGTGCCGCTCACACGGATGAAATGCTTCTTGTTCCCCCATTGTACATCGGCCAGTGAGTCCGTCGGGTTGTCCCCCGCGCCGATGGTGAGGAAAACATTGCCTTTGACCGCGGTCACGGTCTGCTGTTCACTGTAAACGACCGTGCCGTCCTGTGAGCCTTCGAGGAGTTCCACGGTGAGGTTGACCTCTTCGTCGACCACGGTGTCCTGGTCGGTGCGCAGGAGCGCATGGTAGCGCAACGTCTGGGCCTGCATCCCGGCCAGAAAGCCTATCCACAATAAGGAGGATATCAGTATCGCTTTTCTCATGGCTGCTATTTTTTAATGATCTTGAACGTTTTGACCTTTTTCTTCTGCTGTGTTACCATCAGCAGGTATTCTCCGGCATGCAGTGTGGCGGTGGGGATGAGGGTCTCGGTACCCCGGAGTCGCCCTTTTGCCAGCACTTTCCCGGCAAGGTCGTACAGGTGATATTCGAACGAGCCCGGACGTTCGTCCTGCAGCCGCAGGATCAGGTCACCGGCCGTGGGGTTGGGGAAGAGCTGCACGGAGATCTCTGCCAGGACGGCATCTTCCACGGCCGTGGGAAGGGTGAGGATCTGGTAAGGCTGGATCGTCCCCGAGGAGACGCTCTCTGGATCGTCCACGATGAGGGGCATGCTCTGTCCGACGGCAAAGATCACCGTGTCGGCATCAGTGGCCATCACCCCACCGCCGGCGAGTAGGCTCTGTTGTGCCATTGCCTGCGTAACGAACATCAGGAACGGCACCAGCAAGAGTAAAGTTTTCGTTCTCATGGTCGATGGTTTTGGGTTACTTGACATTCACGGTTCTCCATACCGTCCCGTCGTAGATCATCAGGACGCTTGCGTCGGTGTTGAACACCATCTGTCCGGCCGTGGGGGTGAGTGCCTGTATTTCGGCATCCGAGAGGGCGGTCACTCCCCTGCTCTTCTTGGCATACAGCGCCTCGGGCACCGAGGCCAGGGCGGTGGTCCCGCTGACGGTGTAGTTGCCGTCTTTGTTCAGGTCGAACTCCACTTTTACCGAATAGCTACCCTTGCTCCAGTCGATCTCCGCAAAATCGACCCCGTCGGAGGTCTTGGTTCCGCTACCGATGAACACTTCCACCTTCCCGTAAGAGGTGGGTGTGACCGTTTGGGTCTCGGTATAGACGGTGCCGGTATCGTTGAGGATGATGCTGACGCGTACGTTCACGTCGCTGGTGACGGCGGCACCGTCACTCCGGAGGAGCGCCTGGTAATAGATGTACTCATTTTGCTGCGCCAGGGAGGCGACTCCCATCAGCGCGGTTACCCAGAAAAGAAGGACGAGCTTTTTCATAGCATAAAGGTTTTAGTTAGACATCAAAGAGCGATATTTTGGTTTCATGGGTTATCGTTCCTGCCTGTGCGTTTGTTGTTGTTTGAACGGGTGGGCCACCCGCTGGTGGCGATGGGGGTGCCTTCGGTCTTGAGGGCGTAAAGTTTGTTGCCGTTACCCAATTCGTCGTAGGCCAGCACGTAGATGATCCCTTCGGAGCTGAGGGCACAGGCCGACCAGATCTCGCCGGAGAGACGCACCGGCTTCCAGGCGTCCATGCCCTGGCTTGTCAGCACATAGAAATATCCGGCCAGGTCGCCAAAATAAAGGTTTCCCTTCCGATCGATGGTGGGCGTGGCCTTGACCGCCCCTTTGCATTCGTACTCCCAGAGGACGGAACCATCATCCGGGTTGAGGGCCCGGATCATCTTGTCCGACTCACTGGTGATGTATACGGTGCCATCCTCGCCGATGGCCGCCCCGTTGAGGTACACCCCGTCGGTCATGGTATTTTCCCATTTCACGCTTCCGTCGGAGATGTTGACGGCATAGAAGTGGGTGCCGGAGGTGCCGATGTACATCACACCCCGCGTCTCATCGAGGGAGATGGGGTTGGCGGTGCGGCTTTTCTTATCGGTTACGCTCCAGATCACATTCCCGTCAGGATCGATGGCATATAGCCGCCGGTAAAGGTCGGCGATATAGATGTTGCCGTTGCTGTCGATGGCAGCGGTGGTGCGGATGCCGTTAGGCGGCGACACCTCCCATTTCACCGTGCCGTCGGCCGTGTTGATGGCTTTGATGTCATTGGTGCCGGTGTAGCAGCCGATATAAAGGGTGCTTTCGTCTTTCGACAGTACCGTCCCGCCGTAAGAGACGGCCGTGGAGACCTGGTTCTGCCACAGCGGGCTGCCGTCGGCGGTGTTGAGGGCAAAGACATAGCCCGATTTCTCCGTGCCGTAGAGGATCTTGTCGTCGTGGGTCAGCGGCATGCTGCCAAAGATATGACCCGACGGGGTCTTGTAGCTCCAGCGTTTGTTGCCGTTCTTGTCGACGGCATAGATGTTGTCCATCGAGCCGTCGCCGTCGACTCCCACGTATGCGGTGCCGTCGTCCCCCACGGTGATGCCGCTCTTGTTCCATTTCGTGGCACCGGGGATGTCGAATGTCCAAAGGATCGATGGCTCTTCGTCGGCAAAGGAGGGTTCTACGATCTGTACGTCACGGCGATAGGTGTTGGCACTGGTCAGGCCGCTGTTGTCCTCGGTGGTGAGGGTGATCGTGTACCTGCCCAGCGTCTCGTACACATGGGTGGGGTTCTGTTCCTCGGAGACGAACCCGTCGCCAAAGTCATAATGCCATTTCACGACCTCACCGTCCATGTCGAACGATTCGTCCTGGAGTACGACCGGGTCTCCCTGCTCGATGCGCGGGGTCTTGCTGTCATAACCCAGGATGCGAAAAGCCGCTACCGGCCGGTAAGGGGTCTCTTCGTTCGTGTTGCAGCCCCAAAAAGCCGGAACCAGGAAGATTGCCAGGAAGAAGAGCTTCTTTGCCATGATCATCATTTTTACTTGTTCAACTGTACGGTTGCGACGAAAGCAAAATGGTCGGAAGCCTCACCGTTCTGTATCACCTTGTGGGAGATGAGGCTCCAGCGGTCGCGGGGATAACACATGATGAAATCGATCTTCTTCACCGCCCCGTCGGAGGGGAAGGTCAGCCCGGGGTTTGCCGGGTCATAGGTTTTCATCCAGGTGTTTTCCAGGTAGGTGATGGGTCGGCTTCCCGGCTCGGCGTTGAGATCGCCCCCCAGGATCACCGGAAAGCGGAGCTTTGACACTACCTCGTTGATCTTCTCTGCCTGCTGCATCTGGATCTCCTCGTATTTGTACCCGAAGTGGGTGGATATGAACCAGATGGTGTCTCCCTCCGCCACGGCCACCTTCACCATCAGGGCGATACGGGGTTCCTCATCCGCCTTGTGGGGCAGGTTGACGGTGCGGCTCTCGAGGATGGGGAAGCGGGAGAGCACGGCGATGCCGTATTCCCCGCCATCGTAATCCATGGTCCTGCCGAAGAGCGGGGCCATCTTACAGCGCACCCCCAGCTCGGCTGCCACATCGTAGCCCTTGGCCCGGCGCGTGTGGAAATCCACCTCCTGCAAAGCCACCAGATCGGGACGCTCGTTGCGGATCACATTGGCGATGACATCCATGTCGTAGTCATTGTCCATGGTGGCGCCTCCGTGGAAGATATTGAAGGTCATGACCTTCAGGGTGGTCTGTGCGAAGCTGCCTGCAGGGAGCAGGAACAGGGAGATCAGGACGGAAAAGAAGTATTTTTTCATGGTTAAAGGCTGTTATGGATGATTGTTTACCATTTGGGGTTTTGGACAAGGTTGGGATTGAGCAGCAGGTCGCCGGCGGGGATGGGGTAGAGATAATCCCTTTCTTCGTCGAACTGCTTGAGACGGTCGTAGAAAGGCACGAGATTCCCTCCGTTGCCGTTGCTGAAGATGTAGACACTTCCTTCTCCCACTTCGATCTGTTGGAGGTCGGACGAGGAGGGGGTGGGTTGTGTGCCTGCCTCATAGACCAGGATGTCCTTGTTGCCATCATGGTCGAGGTCATATTCCCCGTATCCCGGGAAGTACATGCCGCGGAAGTGTCTTTCCAGCAGCTTGCCGGCCTTCCAACGCATCAGGTCGTTGTAACGGAAACCTTCCAGTACCAATTCGATGCGCCGTTCGCGGCGGATCTCCAGGATCACGCCCTTGTAAGGGCCGGTGACGTTGGGATAGTGGGCTTCCTCGACGGGATCGGGATGGTTGTTGGCATTGTCGAGCATCAGCAGGGGCATGCCCACCCGCTTGCGCAACAGGCCGATCGAGCGGTCGAGGTCGTCCTGGGTGATGATCCCCAGCTCGGCCCTGGCCTCGGCAAAGTTGAGCAGCACCTCGGCATAGCGGAAGATGGGAATGTCCTGGTAGCTCATCTTGTATCCGTCCTGGCTTTCGTCGGAGACATATTTGACGATCTGGTAGCCGCTCATGGAGGCGCCGAAGTTGGGCACGAGGGGGGTGGTGCCGCCGATCCTTCTGTAGCCGGGGGTGCGCACCGTCTGGGCCAGGCGCGGATCGCGGTTCTGCATCTCTTCGTAGAAGGGGAGGGTTTCATATCCCGGCCGCTGCGTGAAAGGCGTGCCGTCCTTTTGCAGGTAGCTGTCCACCAGGTCTTTCGTCAGGCCGATGTCTTGCATCGTGGTGGCCAGGAAATAGTAGTTGATGTTGTTACTGTAGTTGGCCTCGCGCGTGTAGCGGCGCGTGAGGATCACCTCCTCTTCCTTGGCCTCATCGGAGGCGAAGAGCATCATGTAATCATGACGGTGGTCGCCGGTGGAATAGAGGTGGTAAGGTCCCTGGGTCATCACCTGGTCGGCCGCCTTCCAGGCCCGTTCCAACAGGGTGTCGGCACCGCCCAGGCCCAGCTCGGTATGGTACTTGCGGTAGGTGCCTTCGAAAAGACAGACACGTGACTTCAACGCCAGCGCCGTCCATTTGTTGACCCTGTCGGCGGCGCGGTCGGTGCCGAGGTTGGCGATGGCCCGGTCGAGATCCTCCACGATCTTCTTCACCACATACTCCCGCGGATCGCGTGGCTTCATCAGCGCCTCTTCGTCGGTGGTGCTGATGACATGATCATACCACGGAACATCGCCGAAGCGGACGAGCTTGTTGTAATAGAAGTAAGCCCGGAAAAAATGGGCCACCCCGCTGTACTGCTTCTTGGCCAGCTCGTCCTCGCACCGTTGGTAGTGGTCGAAGAAGAAGTTGATCTTGCGCAGGGCGCCCCAGCTCCATCCGCCGCTGCCCGGCTCGCCGGGGACGATCCGTTCGCCCGTCTGCTCGAGCGGCACGTTGCCGTAAAGGACATTGTCGCTCTTGTTGTCGTTGGTGATGATGCTGAAACCCGGCAGGTCGTTGTAAAATCCGTTCGTATACAGCTCCAGATCACGGGCGGTATAGAAGACCGACTCTTCCGAGAGCTCGGAAAGCGGCATCCGGTCGAGATAGTCCTTGTCACAGGCGGTAACTCCTGCCAGGAGAATGAGGGTCAGGATTGTGCTCTTTGTTGCTTTCATGGTTCCTAGAAGGTTACGTTCACACCACACAGATAAGTCTTGTTAAACGGATAGGCATTGAGCGTCCCCAGCTGTTCCGGGTCGACGGTACGGTCGGGGTTGTGCTTGTAAATCGGCGTGAAGGTGAGGACGTTCACGCCGGTGACATAGATCCGCATCTTTTGGCAATGGATCTTTTCGAGCATCTCCCGCGGCAGGGAGTAGCCGAGTGAGACGTTCTTGAGACGGAAGTAGGCGGCGTTTTCCAGGTATTTGTCGGAGTGGACGCCGAGCTGTGACCCTTCGTAACCGCGGTGGTGGTCGTCGGAACGCTCGGCATAGGGGGCCAGGCGCGGGAAGTAGGCGTTGGGGTTCTCCGGCGTCCAGGTCATCCCCTCGATGCTGCGGGGGATGAACGACTGGTAGGGGCGGGCGAAAGGGCCCCAGTAGAGGGAGGCGTCCTGAGGGACCACCCAGTCGCGCCGGCCAATGCCCTGGCCGAAAAGGTTCAGATCGAAACCCATGTATTCCAGACCCACCGAGATCGAATAGTTGTAGCGGGGCTGACTGTTGCCGATACGGATCAGATCCCCATGATCGTCAAGTGTCTGCTTCCCGGGGGTGATCTTGCCGTCATGGTCGAGGTCGGCGAACTTCAGGTCGCCCGCAACGGGGTGGTTGATCACATAATTGTTGCGGATGCGCGAGTTGACCAGGATCTGGTCGGCATGTTCCAGGTATTCATAATCGGTCTGGAAAAATCCTTCGATATGGTATCCCCAGATCTCGCCGATCTCCTTTCCCACGTAATATTGGTTGATGTCGCCGTTTGGATTGTCAAAACGGGTGATGAACGAACGGCTGTCGCCGAGGGTGGCTGTGATATGATAGGAGAAAGGACGCGGACCGACGTTCACCCTGTCTTTCCATCCGAGGATGATCTCGTATCCTTTGGTCTCGAGGTCGGCCGCGTTCTCTTTGGGTTCACGGGCTCCAAACACCGAAGGCAGTTTTTTGCCGAGGGTGAGCATGTTGAGGGTCTGGCGCCGGTACCAGTCGAAGGTGAGGCTCAGGCGGTTGTCGAGGAAAGTGACGTCGGCCCCCACATCCAGTACCCGCACCTTCTCCCAGGTGTAGTTGCCCGAGACGGGCTGGGGCGTGGTCAGATAGTCGCTGCGCAGTTGCCCGACGATATAGTTGCCCTGGGCCACGTCCAGCGTGGAGAGATAACCGTAGTTGCTGACATTCTGGTTTCCCAGCGTCCCGTACGACAGACGCGGTTTGAAAGTGTTCACGTAAGGCCGGATGTTTTCCCAGAACTTCTCATGATCCATCTTCCAGCCTGCCGAAAAGGAGGGCACGAACACCGTCCGCTTGCCGGGCGGAAACTTGGAAGAGGCATCGATACGGCCATTCACTTCGAAAAGGTACTTGCCGGCATAGGTGTAATTGATCCGGTAAAAACCGGAACGCGTGGCCCACTCACTCTCGTAGGAGGAGATGTAGAAATTGTCGCCCGTGGCCAGGTTGAACGAGTTGAGCACCTCGGAGATGTTCCCGTTGCGCATCGTCACGTTGCGTTTGTAATAATCGTATTCCTGATTGAATCCGGCCAGGATCTCAAAGTTGTGATCCTCCCACGGCGTGAACTTATAGGTCGCATAAGCATTCAGGGAGTTGTAGAAATAGTTCTTTCCGATCTCTTTATAGGTCTGGGCCTCCGGCTTGAACAGTTCGAGTCCCCGGCCTCCCGGCTGGTTGGTGTGCTCCGGCGAGATCAGCCGCACCCACTGGTCGACCCTCCGTTTGCGAAAGTTATAGCTGAGGTTCAGGTCGAGCCCCTTGACCACGTGAATGACCACCGGCAGGGCATAGAACAGCTCAAAGTCCTTGTCCTGGCCGTTGCATTTCCCGCTGATCAGGCTCCCGATGGAGCCGTCGCCAATGGCCCGGTGGTTATAGGGAGGGTTGATCATGATCGTCCCGTCGGGGTTGTGCGGCAGGTAGAGCGGTGAGGCGTGCACGAAAAAAACATTCCATTTCTGATAGTTGTAATTGCCGTTGACCCGGCGGGTGATGGTCGTGGGATAGTCGTATTGCCGGCTGAAGATGTTGATGGTGTTGCCGATCTCCAGCCATTTGTAAGGCTTGGCCTTGATGTTGGTGTGGAGGGTCTTGTTGGTCAAAACATCCGGCTTGATCTTGTAGATTCCTTCGCGGGTGTAATATTTTCCGGAGAGGTAGAAGTTCACCTTTGGGGTGCCGCCGGAGATGCTGAAGTTATGGTTTTGGGAAGCCTGGTGGTTGCTGAAGAGGGTGTTCCACCAGTCGGTGTTGCCGTAATGGATGTACCGCTCGGCACCGTCGACATACTTGATGAGCACCGGCGGCAGGGTAGGGTCTTTCTGGCGGGCTTCCAGATATTCGTAATCCTCGTCGGTATAGCCCAGGTAGGTGCTGGAGCCCAGCACATAGCTCAGCTTGTCGCTAAGACGGGCCCACTCCAGGCCGTTG
>JAMOUS010000186.1 GCA_027067975.1 Bacteroidales bacterium | reverse complement strand
AGGCTTCGGTAAAATACTGGCTCAGATTGGGATTAACCGTAGATCCCGACTTGACCCGCATGGGGAAATATTGAACATTGCAGGTTTTGACGTCCGGAGAGATGGAAGCCCCGGAAAAAGAGTACGACACCTTGCAGGCTGTCACCATCCATCCCATAAGGAACACACTCACGGCAACAACCCGCAGGCCGGAGAGAATTCGCCGATACCTGTTTCCCCGCAACATCAGTTGATATTGTATTCCTTGATCTTCCGGTAAAGGGTTCTCTCTGAGATTCCCAGTTCCTGGGCCGCCTGTTTCCGACGGCCATTATGTTTGTCAAGCGCCTTCTTGATCAACTCAACCTCTTTCTCGGCCAACGAAAGGGTCTCCTCTTCCACCTCCTGGGTATCCTCGATGAACGAGGACTGCTCCCGTGGAATAGGTGCCGGCACCGGCGCATGAGCCGGCACATCGGAACGATCCTTACCCTCAAGACGACTGATCACCTGCGCATGTTCCTGCTCAAAACGCGACATGTTGCCATCTTTTCGCAGCATGTCGAACACGATCTTCTTCAAGTCCTGGATATCACTCTTCAGATCAAAAAGAATCTTATAGAGGATCTCCCGTTCCGAAGCGAAGGAGACATCCTCCTCCTTCCGGGGGATCACCGCCGGCAGTTTCACACCCATGTAATCGGGGAGATATTTTTTCAAAGTCTCGGCATCGATCTCCCGTTTCTTTTCGATGATCGAGATCTGTTCGGTGACGTTCTTCAGCTGGCGAACGTTTCCGGGCCAACGGTAGCTCATCAGCACCGACTTGGCGTCCTCGGTCAGACGGACGGGCGGCATTCGGTATTTTTCGGAAAAATCAAGCGCAAACTTCCGGAACAACAGCAAGACATCTTCTCCCCGGTCGCGCAGAGGCGGAATTTGGATCGGCACCGTATTGAGGCGGTAAAAAAGATCCTCGCGGAACTTCCCCTCCTGAACTTTTTGCAGCAAGTTGACATTTGTGGCTGCAACCACTCGCACATCGGTCTTCTGGACCTTCGACGAACCCACGCGGATGAACTCGCCCGTCTCCAGGACACGCAACAGACGCACCTGCGTGGCGATCGGCAACTCTGCCACCTCGTCGAGAAAGATGGTACCCCCGTTGGCCACTTCGAAATACCCTTTCCGGCTGTCGGTGGCTCCCGTAAAGGCACCCTTCTCGTGGCCGAACAATTCAGAATCGATCGTCCCTTCCGGGATGGCACCACAGTTCACGGCAATGAACTGCCCGTGCTTGCGCGCGCTGTACTGATGTATGATCTGGGGAAACACCTCCTTCCCTGTACCACTCTCACCCGTGATCAAAACCGACAGATCCGTCGGCGCCACCTGCAAGGCAATGTCAATGGCATGATTCAACCCCGGGTCGTTCCCAATGATCCCGAAACGCTGTTTGACCGTCTGTATCTGTACCATAAAACTTTTTTCACTCATGAATGATCCCACCCATTCATTTCTGCGAAATTACTCATTTTTTTTCGTTTATCTTAATTTTTCGGAGATACTCCTTCCTTCCAAAAGATGAGAAAGATCGCCTCCTTTTTCCTTTATTTTTTTTTTCTTTGAACGCATGAACTTCATCGGAATCATACCGGCACGGTACCAGTCATCGCGGTTCCCCGGCAAACCGCTGGTCGACATCAAAGGTAAGAGCATGATCCGACGGGTCTATGAACGGGCGTCCCAGGCGCTGGAGGTGGTACTCGTCGCCACCGACGACGAACGGATCTACCAAGAGGTGGAAAGGTTCGGTGGCAGGGCGGTGATGACCTCCGACCGCCATCGCAGTGGTACCGACCGTTGTGCCGAAGCGCTCGAGATCTATGAGCGCTCGGAGAAAACACCTGTCAACGGGGTGATCAACATCCAAGGAGATGAACCTCTCATCCAACCCGAACAACTGCAAGAGGTGATGCAGCTTTTCGACGATCCGGATACGGCCATCGCCACCCTCGTCCATGAACACCACGGCCTCTCGGAGATCGTCAACCCCAATGCCGTCAAGGCAGT
>JAMOUS010000185.1 GCA_027067975.1 Bacteroidales bacterium | reverse complement strand
GCGGTGAGGCAGGAGTGGACAGGATAAATGTACAGCAGGTCTCCGGGCCGAATGTCACTTTCAACACCGGGTGGCAACGTTACCAGGCCGTGTTCTTGGGAGAGGGCATAGACAAAGGCGTCTTCCCTCACTTTTCCGGGGGCATGTGGGTCGATGATACGGCCGAAGCAGGAAGAGCCGCTCCCTGCCGGCAGGGATTCTTTGGAGAGGTGGACCGCCCCGCCGTAGATCACGGTTTTATGTTCGTCAGGATGCACCTCCACGACGGGACAGGCCACCGCTACGGCGATCTCTTCGGGGGAACAGGCACCCAGCCGGGATTGCATCATGTCGTAAAAAACAAAATTGCCCGGTCGCATTTCATCGATGCCTTCGATATCTTGGAGCAGGCTGAAGGAGGGCGTGTCGCCCAGGGAGATGAGACAATCCTCAAAGTCGTCTGCAAACCGTTTTTTCAACTTTTTCAGTTTTTCCACGGCTTTCCGGTGGAGCATCAGGATCTCTTCGCGGGAGGTTGCAGCGTAAGTGTCACCTGTGTGGGAGAGGAGGCCGCGAAAGTGCAAGTGACGGCAACCGTGGAGGGTGCGGATCACCTCTTCCAAACGAGAGGAGTGATCCCATCGCACGCCGCTGCGTCCGTAGGAGGTGTCTATCTCCACGAAAAGCCCGGCACGTTCCGAAAGGGAACGGTCCAATGCCCGGATCACGACAGGGGAAGAAGCGATGAGACTCAGGGAGATCCTTCCTGCCAGTTCGTTGATCAAGGCTGTTTCACGCAGGTTGACCGGAAAGGCGACGGTGATGTCGTCCCAGCCGTTTTCCGCGAAATATGCTGCCATGCGCAAGCTGGAGACGGTGATAGACCGTATTCCCTCATCGCGGAACCAGCCGGCAATGTGGGCGGAGCGGTGCGTTTTAAAGTGGGGCCGGAAGAGCACACCGTTGCGACGGGCCTTTTCTGCCATTGTCCGGATATTACGGCGTGCCACTTTTTCTTCGAGCAACAAAACCGGCCGTTCGATGAGGTGGTCGGGCAAGGCGGAAAAGAATTCCTGTGTCATGGTTCGAGGCGTTTTAACAACAACAATCCCTCGCCGGCCGGGGATGGCAGGGCTTCAAGGACCCATGGGAAACGTCCCGGTTGCATGGCCAGATGGTAGTCGGCCTCGGGAGAGTGATGATTTTCAGGATCAAAGAAACGTCTTCCCGTACCCCGGCGGATCTTTCTTTCCATGGATTCAAAGTCATTCTCTTTTTCCAGCAGGAGATTGCGGATATATTCCGCGCAGAGACGGTCCTCATCGGCAGGGATGACGGCATTGTAGCCCATGGCCACAAGACTTACGACGGCGGGGGCCTGATGTTTGAGGAAGGTTGCTGTGGCGGGGGCATTCACAAAGGAGGCGGCCAGCACCCGCTCGGCGTTGCGGGCATGCAACAGGCCTTTTGTGCCTGCACTGGTGGTGAGGACAACCCTTTTCCCTGCCAGGTCGATGTTCAACACCTCCGAAGGGGAATTCCCCAGATCAAACCCTTCCACCTTTTTTTCGTTCCTTTCACCGGCCAGGACCACCCGTCCCGGATGACGGTCGCGGAAGGAAAAAGCCCGGTCGATATCACCGGTAACCAATACTTCCGAGGCACCTTGATGATAAAGGTAACAGGCAGTGGTAAAGGCCCGGAACACATCGATGATCACGGCGATACCGGTCGCCTTCTCGGCACCTTCCACAAATTCCAACAAGCGGATCTCCATACGACGCGGTTTGAAGGCCAAAAATACACAAAGAGAGGGAATATCATGAAAGATGTTTATCTTTAAGGCGAACAAAAGGATCTCAGTTTACCTGTGGGCAAGTTCAGCAAAGGATTTCGGGAGTTGATCCATTTTATTACGGTGGATATCTGGCGTGTGCCGCTGGAAGAACTTCCCAAACGCAAATCTCTTCTTTACAAGCAGCTGAGGATCATGCTCCTGGCATACCGGGGGTTCAAGGAGGACCGTGTGCAGTTGCGGGCTTCGGCACTTACCTATTACACCATGTTATCGATCGTGCCGGTACTGGCACTGATCTTCGGCATAGCCAGGGGGTTCGGCATCGAAACGGTGATCCGGGAAGAGTTGATGAAGAATTTCGAAGGCCAACGGGAGATTCTCACATGGTTGCTCGACTTTGCCAATAAGATGCTGGAATTCACCAGTGGGGGATGGATCGCCGGAATCGGACTCCTGATCCTTTTCTGGTCGGTGATCCAGGTATTGGGAAACATTGAAGGAGCATTCAACCAAATTTGGCAGATCAGCAAATCGAGATCATACCTGCGGAAGTTAAGTGATTATTTTGCCATCCTGCTCTTTGCTCCGCTGCTGATGATCCTCTCGGGCAGTGCCACGGTGGTGATCACGGCCAGGATCTCGGAGATCGCCAACGGGAACAGCATTTTGGGTTATATCGGACCGGCACTGGTTATTCTGATCCGTTTGGCCCCCTACCTGATGATGTGGCTTCTGTTCACACTCCTGTACCTAGTGATGCCCAACACGAAGGTGAAGTTCGGCGCGGCCCTTTTGGCCGGGATTGTGGCAGGGACCCTCTTTCAGGTCGTCCAATGGGGGTATGTGAACTTTCAGGTAGGGGTGTCGCGGTACAATGCCATTTACGGCAGTTTTGCCGCCTTACCGCTTTTTATGATTTGGGTGCACATCAGTTGGCTGATCGTACTGTTCGGAGCCGAGCTCTCTTTTGCTTATCAGAATGTGCGTCAGTATGAATTTGAAGCCGATACCGAAACGATCAGTCTTTCTTTGTACAAAAAAGTCTTATTGCTGGTGATAACACTGATTGTGAAGCGTTTTGCCACGGGAGAGGAGCCGTATACTTCGGAAGCGATCTGCGAGTCACTGAAATTACCGGTACGGCTGGTGCGTCGGGTGCTGAACGAGTTGCTGGAATCGGGGCTGCTGGTGGAGACCGTCACCGATGATCCGCGGGAGCGGGGATACCTTCCCGCCACGGACATTCACAAGATCACCGTACACTATGTATTGCAGCGTTGGCAAGAACGGGGTAGTCATCATATTCGCCTTCCTGATGCCAGCGAATACCACCACGTGGAGGAAGCGCTTGCCGAGATGGAACGCGCAGCCTCAGAGCGAGGCGGGAACCGTCTCCTTTTGGATCTGTAATCCCTTATTCATATCCGACCGCAGCATACCCTACCCAGTGTTGGGGGGTAGCAGGGGCTGTCGTACCCATCCCGAGATCCTCGACGGGAATCCTGGGATGGTCGATGCTGTTACGGTATCCGACGCATACCCCTTCCAAGGGAGGGGCGTCCGTCTCTTGTTGTAAATGCCAGGCGGTGAAGAGACCGAAAGGCACCGAATACCTTCCACACCAGGTCCACTTGTATTGTGTGTAATCATCGTCCTGCACCGTGTAATGGTAAAAGCGGCGGATCTTCCCGGGAGACAACACGCCTGTCAAAGTACTGTCGATGATCAGATGCTCATGGGCGACGGCCCGGGCCGTGCCGAGGCTGTCGGTACCGTAGGGGGCATAGTTCTTACCTCCCCACTCTTCGTTACCATAATGCACTGCATCGGTGGAGATGACGATCGCGATATCCTTGCCCCATACCAGGTGATGCCGCCGCATCCCGCGGGCGAGAGAAGATGCGAGAGCCCGGGCGATGGTGTCCATCCTTTCTATCTGCATGTAGGGAACCAGGATGGGAAGAATGGTGAGATCACGCCGGTAATACTGGAGAAAGGGCAGGAGGGCTTCCAGCGAATGTTCGATGGCCATCATCGAGTCGTTCACTGTGAAAAAGGAGGAATCCAACTCCCGAAACAGCTCTTTCCGCAACGGAGATACCGGGATCTTTCCCCATGGACCCTGATAGCAGGAATACGTTCCGATCACGATCCGGTCTTTCAGGCCCAGGAGGCGGGCTTTGTGAGCCACTCCGAAGAGAACGACCAGGGGGGCTTTGACATGCTGAAGGAGAGCAGGGTAGAGGTATCCCACGTATGTATAGTCATCATGCGGAGAGATGGCCAACCGCCAGGCAATCTCTTTTTGTGACCATTTTTGCAAAGAATCCCCTTCGAGACGAGCGATGCGCACAAGGAGAGAGTCCATCTGCCAGGCTTCGTGGGCAAAACCCACCGTATCGACCAGTCCTCGTGGGAGCGTGGCCGCTGCCGGGGGAGGGCCGACATGGTGACATGCAGGAACCGAAGATATGATCACTGTCAGAATAATGAGAGGGAAAAGTTGCTTTATGAAAGTCATAACCCAAAAAATTTTCAGGAAGAATTGGTTTGGGAAAGTTACGAAAAAGTGACGGGCGGAAAAAGAAAAAAGGCCCGGAAAACGGGCCTTTTGCCGTGATCCAGCAGGGCCTCGAACCCTGGACCCCATCCTTAAAAGGGATGTGCTCTACCAACTGAGCTACTGGATCGTCGTTGGCGGTGCAAATGTAATACCATATTTTCTTTTTGCAAAACTTTTTTCTGTTTCGTTGCCGGGAAGGGTGAAGAATGTATCATAAAGATGTGCGCGCTAGAGGGATAGCGCAGGATACACGGCGATACGGGAGGAAAAAGTACGGTTTCCTTTGGGAAAGAGGGACAAATAGATATATCTTTGGTGCGATAACCGAGATGCTGAAAAGGTGAGAGGCAAAGTTGTAGTGGTAACAGGTGCTTCATCGGGGATCGGGTTGGCCACGGCCCGTCATTTTGCCCGTATGGGGTCATCGGTCGTGATGGCCGCCCGGAATGCGGAAAAGCTACAAAAGGCGGAAGAAGCCCTCAGGGAGGAAGGATTGGACGTGGTCGCCGTACCCACCGACGTAAGCAAGGAAGAATCATGTAAATCCCTGATCGAGCGCACCATTGCACACTACGGTCGTTTGGACATCCTGATCAACAATGCCGGCATCAGCATGCGAGCCGTCTTCGGCGAAATGACTCTAGAGGTGTTTCGTCAGGTGATGCAAACCAATTTCTGGGGCACGGTCTATTGTACCAAGTATGCCTTGCCTCACCTGTTGCAAAGCCGCGGAACGGTGGCAGGTGTATCTTCGCTAGCCGGATTTCAGCCGTTACCGGGTCGTACCGCGTATTCTGCCTCGAAGTTCGCCATGCACGGATTTCTGGAGACCTTGCGACTGGAATACCGTAAGCAGGGGTTGCATGTATTTTTGATCGCCCCGGGTTTTACCAGTACGAACATCCGCTTCACGGCGCTGACCGCGAATGGAAGTCCTCAAGGTTCTTCCCCCCGCAAAGAAAAAAGCATGCAGACCCCCGAGCATGTGGCCCATCGTATCTATTCGGGCATCAAACACCGGCGTAGGCTGATGGTTCTGAGTGCGATCGGGAAGTTCACCTTCGTGATGCGAAAATTCTCCCCCCGTCTGATGGACCGTCTCACCCTCTACTTCATGTCGAAAGAACCGGGTTCCCCCTTTGAAGGATGAGTGAACTGCAATGAGTGGCATTGAGCGTTCAATCATCGATTTTGCCGACTGGATCTGGGACATTCCGTTGCTCATCTTATTGTTGGGAGGTGGGGGTTTCTTTCTGGTCTATTCCGGTTTTTTGCCTTTCCGGCATTTGGGGCATGCGGTAGAGGTATTGCGGGGCAAGTACGACAACCCTGATGATCCGGGGCAGATCAATCATTTCCAGGCCCTTTCCACTGCCTTGGCAGCGACGGTGGGGATGGGGAACATCAGTGGTGTGGCCATTGCGATCGCTTTGGGGGGGCCGGGCGCCATATTCTGGATGTGGGTGACTGCCGTGGTAGGAATGGCCACCAAGTTTTTCACCGCCACGCTGGCCGTGATGTACCGGGGGCGGGACCGCAACGGTGAACCGCAGGGAGGCCCCATGTACGTGATCACGGTAGGTCTGGGACGTAAATGGCTTCCGTTGGCAGTATTCTTCAGTGTGGCGGGATTGTTCGGCAGCCTGCCTATCTTCCAGGCCAATCAGCTCACGGCGATCCTGAACGATGTCTTTTTCCCCTCACAGTTAAATGGGCATCCTTTTTTGAACCGTTTTGTTACAGGTCTGGTGCTCACCGGGATCGTGGGTATTGTGATCTTTGGCGGGATCCGGCGTATCGCCAAGGTCACTTCCCGTCTGGTGCCATTGATGGTGGTGCTTTATTTTGTTTCGGTCCTGATCATTTTGTTGATCCATTACGACCGGGTGCCGGAATATCTTGCGATGATCTTCACCAATGCCTTCACTGCCGAGAATTTTCACGGAAGTCCGGCGTTGGGTGGGGCACTGGGCGGTTTGATCGTCCTGGGGGCGCGCCGGGCTGCTTTTTCCAACGAAGCCGGTATCGGCACGGCCCCGATGGCCCATGGGGCAGCCAAAACGACTGAACCGGTCCGCGAAGGACTGGTGGCCATGCTCGGGCCGGCGATCGACACTTTGGTCGTTTGTACCCTGACCGCCCTGGCCATCCTGGTGACCGACGTATGGAAAACCGGCGACAAAAACGGCATATCGCTGACCGTCAGGGCATTTAATGAAGCCATCCCGTATGTGGGCCAATATGTCCTGATGCTTACGGTGGTGATCTTTGCTCTTTCCACGATGTTCTCTTATGCTTATTACGGCGGAAAGTGTTCGGCATTCTTGGCGGGCCCCCGGGGTCACCAGGGGTATACTGTCTTTTATGTGATCACGATCCTGATCGCTTCCGTGGCTTCGTTGACAGCGGTAGAGAGCCTGATCTCCGGTGCTTTTGCCCTGATGTCGATCCCGACGATGCTTTCGGCACTTTTCCTGGCGCCGCATGTAAAGAGGGCTGCGATCCGGTATTTCCGGGAGGGCCGGAATAAAATCTCCCGTCCATGAACCGCTTCCTGACCGTGTGGGTTATCCTTGTGATGTTCACAGGGTACCCTGCGCTTCTTTCCGCCCAGGAAGGAGGGTGGGGGAGGTTGGCCGGGGAAGAGCTTTTTTATGATCTCTCGTACGGCTGGATCAAGGGAGGGGAGGGGCACATCCGGATCCATGCTTGCAGCGTTGACAGTGCAGGCTTCCTCCGGGTCGTTGCAGGGGCCCGCTCGACAGGCATCGTTGCCTTGTTCCGGCCTGTCCGGGATCGTTATTCTGTCGTCTTTGGCGAGCAGGATGCCTTGCCGCGCATGGCCCGAAGGGAGGTATGGCAGGGGAGGAAGCATTCGACCGAAACCTTGTATTTCCTGGATGGGAACCGGCGGGTGCGGAGCTCCCGTAGCGGGGATCATCTCTATCCGGAACCTTTGTTCGACGTTTTGTCCGCTTTTTACCAGGCACGACGCTTTTTGGCAGGAATCACCCCGGACGAAAACACCCTCCTGGTGCTGCCGCTGTTCTATGACGGTCGTTTTTTCGATCTACGGTTGCGATATGCCGGGAGTTTCCCCGTTCGCGGACCCGAAGGAAAAACCCAATGCGCCCTTTTTGTGCCCGTAACGGATGGGAACAAAACTTTTACCTCGGAAGAACAATTACAGATCTGGATCACCACTGACGGCCGGGCTTTGCCTTTGAAGATCCATGCAAAGCTGCCTTTTGGGAGTCTACATTGTGAGCTGAAGAAGGTGAAAAGGATCCTCTGAATGCACTTTTTTTGAAACTTTTTGGAAAATCGTGCAGGAGGTAAGGATATTTGGTTACCTTTGCACGCATTATTCACTTATTTATTTTAATTTTTATCATGAAAACAGGAAAAGTAAAATTCTTTAATGAATCCAAAGGTTATGGTTTCATTATGGATTCGGAGACAGAGACGGATTATTTTGTGCACGTTTCCGGTCTGATCGACGAGATCAGGAAAGATGACGAAGTAACTTTCGAACTGAAAGAAGGGCGTAAAGGTATGAACGCCGTCGATGTTCGCTTAGCATAAAGGAGCACTTCGGAAAAGGAGAAAAGCCCGGCAAATGCCGGGCTTTTTTTATGGCGATTGTTCCTGAGAGAAAATGCACTATAATAAATATTATGTTAAGTTGTTTGTCTTAAAAAAGGAAGGAACGATTTTCTTCGCTCCTTCCCTCTCAGATCATTTGTTTTCGCCCGATCCTCCGCCC
>JAMOUS010000184.1 GCA_027067975.1 Bacteroidales bacterium | reverse complement strand
CATTCCCAGGGTCCCTTCTTGCCGTTGTACAAGTACCACAGCGGTATCACCAGGCGGATACCATCCACCTCGGGCAGGGACCTCCGGCCTAAAAGACCCATGCTCACCCAGATCCCTGAGCCTTCGACCTTGACGGTGGTGACGGGGTTGTCGTCGGTGAGCGACTCCCGCTCGCGCTTGTTCAGCGGCGCGACAGTGCTGGTGGCGGCGGTAAGCGTCCATGGCATCACCGTATCGACGATGCCGTCGGTGATGAGCTGGGCAGTGAGGTTGTAATCGTAAGACGTAGCATGCCACGAGGCACGGTGAAGGGCCACGTTCCGGTATGTATCACCCCCCGGAGCATGCAACGCTGAATAATTCTCGGCAGGATCGCCGGGATAATGCCCGGGCGGAAGAGGGTACCGTCCGGCCTCCTGAGAATGGTCATGACCGGTACAGGAGATGCAGACAGAAACGACCGGGAGGATAATGAAAACAAATAAACGCAGGATGGACCTTATTAACATGACAGTACCGGATTTTTATGTAAGGATACCAAAAGTACGATTTTTTTGCAGATCAAATGGGGATGTTCGTCAAAAGAAAAAAGGTTGTTTTGTGATTGGAAAAGGAAAAGTGTACCTTGAAAACTTACCAACCAAAAATCCAGCCATGAAAAGGTATCATCATTTCATTCTTTTTCTTCTTTTTCTATGCTCATTTTCTTTCCTTGAGGCGCAGGTGCCGCATGGTTTTCGTTATCAGGCCGTGGTACGTGACGGTGATGGCGGGATCATGAAGAATGCTGTTTTGCAGGTGCGTCTGTCGCTCTTGCAGGGTACGGCAGAAGGTGCGCAGGTGTGGAGTGAGACGGTACAGGCCACGACCAATGCTTTGGGGCTGATGGCGTTGGAGGCAGGCGGCACGGTGCCGGTGGATGTCGACTGGAGTGCCGGGCCCTACTTCCTGAAGGTGGAGGTCGATCTGCAGGATGGCCAGGGTTTCCGCGAGATAGGGAAGAGCGAGATACTGGCTGTCCCGTATGCCCTGTATGCCGAGGAGGTGAAGAACCGCGATGATGCGGATGCCGACCCCCAGAACGAGATCCAGGACCTCCAGCTCAACGGCAACCGGCTGACGATCACCCGCAACGGCTCTGCCACGGTCATCGACCTTACGCCGTACCTTGACAACCCCGGCTGGGAAAAGAGCGGTGAAGACACCTTGGTGTATGAGGGAAGCGTAGTGGTGGGGACCTCTGCGGCCGGCGGGAGCAAGATGGTGGTGCGGGGCGACGATGTGGCCAGCGAAGAACCCCTCTTCGAGGTGAAACGCAAGGATGGCCAGACGGTCTTCGCCGTCTACAATAGCGGCGTGCGGATCTATGTAGATACCGCCGCGGCAGGCAAGGGACCTTACCGCAGCGGTTTTGCCATCGGCGGATTCGGCATGACCAAAGGGGCCGGACAGGAATATCTCCGCGTGACCCCCGACAGCGTGCGTATCTATATCAACGATACCGATGCCAAGAACCCCCGTGGTGGCTTCGCCATCGGCGGATATAACTTCGGCAAAGGCATCACCCACGAATACCTGCGCGTTACCGATGACAGTACACGCGTTTATGTCAACACCAGCCAAAAGGGACCACGAGGTGGTTTTGCCATTGGAGGACTCGACTTCCTCAAAGGGGGGAGTGTGAACAACTTCCTCGATCTTACGCCGGAGAACTATCTCATCGGACACGAGAGCGGGAAGAAACTTACGGCCGGGATGTACAACTCTTTCATCGGTTACCAGGCAGGTATCAATACAACGACCGGGAAGAGCAATATCTTCCTGGGATATCAGTCAGGCACGGCCAATGAGAGCGGGTCCCGCAACGTCTATCTTGGAGAACAGGCCGGGGCGGCCGGGAAAGATGCCAACAACAACATTGCCTTGGGATATTTTGCGGGGAACAAGAATACAGGGGACGATAACATCTTCCTGGGCACTACGGCGGGATCCGAACATCTCGACGGAGGTACGAATATCATGATCGGGAATGAATCGGGCAGGTACCTGGATTACGGGGTCCAG
>JAMOUS010000183.1 GCA_027067975.1 Bacteroidales bacterium | reverse complement strand
AGGTCGGTGCTCGACTGCACTGCCTTTTTGGGCGGGATCAGCAAGAACTACAATACCAACCTTCTGCTGGGAGAAAGCTCCTGGGTGGTCTTGGAGGCCGACGAGTATGACCATTCGTTCCTGCATCTGCATCCCTCGCTGGCGGTGGTCACCTCGATGGATGCCGATCACCTGGATATCTACGGCGACGCGTCGCGGCTGCGGGAATCGTTCCACCGGTTCCTTTCACAGGTGCGGGAGGGCGGCAGGATCGTCGTCCGCCACGGCGTGGAGGTCGACCGCACTGTCAACGGGGGGGCCGACTGGTTCACCTACGGTCTGGAACAAGCGGCCGACTATCATGCGGAGTCCCTCCGGTATGTAGAGGGTTATCATCATTTTTCGGTGCAGACGCCCGACGGCCGTATTGAGGATGTGCGTCTGGGATTGCCGGGAAGGGTGAATGTGGAGAATGCCGTGGCCGCAGTGGCGATCGCGCACCTTCTGGGTTTGTCGGACGAGGAGATACGCCGCTCGTTGTTCCTGTTTGAGGGAGTGTTGCGACGCTTTGATGTGCGGGTGCGCAGCGAACGGCATGTGTATATCGACGACTATGCACACCATCCCGCCGAGTTGCGGGCGGCCATCACCTCGGTACGGGAGATGTTCCCCGGCAGGCAGATCACCGGCATCTTCCAGCCACATCTCTACAGCCGTACGCGCGATTTTGCAGACGGCTTTGCCGAGAGCCTCGAGCTGCTTGACCGGATCATCCTCCTGCCCATCTATCCGGCACGCGAAGAGCCGATCCCCGGTGTCACGTCGGAGATCATCTTCGAGAAGATCCGGAAACGGGAAAAAGAGATGTTAGCAAAGGAAGAAGTGACAGAACATATCCGCAGGGATCCGCCGGAGGTGCTGATGACCCTGGGTGCCGGAGATATTGACAGACTGGTGACACCGTTAGAAGAGATTTATCGAGGATTGTCATGATACGACGACGGAACATACAACGCCTTTTGCTCCTGCTGGTGTACCTGCTGGCAGGGGGGACGGCCGTGACGCTGGTCATCCTGGCAGGCCGTAGGGAGCGGAGCGTGCCCTTCCGGGCGATGGAGGTGAGGGTCGTCGATTCGGCAAGATACCACTTTGTCGAGAGCCGGGAGGTGAAGGAGCTGGTACTTAAACAACAAGGGGTGGTCTTGGGTCGGCCGCTGTCGGGGATCGACACACGACGCCTCGAGAAAAAGCTGGAGCAGCATCCGTTCATTTTGCGGGTGGAGGTCTATAAAGATGTGACGGGCCTCCTGCATGTGGAGGTGGTCCAACGCGAGCCGGTGGTGAAGGTTTACCTCTCCGGGGGGGGCGGAATGTTCATTGACCGGGAAGGGATGATGCTTCCTTTCAGTCACAAGACTCCTGTTCATCTGCTCGTTGCCTCGGGCCATATCCCCTCTCCGCGGATCCCTCTTCCGGCGCCGCTGCAGGCACTTCCTGAAAACCACCCTCTCCATGGGATCTATCGCATGGCACGCTACATCGTCGACGATCCTCTATGGAAAGCCCAGATCGAACAGATCTATCTCGATCGTCAGGGCGAATATACCCTTACCCCCCGGGTGGGATCCCATGCCATCTATTTCGGCGGAATCGACAATATGGAGAGGAAATTCTGGAAACTTCACATCTTTTACACCCATGCCCTCAACAATCTGGGCTGGAAAAGATACACTTCCATCGATCTCAAATTCAAAAACCAGATAGTATGCACGCGCCGATAAGCAACCGGAAAGGACAAGCAAAAGAAAACACAAAAAAACCGATCGTTATGGAAAAAGAACCCATCGTTGCCGCCATCGACATCGGCACTACCAAGATCGTTTGTTTGGTAGGCCGCAAGGATGAGAAAGGCCGGGTAGAGATCCTGGCCATGAGCAAAGCCCCCTCCACCGGCGTAAAGAGAGGGGTCGTCCTCAATATCGAAGAGACCGTCAATGCTTTGCGAAAGACCGTTGAGGAGGTCCAGCAAAAGTCTGGCATTATCTTCGACGAGGTGTATGTAGGCATCGCCGGTCAGCATATCCGGACCATACAGAGCAGCGGGTATGTGAACATCGCAAACGAAGAGGACGAGATCCGCCGCACCGATATTGAGCGTCTTTTGCAGGACATGACCAAGTTGCCCGTGGATCCGGGGGAAGAGATCATCCATGTGCTGCCGCAGAACTTTATCGTGGATAACGAGACGGGGGTGCGCAATCCGGTGGGAATGTCGGGCAGGAGGCTCGAAGGCAACTTTCATGTGGTGATCGGCAAGGTGGCCTCGGCGAAGAACATCGAGCGTTGTGTGACCAAGGTGGGGTTGAACGTCAAAGACCTGATCCTGGAACCCCTGGCCTCTTCGTCGGCCGTCCTCACACGGGAAGAGATGGAGGCGGGAGTGGCCCTTGTCGATATCGGAGGTGGGACCACCGATGTGGCGGTCTATTATGACAATGTGATCCGTCATACGGCAGTGATCCCCTTTGGCGGCAATGTGATCACCAATGATATCAAGGAAGGATGCAGGATCCTGTTGAAGCAGGCCGAATTGCTGAAAACCAATTTCGGGATGGCCCTCAGTGATATCGCCCCCGACGACAAGGTGGTGACCATCCCCGGCATCGCCGGCAGGGACCCCAAAGAGGTGTCGTTCAAGTTTCTGGCCAACATCATCCAAGCCCGTATGGAAGAGATCCTCGATGAGGTGGTCTTCCAGATCCGCAACTCAGGAGTGGCCGACAAGTTGGCCGCAGGGATCGTACTTACCGGCGGGGGGGCACTGCTGAAACATCTCCCCCAACTGGTAAAGTTCAAGACCGGCTACGATGTACGGGTAGGAATGCCCAACCAGCGCCTTTTCGGCGAACTGGCCGGTGAGATCAACCAACCGATGTATTCCACTGCAGCCGGCCTTATTCTCGAGGGATTCAAGATCGAAAAAACGAACAAACAGCCCCGCACCAATATCGTTACGAAAAAACAGGAACAGCAAAAGAAGGAATTGTTACAGGAAAGTACCCGGCAACCCGGGGAAGGAACCCCGAAGGGAGAAGACGATGTGGTCTCTCCGGGCATGAAGAAGAAAAGAACGACCCTTTTCGACAGGTTCTTCTATATCCTTGATTCTTTCTTCGATGACAAAGGGGCTTCGATGAACGAAAACTGATCCAAAATCAATAAATCATGGAAAACGAACTGGTTTTTGATATTCCGGTAGAGAATGCCTCGATCATCAAAGTATTGGGGGTAGGCGGTGGCGGCAGCAATGCGGTCAACCACATGTACCGTCAGGGCATCAAGGATGTGGATTTTGTAGTATGCAATACGGATGCGCAGGCGTTGAAGAACAGTCCGGTTCCCGTGAAGGTGCAGATCGGCGAGAAACTCACCGAGGGGTTGGGTGCCGGCAGCAAACCGGAGATCGGCCGGCAGGCTGCCGAAGAGAACCTTGAGGATGTGATGAAGGCCCTGGGCGAGCCCACCAAGATGGTCTTTATCACGGCGGGTATGGGCGGAGGCACAGGGACGGGAGCCGCACCTGTGATCGCCCGCGCCTGCAAGGAAAAGGGGATCCTTACCGTAGCCATCGTGACGCTGCCTTTCTGGTTCGAAGGCTCTCAGAAAAGAGCCCTGGCTGTAGCGGGCCTCGATGAGTTGAGCCACTATGTCGACTCGTTGCTGGTGATCAACAATGACAAGCTGCGGGAGATCTTCGGTGATCTTACCCTCTCGAACGCTTTCTCCCAGGCGGACAATATTCTTACGATGGCGGCCAAGAGCATTGCCGAGATCATTACCGTACACGGCTATATCAATGTTGACTTTGCCGATGTGGAGACAGTGGTGCGCGATAGCGGGGTGGCCATCCTGGGATCGGGTACGGCTGCCGGTGAAGACCGGGCCCGGAAGGCCGTGGAGGCAGCACTTACCTCCCCACTGCTCAATTCCAACGACATCACCGGTGCCAAGAACGTCCTGCTGAATATCGCCTCCGGCAAGAAAGAGGTTACCATGGATGAGGTGGGGGAGATCACCGACTATATCACTTCCCGCACCGATCCCGACTCTACGGTGATCTGGGGGACCTGTACCGACGACAGGTTGGAAGAGGAGGTGACTGTGACGGTCATCGCGACCGGATTCACGCCCAACAGTATTCCTGACATGTCGGCTTATTACAAGAGTCGGAGGCAGGTGGAGAAAGTTCCGCTTTCCGGAACAGGGACGGATGGGGGAATAATAATAGAGGGAAAGGAACCCGAATTCGAGGTTTCCGATCCTCTCGGAGCGATCGGCGATCCTGTTGAGACCCCGACAGAGGCGGAACAACAGATGCTCGACTTCAATGTCAAAACGGTGACGGAACCCTATTCTCCTTCTCCGGAGAACCCTTCCACCCTTCTGCATGCTCAAGAGGATCCCGAAAGGGACAGGATGCGCCTGGACGCCCTGAAAGCTACCCAAGAATCACAAAAAAGAAAACTGGGAACCACCAGTGAGGACAGGATCGCTGAGATGGAAGAAGTGCCTGCCTATAAACGGAAAAACATAAATCTTGAAGAGCAGAGCCTCCCTTCATCCAAAACGAAGATCTCGAGGTTCTCGTTGCTACAGGACGACAAGGAAGAGAAACCGCGCATCAGCGATGAGAACCCCTACTTAAGTAACAATGTGGATTGAGCTGAGTGAAAGGAAAAAAAAAAGCCGGGATGTTGACCCGGCTTTTTTCTTTTATTAGAAGAATTTGGATCTTTCGTCCTCGATCTTCGCGTGTTTTTTCAGGGCTTCGTAGGCTTCGTAGTTCGTACGGGTGATGTATTCGGTCCGCAGCCGCATTTTCTCGAGCCCGAAATCGTTCTTTTCGTCCGGTTCGGTGATGGCGGTGATGTTCACCACATATACGGCATTCAGGCCTTTCACGGGTGGAGTGAGCTTGTCTTTGGGCCACACATAAGCCACGGCGTTGAGGGCCGGCTCTATTCCCGCTCCGGGGATGGTGAACGAGTTGAAGGTGATGTCACTGGCTTCACGGATGCGTCCGTTGATTTTTTCGGCCAGTTGGTCGAGGGTGGTCACACCCGTGAGCTTTTCTTCGAGGGATGCGACCAGCGCATCGGCTTTCTTTTCCCGGATCACGTTGGCCCTCACATCCTGTTCCACCTCATCGAGGGGAGCATAGCCGTCTTCTTTGACGTCGGCGACATAGGCTACCACAAAGCGGTCACCCAGTTCGAACACCGCCTGATTGGAGGCATCGAGGATGATGTGTCCCTTCTCGGTCCGGAAAGCCGCCCGGATGAGGGGACGCGGTGACTCCAGGCCCGGAATGCTCTCATCATTTTTCCCCACGACGGCTACATGTTTGTCCAGTCCTTCCTTCTTGACGGAAGCCAAGAACTTTTCATAGGTGTCGTTCATCCCTGCAAAGCGACTGGCCTGGGAATAGATGGCGTTATAGGTGGTGGAACTGGGTTCGATCTTCCGTTGCAGGAAGGCCACGGCTGCTTTTTTCTCTTTCTTGCTTTGATCGAGGATCTCGACTACATGGTAGCCGAAGCGGGTCTCTACAATCAGCAGATCTCCTTTCTTCCCAAAGAAACAGGCATCGCTGAAGGGTTTGACCATCGTCCCTTCGGTGAACCAACCCAAGTCACCGCCCAGACGGGCCGAACCTTTGTCGTCGGAAAGGGTCATTGCCAGGAAAGAAAAGTCGGTGCCCTTCTTGATGAGGTTCAGGATGCTGTCGGCCTCGTGTTTGGTCTGTTCCTTCGTCCGGTTTTGCTTGAAGGCAATGAGAATATGCCGGGCATGGACCGAGTCGGGTAACATGTTGAAAGAGATGAGGCGGGCCAGTTTGTACGTTTCGTTTTCCAGATAGGGCCCGTAGACGAAACCCGGCTCGGCGTTGAAGATGATATCATTCAGGGTATCGGGAGTGAGCTCGCCATAAGCATAATGCCGGTCGATATAAGGAACGTCGGAGTTAAGATTGACAAATTCTTCCGGGTTCTCGGCCTGTTCAAATTCAGGCTTGATCTTGGTGATCCAGTCGAGTGCGGCCTGCTTGTCGGCGGCCGAGGGGACTACCTCAAAGGTGACGTATTCGATCCGGCGGGCCGCTTCCTGCTTGTAGTTATCCTTGTGCTTTTTGTAATAGGCCTCGAGGTCGCGCCGGCTCACGTGCACGGCACTGTCCGGAACTACATCGATCAACTGACTGAGATACTGGAATGAAGCCTTGCGGTTGTCTTCAAGATAGATCTGACGTGCCTGGAAATCAGTGGGATATAGTCCCTTGCTGATGGCCGTCAGCAGTTTGCTGATCTTGCGTTCCGTGACGATTTGCTTCTCGAAATAAAGCCAATACTCCTTCTGTTCGCCTTTCATCTGTTTGAAGAAGTTGAGCATGGCGTTTCGGTCGAAATATCCGGTGCTGGGATCGGTGAAGAGCTGTCGAACGATGGGATGCGGGTTGTCGCCGTTGATCAGGTCGAACAGCTCATCAGAACTTACGGCAATGCCCAGGGCCTTGTATTCGGGAGCCAGGACATACTCACGAACCAGCTCTTCCCACACCTGATCACGGATCTTCTTGGCCGTCTCGGCGTCAATATCCTGATTGCCCGACATCTTGAAGATCTGTGTCAGCGAGTCGATCTTGGCTTGGTAGTAGCGGATGGAGATCGATTTTCCGTTGATCCTTGCCACTTCCAGTTTCTTCGAAACACTCGAGAAGATGGAATTGTTCCCGGTGATCACGATGAAAGAAAGCAGCGAAACACCGATGAAGATCGCCACAAGAATGCCGAACCGGTCTCTGATCTTTTGTAGTGTTGCCATGTATCAATGTTTAAAAAAGATAAACGCCCAAAATTACAGGCTGCAAATATAAAAATTTGCCCGATAGTCACTCCTCTTTCTCGATCTTTTTCAGGCGGACAAGTTCGACACGGGTTTCCGAGGTCTTGATGATGTGGATCTCGAAGGGTTTGATGATGATCCGTTGGTTGGGCTTCGGAAGACTTTCGTGGTGGAACAGGATAAAACCTGCGAGGGTTTCGTAATCGTCTTTTTCAGGGATGCCGAGACCGTATTTTTCGTTGAGGTAGTCGACCTCGAGCCTGCCTGAGAAGAGGTATTCCCCTGGGGCCAGTTCCTTTTCCATCAGCTCGCTGCTGTCGTGTTCGTCCTCGATCTCTCCGAAGATCTCCTCAAGGATGTCCTCGATGGTGACGATGCCGGCGGTGCCTCCGAACTCGTCCACCACCAGCGCGATGTTTTTCTTCTCTTCCACAAACAGGGAGAGCAGCTTGTTGGCAGGCATGGTTTCGGGAACGATCAGGATGGGTTGAAGCACCTCGTCAAGGCTTTTGGGGTCGGTGAAGAAGTCCTTGATCTTCACATAGCCGATGATGTTGTCGATGTTGCCGTCATAGATGAGCAGTTTTGAGAGGCCCGTCTCAATGAAAGTGTTGCGGATCTCTTCGAACGAAGCGCTTTTGTCCAGAGCCACCAACTCGGTACGGGGAACAAGGCATTCCCGCAGTTTGACGTTTGAAAAGTCGAGAGCGTTCTGGAAGATACGGATATTATGTTCCTCTTCTTCACTGATGGTTTCCTGGCTTTCGTCCAGGAGACGTTCCAGGTCGGCCTTCCCAAAGACCTGGTTGATGGGTTTGTGAGGGTCTTTCACCTTGAAGAAGATGCGTAAAAGAGCATTGGAGAGGAGGATGGTGAGCTGAGCCACCGGGTAGAAAAGGTAATAAAAGAAGGCGACGGGAAGGGCAAAGAGGTTGAGAAAAGTATTGGGGAGGGAATGAAAAAGAGCCTTGGGAATGAATTCGGCCAGGATCAGGATCACGAGTGTGGAGATGATCGTTTGCAGGATGAGGATCCACGTCTCGGCATGCACGAAACGTCCCAGGACCGGTTCCAGCACCTCTGCCATGAAGATCCCGTAGATCACCAGGGCGGTGTTGTTGCCGATAAGCATCGTCACAATGTAGCGGCCGGGGTTCTCTGAGAAGATGGATACCACTTTTGCCGCCAGTGATCCCTTGGTCTTGTCAAGTTCAAGACGGAGTTTGTTGGCCGAAAGAAAAGC
>JAMOUS010000182.1 GCA_027067975.1 Bacteroidales bacterium | reverse complement strand
AGCCGCATTTGTAAAGGATGTTGTCAGGTCCCACTTCCCAGGGAGAGTGAGGATCGACCAGCACCAGGTCGGCAAAGTATCCCTCGCGGATGAATCCTCTCTCTTTGATGCCGAAAATTGTGGCGGGATTGTGACACATTTTCTCCACCACCTTCTCCGGGAGGAGAATGTTCTCTCGGACCAGCTCAAGCATTACGGGCAGCGAATGCTGGATCGACGGCATGCCTGAGGGAGCGTGGAGGTAGGGTTTGATCTTTTCGTCGAGGGTGTGGGGGGCATGGTCGGTGGCCACGGTGTCGAGACGATCGTCTGCCAGGGCTTGCCGCAAGGCTTCCCGGTCGGTGTCACTTTTGATGGCGGGATTGACCTTGATGCGGCTTCCCAGACGGTAATAATCGTCCTCGGTGAACCAGAGATGCGGGATACACACCTCGGCGGTGATGCGTTTTCGGGAGAGGGGGGGGTCTTTGTCCAACAGTTCCGTCTCGTCGGCGGTGGAGAGATGCAGCAGGTGAAGGCGTGTGCCGTGGATACGGGCCACCTCGATGGCTTTGGTTGTTGCACGGTAGCAGGCTTCCCGCGTCCGGATCTCGGGGTGCAGGGGGAAGGGGATGTTGATGCCGAACTGCTCTTCGTATTTTTTCCGGTTCTCCCGGATGATAGCGTCGTCTTCGGCGTGTACCCCCACCAGGACAGGGGCTTTGGCGAAAACCCGTGCCAAGGCCTTTTCATCGTCGAGCAGCATGTTGCCGGTGGAAGAGCCCATGAACACCTTGATGCCGCAGATGCGGGCGGGGTCGGCCCGTTCGACCTCTGCGAGGTTGTCGGCGGTGGCTCCCAGCCAGAAGGCATGGTTTACCAGGCTTTTGACAGCGGCCATGCGGAACTTCTCTTCCACCCGTTCGAGGGTGACCGTCTGGGGTGAGGTGTTGGGCATGTCCATCACGCTGGTGACGCCCCCGGCCACGGCCGCGGCCGACTCGCTGGCAAAATCGGCCTTCCGCGGGAAGCCGGGATCGCGAAAATGCACATGCTCGTCGATGACGCCCGGCAACAACCACCTCCCAGCCGCCTCGATCACCCGGTCGGCAGCGGCAGCTACGGGACGGTCGCCTTGGACCACCATTGCGATCCGTTCGTCTTCCACCAAGACCGAACCGGTAAAAGAGCGTCCTTCATTGACGACCGTGGCGTCGCGGATCAGGATCTTGCTCATCGTGCAGGACCTTTCAGATATTCCTTCTTGTTGAAGATGCTGTTGTACCGGATACGGATCACCGACCAGAAAGCCTCGTTGAAGATCCCGCCGCTCATCTTCGAACTGCCGATCTGACGGTCCTTGAAGATGATGGGGATCTCTTTCAGGCGGAAACCGTTTTTCCAGGCCCAGAACTTCATTTCGATCTGGAAGCCGTATCCTTTCGATTTGATTCGGTCGAGCCGGATGGTCTCGAGCACCTTCCGGCGGTAGCATACGAAGCCGGCGGTAGTGTCACGGACGGGGAGGCCGGTGATGAGACGGACATAGATGGAAGCACCCATGGAGATGAAGATGCGGCCCAGGGGCCAGTTCACCACATTCACGCCCGTGACGTAACGGGAGCCGATGGCCAGGTCGGTGCCATTTTGGCAGGCTTCCAACAGACGGGGCAGGTCGGCCGGATTGTGGGAAAAATCGGCATCCATCTCGAAAATATACTCGTAGTCCCGTTCCAGTGCCCAGCGAAAAGCGGCGATGTATGCCGTGCCCAAGCCCAGTTTCCCCTCCCTTTCGATGAGGAAGAGGGAAGGATCCTCTTTCTGCAATTCCTTGACCAGGCCGGCAGTGCCGTCGGGGGAGTGGTCGTCGACGATCATTACATGGGCACCGGGCAGGTGTTCCCGGATGGCCGGGATCATCCGGGCGATGTTCTCCCGTTCGTTGTAAGTAGGTATGACGACCAGTATCTTTTCCAATGCGGATGGGATTGATGCTTGCGAAAATAAAACATTCCGCCATGAGCCCCAAAATGAAACTGTTAATAAATGCTAATTCTCTATGTTTTTGTCCGTTTTAAAGACAGCGGGGGCGAGGAAGAATTTGTATATATATAAGGTATGAAA
>JAMOUS010000181.1 GCA_027067975.1 Bacteroidales bacterium | reverse complement strand
AGAACCTGTTGGATTTTTCGGAACGCAGGATATAGACAAAATATTTGTCCATAAAAAAAGGACCCCGCGGGGTCCTCTCTTTAGAGCGGAAAACGGGACTCGAACCCGCGGCCCCGACCTTGGCAAGGTCGTGCTCTACCAACTGAGCTATTTCCGCTTTTGGTGGTGCAAAAATAAGATTTTTCCAGGAATCAAAAAAGATTTTTGCGCCAATTTTTGTACCCGGAGCGGGACTTGAACCCGCACGGTCAAAATGACCACTGGATTTTAAGTCCAGCGCGTCTACCAATTCCGCCATCCGGGCTGGTTCTCTTTATATTGTTTTATCCATGTCTTTCAGACTGTTTGTCATAAGAAAATGTTTTGTCTAAACTTCTCCGGATGGCGGAATTGTCCCCCCTGCAGCCCGGCCCCTCGCGGTGAGGGTCCACCGGACCCTCACTCTTCGCTCGGTCCTGCCATCCGGATAAAATGAGGATCTTTCAAACGGTCAGAGAACGTTCCTCTTTCGGGCGGATGCAAAATTAACAAAAAATCGTGAGGGAGGTTCTGCCTGCTAACGCTTCACCCAGCCGGTTAGGATCCCGTTGGAGAAGATGAGGATGTGTTTGGGATAGATCCATTCCTCACGGTATCCCCGGGCTTGTTCGTAATGGTTGATCACACGCGGTTTCCCCCAACTGTCCAACACCATCTCGGAGGTCATCCCTTTCCAGATGAAATGTTCGTAGATCTTTTTCCCGTTTTCCCGGCCATACTTGGCGATCAACAGGTCATGACGGTTTTTGGGGGAGGGATGTTCCATCTCCTCCGGAGGAGTGGTCAGCTCCCAAAGGATCTCTTCGTGTTGTTTCACCCGCTCTTGCCTGACAAAGCCATCGAGATCTCCATAATGAACCAGAAAATAATCTCCTGCCGTATCCAGGATCATTACCGACGAATCGGCCGGGATATACAAGAGCACCGAGGCGGCATTGTCCTTGTCTTTGTAAAGACGGGCAGTCTCCTTCATCACGCCGGGAATGTAATAGACCGTGTCAGTCTGCTCTTGTGGCATGTTATTTGTAAAATGCACCGCGGCATCTGCACTCCCTGCACAGCAAAGGAGCCCGATAAGAAGTACGATGATGAAAGATTTCATGTCCCTCGTTTTTTTAAGGAGGTTCAAATACTGTGCCACCGAAGAAAGAGGGGAGTGAGGGAAGATTTTAAAGTTTTGTGAAAAGTTTGTAATTTTAAAAAAAATATCGACCGATGGAAAAGGAAGATTTCAAAGACCTTAAGCAATTCGAGACTTCGGAAAACCTTCAGAACTCCGTACTGAAGATCATGTACGTGATGAAACAGAAGTACAGCAACTATCCGGAGTTCAAGACGATCATGATGAACCTGACCACTGTGTCCAAGGAGCTCAACTCGATACGTATCAAGGAGATCACCGGGGAGTTGGAAGGGTTGAACCAGAATCAGGAATAGTAGGTCGCATACGCTCAACCGTTGGCGGAGGGGAGGGCGTGGCCTTCCCCTCTTTTTTGTTTTTCCGTATCGTTCAGAGGGCCCTGCAGCAGCCGGGAAGAGTGTCATTTTTTCCGGATGAACATGATCCCGTCACGAACGGGTAGGATAAAGTTTTCCAGCTGCGGGTCATCGGTCACTTTCCGGTTGAAGAGGTGGATCGCGCGTGTCTCCGCATCCATTTTTTCCGGATCTTTCAGGACTTTCCCGTCCCACAGGACATTGTCGGCAAGGATCCATCCGCCCTCCCTTGTGAGGGGAACAACCCGGTCGAGATATTCCGGATATTCCCTTTTATCGGCATCGATGAAGACAAGATCGAAAGGGCCTTTCAGTAAGGGCAGCACCTCCAGTGCCTTCCCGATGATGAGATGGACTTGCCGGGTGATGCCTGCTTTTTCAAAGATGTTCCGGAGGAGCGGTTCATATTCGTCGTTCGACTCCAGGGTCACCAGTTCCCCCTTCCCGGTCAGTCCTGTAGCCATGGCGATGGCCGAAGCGCCGGTGAAGGTGCCGATCTCGAGGATGCGGTGGGGGGCGATCATCCGGCTCACGGCGGCCAGCAGGCGTAACTGGGTACGGCTCGACATCATCGAAGGCCATACGGTCCGCAAGTGTGTGAGACGTTCCACCTCCAGCAGTACCTCGGGCAATGGGGTGCTGAAATGTTCGAAATATGCTTCCAGACGGGGATCGTTTCTCATGCTTCGTTCTCATAGATGAGTACGGAGAGGACGGAGGGGTCGAGGATCTCATTGGCGATCTCGAGCAGCTCTTCGGCGGTGATACGATAGACCGCCTCCATCATCTCCTGCGTCGTATAAGTCTTTCCGTAGACGAGCAGGTTTCTGCCGAGGGTGGCAAGCAGGTTCTCGGGATTCTCCAGCGAACGTGTGAGCTGGCCGGCCAGTTGTTTGCGGGCGCGACTCAGCTGCAGCGGCCCCAGACGCCTTTCCCGCAGCTTCTTGATCTCTTTGAATACCAGTTCGAGGCTTTTCTCCAGGTCGTTCCGTTCGGTACCGAAATAGATCGAAAAGACACCCGTGTCCTGGTAGGGTGTGTAAGACGATTCGACGGTGTATGCCAGTCCGCGTTTTTCGCGGAGGGTGATGTTGAGGCGGGAGTTCATCCCCTGTCCGCCCAGGATATTGTTCAAGAGGTAAAGTCCCGTGCGGCGGGGATCGGTAAGACTGTAACCCCGGCTGCCAACGACGCAATGGCTTTGATAGGTGTGTTTCCGGATCCGTTGTTCCTGCCGGACATATCTTGCCGAAGTGTGACGCTGCCGGTCACGGGGATGGGACGGTATGGGTGCAAAATGTTTTTCGAACACCTGGACCACCTTGCGTCCGGGAATGTTGCCTGCCGAGCAGAAGACCACCTCGTCGGTGAAATAGTTGCGGCCGTAAAACCGGAACACCTTCTCGCGGGTGATCTTCCGTACCTGATCGGGTCGTCCCAAGATAAAACGTCCCAGCGGCTGCTCGGGGAAGATCATGTTCTCGAACTCGTCGTAGATCAATTCTCCCGGACTGTCGAGGTAGGAGTTGATCTCCTCGAGCACCACCTCTTTTTCCCGTTCCAGCTCTTTTTCAGGGAATACAGGGGCGAAGGCGATGTCGGCGAGCAGCTCGGCGGCCCGCTCAAAATCTTCTTTCAGGAAGGAAGCATAAAGGAAGGTCTCTTCCTTGGTGGTGTAGGCATTGAGCTCACCGCCCACATCCTCGAGACGGCTGAGGATATGCCAGGCTTTGCGCTTGCGGGTGCCTTTGAACACGGCATGTTCGATAAAGTGTGCCAGTCCTTCTTCCGTGTCCTCTTCATCCCGCGAGCCGGTATTGAACAGCAGGCCGCAGTATGCCACCTCCGACGGCAGCGGGACATGCACCAGGCGGATGCCGTTCTTCAGCTCATGACGCACGAATTCCATTCGTTTCCCTTTTGCCGGCAAAGTTACGAAATCCGCCAGGTTATGCACGCTTGGGACGGAAACGATTCTTTCAGACGGGCTATTCCGGGGGTAGGCGGTGCAGGGTTTTCTTGAAAAGATATTTTGAAAAAAAATATTTTTGATATAGTTTTGCCACCCCGAAGAAAGAATGGAGGTGCCATAGCTCAGTAGGTAGAGCACAGGACTGAAAATCCTGGTGTCCCTGGTTCGATTCCAGGTGGCACCACCGCGAAGGAGGCTGGTTTGACCGGCCTTTTTTGTTATAGGGTTGTGGATCATGGCAGGTTGGGTTCCCACGGTTCCGCAGGTGTTCCCGCAGATGCTCCTTATTGCCGGGACGGAGAGGGATGTGGGGAAGACCACCCTGGCATGCCGTATCATTGAGCGGCTGGCGCCGCAAGGGGGGGTGACGGGTGTCAAGATCTCTCCCCATTGGCATGCCGATGCCGGAGGTACCCTGGTGGCGGACGGTGCCGGATTCGTCATCTTCCGGGAAGAACAGGCTTCGTCCAAGGACAGCGGGAGGATGTATGCGGCCGGTGCACGGCCGGTCTTTTTTGTAATGGCGGATGAAGAGGCGCTTGCGGAAGCTTTCCGGGCCCTGCTGCCGCTGCTCCCGCCCGGCCCGCTCGTCTGCGAATCGGGAGGTCTGCGCCGCCTCGTCGAGCCGGGACTCTTCCTGTTCGTCACAAAAGGGAGTGTTCCTCCGGGCAAGGAGGATTTGTTGACTTACCTTCCCGTGGCGGTCGAATATCACAAGGGTATCTTCGACCCTGCTCCCGAACACATCCTCTACCATGGAGGACGTTGGACGGTGGTGTAGCGGAAGAATTACTGTTTCCCCTTAAGCTTCTGGATCTCACGATGGTGTGCGATGGTCATCTTCTCGATGCGTTCGCGCGTGCTTTTCCGGTAATTCTCAAACTCTTCCTGTAGTTCTTGCAATTCCTTTTTCGTCCGGGCGGTCACCGCATAAGCCCGTTTGTACATGAGCAGGAGGATCACAAGGAGGGCGGCCAGTGCGATCACCAGGCTCCACATCAGTGCGTTATACGCTGTTTTGTTCATTCGCATCCCCAGGAACAGCAGCGAATTCTTTGTCCGGGTCACCTCTTCGAGCTGCTGCTGGGTGGAAGTCAATGCATGCTCCAACGAGTCGATCTTTTCCTCCAACTGGTCGATCTGTCCCTTTAAAAAGACGATGGTTTGCTGCGCCTGGTTCAGCGAATCCAGGGCATTGCCCTTCACTTTCTGAAAATAATCCTCCCGGATCGCCCGGAAACGGTCGTAGATCTTGGTCTTTTTCTGGATGTAGTCAAACTGTTGTTGCAGTGTGGCCGTGTCCATCACCTGCGACATTCGCGACTGGCCTTGGAGCTGGGAAGATGAAAAAAAGAACACGGCAAAAGATACCGAAAGGGCCTGGATGATCTTTTTCATGGCGATATGTCGTTGTCCGGTTGAATTGAATGAATAACGATTAAAATTAACAATAATTACCCAAAAAAGATGTTTTCTTTGTTCGGAGAGCCGAAGAATGATGAAGAGACGCAAGAAAAAGGGAAGGAGAGGGTGGTCCGGGGTGTTTGTCTTCCTGGGGGGGATGCTCCTGACGGCGGCAGTGATGTTTGCCTTTTTCGTTTTTCTGGTGTGGGCAGGTGTCTTTGGCGCACTTCCTTCGCGGGAGGAGTTGGCCGCGATCCGTCAGAACACCGCCTCAGAAGTATATTCTGCGGATGGCAAGCTGCTGGGCAGGTATTTCCTGGAGAACCGTCTGACGGTAGGGAACCGGGAGGTCTCGCCGCATGTCCTTCATGCGTTGGTGGCCACTGAGGATGCCCGTTTTTTTGAGCATCATGGCATCGACTATGTGAGCCTGGGACGGGTATTGGTGAAGACGATCCTGCTGGGGGAGCGACGGCAGGGAGGGGGCAGCACGCTCAGTGAGCAGCTGGCGCGGAACCTCTATCCCCGTCATGGAAAAGGATGGGGATCATTGCTGGTGAGCAAGGTGAAAGAGGCGATCATTGCCGCCCGGCTGGAGAAGGTGTATGACAAGGAGGCGATCCTGCTGCTTTATCTCAATACCGTGCCTTTCGGCGAAGATATCTATGGCATAGAGACGGCTGCCAAGCGATTCTTCAGTAAGCATGCCAGGGATCTCAACCCTGCCGAGGCAGCCACGCTCGTGGGGATGCTGGCGGCCAACACTGCCTACAACCCCCGTCTTCATCCCGAGAGATCCCTCCGTCGCCGCAATGTGGTGTTGCGCCGCATGGGACAACACGGTTTCCTCTCACCCGGGGAGGTGAAGAGGTGGCAGTCGACCTCTTTACAACTGCACTACAGCCGTATCGATCCCGGCAGTGGGCCGGCGCCATATTTTTTGGATCACTTGCGAAAGGCGGTCGAAGCGATCTTGCTGGAAAATGGCGGCGACACCCTCGACCTCCTCACCAGTGGCCTGCGGATCGAAACCACCTTGGATGCCGGTCTTCAAATGGCGGCCCGGAGGGCGGTGAAAGAGCATATGATCCGTCTGCAGCGGGAGTTCGACCGGCACTGGCAGGGGCACCACCCCGGCGACGAAGACTCGCCGTTCTTTCTCATGGCCTTGCGGACCTCCCCCCGCTACCGTTCCCTGAAAGGCCAGGGTCTCGGGGAAAAGGAGATCCTGAAAGCATTCCGCCGGCCGGTACGTGACGCGGAAGGAGATAGCTATACCCCTCTTGACAGCCTCTGGCGCAGCATCATGACCCTGCATGCTGCCTTTGTGGCCCTCGACCCCCGTGATGGGCGCGTGTTGGCCTGGGTGGGAGGGATCGACCACGGCCGCTGGCAGTATGACCATGTCACGGCGCGCCGCCAGGCGGGTTCCACCTTCAAGCCTTTTGTGTATGCTACGGCATTGGAGGAGGAGATGAAACCGTGTGACCTGTTGCCGAACGAGCGGGTGAGCGATCCCCGTCTCGGAGGCTGGTCGCCGGCCAATGCCGACGGGGTATATGGCGGATACTATTCCCTGAAGGGGGCTCTGGCCCACTCGGTCAATACGGTGACGGCGTCCCTCATCGCCCGTACGGGCGTGCCTGCGGTGGTGGCCCTGGCCCGGCGGCTGGGCGTCACTTCGGAGATCCCTGCGGTGCCGGCCATTGCTCTGGGGGCGGTCGAGGTGTCGCCGCTGGAGATGGCCACGGCCTATGCCCCTTTCCTCAACGGCGGCAGGCGGGTTGCGCCGTTTATGGTGACGCGGATCACCGACCGGCAGGGCCGTGTGGTGTATGAACACCTCCCCGGCACAGGCGAGAAGGTGCTGGAGGAGGAGACCGCCCTGACAATGCTGTACATGCTGAAAGAGGTGGTCGACTCCGGCACGGCCCGGAGCCTGCGGGAGGTGTATCATCTGCCTTTTGACCTTGCAGGAAAGACCGGTACTACGCAAGCCCATGCCGACGGTTGGTTCATGGGGCTGTTGCCCCGACTGGTCACGGCTACGTGGGTGGGGGCCGAGAGCCCTGAAGTGCATTTCCGCACCCTCACCCTGGGCCAGGGATCCCATACGGCCCTGCCCGTGTTCGCACGTTTTGTCAAAGAAAGCTCCCGGCATGCTGCTGCGAAAAGATGGATAGAAGGTACTTTCCCTCCCCTCTCACCGGAAATGACGCACCGTTTCGACTGTGCCGACTATTATGCCGAGAAGCCGGAAAGAAACCTCTTCGAGCGGCTTTTCGGCAGGAAGGTGCGGGACGATTCGCTCCGTAAGGTCCAGAAAGAGGAACGGGAAAAGCGCAGGGAGGAGCGGCGGAAAAAGATCCGCGATGCCATGCGCCGTCTTTTCGGGGGTGGGGAATAACTCTATTGGGGCAAGATGGCGAGGATACCTGCCACGAAGCGGTCCATGTCGAAGTTTTTCATCGACCAGCCCAGACGAACCACCACCAGCTGCCGAGAGGGGATGACAAAGACGCGCTGGCCCTGGAAGCCGTCACAGAAGAAAGCGTCCCGGGACACGTGAGGCAGTCCTCCGTCTTTGTTGAGCCACCACTGGGCGCCATAGGCTCCGCCGGAGTGCGGTGCCTCTTGCCGGGTGTAGGCCACCCATCCGGGCGGGAGGATCGTGTCGCCGCAAAAGATCCCGTCATGGAGGTAGAGGAGGCCGAAGCGTGCCCAGTCGCGGGCGGTGGCGTAGCTGTAGGAGGAGGCGACGAAGGTGCCGGCAGCGTCGGCTTCGAGAAGGGTGTGCAGCATGCCGGTACGGTAGAATAGATGACGGTAGGGGTAGCGATAATATGCTTCGTCGGAGGGGAAGGTATGGCGAACGATGCCGGAGAGGATGTTCGTGGTGCCGGAGGAGTAGTACCACACTGAGTCGGGCGGCATGGCCGCCGGCCGGCTGGCGGCATAGGCGTACATGTCGCCTTTGGCGTAGAGCATGCGGGTGACGTCGGAGTTGTCGAAGTAGTCTTCCACCCAGGCGAGACCGCTGGTCATGTGCATGAGGGGGTCGAGGGTGATGCGGTGGCGTGGGTCATGCTGCCATTGCGGGACGGGGGCGGGGGCGGTGAGGGAGAGCTTGCCCTCGCCGCAGCGCAGGCCTACCAGCGCGTTGAGGAGGCTTTTGGTCATCGACCAGCCCAGGAGGGGGGTCTCGCGTGAGATGCCGGGGGCATAGGCCTCGGCGAGGAGGGTGTCTTTCCAGACCGCCACCACGGCGAGCGTTTTCATTACGGGCGGAGTGCCGGGGGTGTCGAAGGCTTCCCGTAGCCATGCCGCCAGCCGGCCGGTGTCGACACCGGCGGGGAGGGT
>JAMOUS010000180.1 GCA_027067975.1 Bacteroidales bacterium | reverse complement strand
GATGGTGATAATGAAGACGATGGTGGTGAGGGCCACGCCGATGGCTGCCTCGGTAAGGGCTACGTCGGGTGCTTGCAGCAGCAGGAAGAGGATCGACAGGACCAGGCTGATCAGGCCGGTGCCGATGACCGCATACAGCAGGTCCTTTTGCCATACCGAATATACGGCCGCTCCGATCATCAGGAGCAGCAGGAACAGGATGAATATGAGATAGTAGATCATGCTTTTTCCTCCTCTTTGTCGGGTTTCTCTTGGGGATCGTACACCTCTTTGTATTGGTCGTATTCACTTCCACCTTTGAGGTAGGGACGGTTGCCCCGTTTGTAGTTGGCACGTGCCAGTGCATGCGAGCTGATGGGGTTCGACAGGGCGATGAAGATCACCAGCACCAGCGTCTTGACAAACCATGAAGGCTCCAGCAGACCGATGCTCAGGATGACGCTCATCCCCCCCAGCGTGGTGGCCTTGGTACCTGCCTGCAGACGGTTGTAGGTGTCCGGCATGCGAAAGATGCCCAGTCCTCCCAGGAAGAGAAAGATGCCGCCGATCAGCATCAGTACCATTCCGGCGTATGTGAGCAGTTCGTTCATAGCGCACCCTCCAGATATCTTGCAATGACCAAAACTCCAATGAAGCCCAACACACCGTACACCAGGGCAATGTCGACATAGATGAAACGGTGCGAGATGTAAGAGATCATCACCAGCAACGCTACCGAGATGGTGGTCAGCGTGTCCAACGCCACCGTACGGTCGGCCGCCGTAGGACCTTTAATAAAGCGCAGGGTGGAAAAGATGATTCCGAAGAGCATAAATCCCAGCGTGATGTAAATGATGATTTGCAGCATGTCAGAAGATCTTAAGTAAAACTTTCTCAAACTTGCCGGCTATTTCCTGTCGGCACTCTTCCGGCTCGAGCGACTTGACGTCGATCCAGTGAATGTAAAAAGTGTCGTCGATAATGTCCACACTGAGGGTCCCCGGGGTGAGGGTGATCGAGTTGGCCAGGATCATCTTGGCGAAATCGGAAGTCAGCGACGTCTTGAACTTCACGATTCCAGGGTTGATCGGTAGGGTGGGGGAGATCACACGGCGTGCCACATCCAGGTTGGCCACCAGCAATGCCCATAAAAAGATGAAAAGGTATTCCACAATGTAGAACAGGGTGAGCGGACTGAAATGGTGAAGCCGTACGTTGGTGAAAAAACGGTTTGTGGGAATGGCGATGAGCCAGGAGACGGCCGCTCCGGTGATCACCTCCTGCGTGGCGAATGTGCTGGTGAACATGAGCCAGACCACGAACAGCAGGAACCACGTGAACAAAAAGCGGGTCACTTTCCCGCCCGAAGAGCTCTTTTCCATGGTGATATGTAAGATTGGTGGTTAATCGAGATCGTAACTCTTGTCACCGAAATATTTCATGAACTGCACCCTTTCGTAAAGGGCAGGGTTGGGACTGTTGGCCTGGCTCATCTTGCCCTTGAAATCGTCGATGTTGTTGAAGGCATGCCGTTCCATCCAGCTTTTCAACCCGTCGTTGAGCTGGCTGATGAAGCCGATCCCTTCCGTATAAAGGGCGGAAGCGACCTGTACGGCATCGGCCCCTGCCAACAACAGCTTGATCAATGCTTCCGGGCTGTGAACCCCCGTCGAGGCGATCAGATCGGAATCGAGCCGCCCTGATAACAAGGATACCCAACGCAGCGTGACCGCCAGATCAGAGGGCGTGCTCAGAACATTCGTGGGCTTTACCGTGAAATTGTCAATGTCGAAATCGGGATGGAAGAACCGGTTGAACAAGACCACTCCCTTCACATCCGTGGAAGAGATCTTCTTTACGAAACCTCCCAGGTTGGAAAAATGATAACTCATCTTGATGGCCACAGGGATCTTCACCGTGGAGGTTACCTTCCGGGCAATGTCCAAGTACACGCCCTCAATGTCGGTGCATTCTTTCTCCGGATCCGAAGGCATCACGAAAAGGTTGAGCTCCAATGCATCTGCACCGGCCTCTTCCACTTTCTTGGCGAAAAAGATCCACTCTTCCGAAAGGGCACAGTTGATGCTTGCCACCACCGGAATGCCAACCTCATTCTTTGCATTGCGGATCAGCTCAATATACCTTTTTATATTGTCTTCCTTGATCTTGTAATCATAATAATCAAGATACTCATCCAATTCTTCCGGAAACAGATGACCCTCCTGCGAGAGGATGTTCTGGTATTCGTGATAGATCTCCTCCTCAAAGATCGATTTCAGTACCACCGCTCCGGCGCCGGCCTGTTCGATCTTTTTGATGTTTTGAACGTTACCCGTGATGCTGCAACTGCCGGCGATCACCGGTGAAGAGATCTTCATGCCCAGATAATTGATCGAAATATCCATGATGTCAGAGATTAAAATGATCACTCGTTTAAAATCGTTGCAAATATAGCAACGCTTTTACATCCAAATTTATATTTTTAAACATATCTTGCAATTTAAAATTGATTTAAGTTATAGTGTGTAATAAAGATATAACCTATTGAGAAAGAGACGGATCTATTAGAGGAGTGGAAATGGAAGGAAATTCTGGAAAGAAAGAAAAGAGACCGTATGTTTCAACCGACGAGTTGGATGTCATCGATGGTTATATCTGTCTGGTGCGATCGGGTGAACGGTTTACCGGGACCTATTATACCAGACATCCGAACGGAGTGATCGGTGAAGAGGTGGAAGTGGAGGAGGGGCGCCGCCACGGGGTGGTCCGTATGTACAACGAGGAGGGGGTGCAGATCGTCGAAGCGCATTTCTTCCGGGGAAATAAACACGGAAAACTGACCATGTGGTATGATAACGGGGTGAAACGTTCGGAAGTGAACATGGAATGGGGGCTGCGTGAGGGGGTGATGCTTGTATGGTACCGCGACGGAAGCCTCAAGATCCGCGGGTACTACCATGAAGACAAACTGCATGGTATCCAGCGGAAATATTTCCCTGGCGGACAGCCGCGCATGGAGGTGACGTTCCACGAAGACATGGAACATGGTCCCAAAACCATCTGGGATGAAGATGGGAATGTGATCTTCAAAGGATGGTATGTCTACGGAGAACGACGGGAATTAAGATAAAAGACAAAAGGAAAAAGACAAAAGAAGGAAAAAGGGTTAAGGCAAAAGGCAAAAGTGAACTCATTCGATACTCTATACTCCGAACTCCAAGTACTCAAGGCACTCGAAGTACTCGAAGTACTCGAAGTACTCGAAGTACTCGAAGTACTCCAGGCACATCAGGCACTATTGCAATCCTGACGCTCCGCCTGCGGCGTCGGTCAGGGTCAGCCCCGACGACTCTGTGTCGGGACAGGTTCCACCAGCGGATTCCGCTTCAGCAAAGCTTCGCGGAATCGTAGTCTCATTGAACCGGGTATCACTGACTTTAGGCACTTGTAACTTGCAACTTTAGGCACTTTAAGTACTCGAAGTACTCGAAGTACTTCAAACACTCCTCTCTTTTTTACAACTGCAGGTGGTTGATTTCCCGGGTGACGGAAAAAGGATAGGAAGGGTATTCGTATAGGGGTTCCCGTCGTTCGGTCTCTCCGCTCGAATATCCGAAGATGTCCATGTATTCGTTTGTATCTTCGCCCATTTCTTTCAGCTGGCGCAGGTAGGCGGCGATGCTTTTCGACTCGATGATCCGGATTTTTCCCATCTTTTCGATGATGGGACTGTGGTTGCGGGTCTTGTCATGGTCGAACTCCAGGATGCGTCGGCCGTCATCGGTGATGCCGATAACGCGGAAGGTGAGGCTCTTGCCCACGCCGGGGAGGTTCATCACCGTGCGGTCGGTGGCCAGGAAGGGTACTTTTTCCTCTTTTCGCAGGGCGTCGATGTTTTCCTTTGTCATTTCGGGATGTTCGGGGAACGATGCGATGGTGCGGGAGGCGTTGCGGGAGATCCGGCCGATGCGCTTTTCTTCCATCATCTCCTGGACCGCCCGGGCGTTTGTGGCGAAATTGGACTGGTTCTCCATGAAACCCTTCACCGAGAAGGTATAATAGGTGAGGACCCCTATGTCGTTCAACACCTGTCGCAGGCGGGCCGCATGGCCGCGGCGTGAGGCGGCGGCGGTGAAGACCAGCTGGTTGGTGACGGTCCACCCGCTCGAAAGCAGCATGGCGATGGCTTTGCGTGCCTCGGGAGTCACTTCCATGGCGCTCTCGAAATGGGTTTGGATGATGAACTGTCGTATGCCGGCGCTCCGGGCCTTGTCACGGAAATTGCGCAAGAGTGTCACCAGCTTGGGGGTGACGCGTTGCGGAAGATACGCCGGCAGACGCGTGCCCAGACGCACCCGCACCATCTCGGCATATTTCCTGCCATTGGGCCGGATGCGATTGTCTTGCTGCTTGGCCAAGGCCATCCGATAAACCGCCTCCAGGATGTCTTCCAGCGATTTGTCCGAACTCATCAGAGCATCCCCCCCGGTAATGAGAATGTCGCGCAATTGTTTGTCGCTGCGAAAGTATTCCATCAACCCTTTCATCTTTTCCGGCCACTTGCGCCGTGTATGCAGGTTTTCCAGGTCGAAACCCAGATGTCCCCGCTGGAAATCATACATCCGCTGGCATACCGAACACAATCCTCCACAGGCACGTCCCATGCTGTCGGGAATGATAATCGCCACTTCCGGATAGCGACGATGGATGCTGTCGTAGGGAGGCAACAACCATCCCGCGGCATTGGGCTTTCCCGGTTCTACTTCATCCTCTTTTTCCCAGGCTGAGATGGTGCCGAACTCATCCACCAACTGGCGGGAGTACAGGATGTAATGCCGTATGGGCAGATCGGAAGGATCGTTGTCAAAGTTGAGCAAGGAAAGGTAATAGGGGTTGATGAAAAAAGGGATTCCTTTTTCACGGGCCTGGCGTAAAACTTGCATGGTGCTCTCCGGCAGCGAGTCGCCCATGACCTCCTTCAGATGTTCGGGGTCACGAATGGCAAAACGTAGGTGAAAGAGCCGTTCTTTCCACCAACGGCGGGCGGTGATCAGCTTCTCTTCCTCGCTTTTTTCTGTGGTGAAGAAATATTTCTTGTCACGGATCTTCCCTTCGTCGATACGGCGGATGAGCCACCGGAGTATCCTGTCGCGGTTCTCTTCACGCCGGCGGATCACCTCTGCATCCAGACCGGAGGGATGCCGTTCCATCCATTCCTGCACCTGGCGCCGCGAGGGCCTGGGCATCCGGTCACGCTGTTCCAACTGACGGAAAAGATGATAGAAATCTTCAACCAGATCGGGATGCAGCGGGTATTCCCCGAACAGCCCCTGCCATAGCAGGCGCAACGGATCAGAGACGATCGGCTTTCCGTGACGGTTGGGATCTTTCAGCGCAAGACCCGCATGATCCGCATAATCCAATAGCCGAATGGCAGCCAGGTCACACCAGCGAAGATGTTCGTAACAGATCCTTCCTTTCTTCTCATGACGGTAATAGGCCACAGCATCGGGATTCTCCTTCAGGACCTCCATCGCATGGCGGCGAATGCCGGCCTCAAAATCCTGATAACGGCCACCGGGATATAATTTTCTCAGATAATTGAGTTTGTTGAACAGTTCATTTCCTTCTTTCCTTTTTTCCTTCTTGATCATTAGGTTCATAACTCCCTCTCCTGCATTTCTCGGTTCTTAAAAAGCTATCAAAATTAAGAAAAAAGTGGCACAATGGCAAGGAACATTTCCCTATGCCGGGAGCCTTTCTCCTGTTGACAAGGCTTTCAGAAGGGTTTCCTTACGCCGGATCTTGCCGGAGGGGGTCCGGATGAATTGGGGGAGGAGGATGATCTCTTTGGGGCGGTGGAGAGGGTGAGAGATCTCGTCGATCGCTTTGCGAAAAAGCGGGAGCAAGGTGCTCGTGTCCTCCGGGCTCTCCACGATGAGTGCCGCTTTCTCTCCCAATAGCTCATCGGGGATGCCTGCAAGAAAAAAAGGCATCGAAAGATGTCGGGAGAGGATCCTTTCAAGCATTTCCGGAAAGATCTTGATCCCTCCGGAATTGATGACATGGTCTGACCGGCCCAAGATACGGAAGCGGCCTGCCCGGTCGGTTTCGGCCAAATCTTTTGTGACGAGCCTGCCCGGATGAAGCTTGGACGCTTCGATGACAAGGTGTTGGTCTTTGTCGAGGGTGATCTTTATTCCTGGCAGGGGAGAGAACCAAAGGGAACGGTTTGGGCCGGTGATGTGCCGCATGGCCACATGACTGAGTGTCTCGGTCATGCCGTAGGTGTGGCGGATGTCATTGTCCAGTCGGGAGAGTTTTCCTTCGAGTGTGGGGGGGAGGGGGCTGCCGCCCAGCAGCAGATGGTCGATTTTGCGGATCTTTTCCTCTCCGTCGGGGGATTGGAGCAGGGAGGCCGCCTGGTGGGGGGTCATGGCGGCCAGGGTGTAGGGCCGTTCCACCGCAGGGGTGGTGGTCGGTGCCACCGGCCACAAATCCAAATCCCCCACGAGTGCCCGGACGATCATCATTTTTCCGGCGATGTACCGGACGGGAAGACATAAAAGGGCACTGTCACCCCTCTTCAGCCCCAGATGTTGGACCGTCATCTCTGCACTGGCGACCATCTTTTCGCGGGATATCCTCAGCGTTCTGGGAGTGCCTGTCGTCCCGGAGGTGGTTACGGGAATCTTTTCTTCCGCCAGGAAGGTGGCGATGAAACGATAGACCTCCCTTTCCCAGACGGGAGGGGAAGAAAGCCCTTTCCACACTTCCAACCACTCGGCGAGGGGGCGGGTGGTGCCCCGAAGGGTGAACGTTCCGAATCTCGGGAATCTCATGAGAGGACGGGTTCTCCCTGGAATCCGGGGTTGAAATGTAATGCGGACCCTTCGAGGTAGAGAGGGGAACGGAAATTCTGGGTATAGAGCATGCCCGTGCCGAGACCCTGGGGGAGCGGGTTGCCAAGCGTGAAGGTCCACTGCGCCAATGCGTTGAGGCCGATGTTCGATTCCAGTAGGGAGGTGATCCACCAGCCGATCCCTCTCTCTCCGGCCAGGCGGATCCACTCTTCGGTCTCACGGAAACCTCCCAGCAGCGTGGGCTTCAGGATGAGATAATGAGGATGCAGCATTTCCAGAAGTCGTTTTTTTTCATTGCCATGCCACGGTCCGATAAGCTCTTCATCCAGGGCCACCGGGATGGGAGAGTCCTCGATCAGACGGGCCATGGTCTCATATTGTCCGGGGGCAATGGGCTGCTCGATGGAGTGGATGTGGTATTCGGAAAAACGCCGGAGGACCTCCAGCGCCTTGCCGGCAGGGAACGCACCGTTGGCGTCGAGGCGGATCTCAAGGTCCAGACTGCGATATTCCCGACGGACATCTTTCAGCACAGCCAGCTCCTCATCAAGGGGCAATGCTCCCACCTTGATCTTGATCACCCGGAAGCCCGCCTCCACCTTTTGACGGATCTGGTCCTTCATCCAGGAGGGATCACCCATCCAGATCAACCCGTTGATGGGAATGGACGCTCTCCCCTTTGTGAATGGGGAAGGGAAGAGAATGTAATCTCCATCTTGCCGGAGGTCTTTCAGGGCCATCTCCAGGGCAAATCGTACCGACGGGAAACGGGAGGGGATCTCTTCGACGGAAAAATTGTCATGTCCAATGCGACTGCATGCCATCGCCAGGATCTCTTCCATGTCCGTACGGTCGTCGGGACTGAGACCGGGCAGAGGGGCCGCTTCGCCGTAGCCGGCACGACCGTCCTGCTCCTCATCCCTGACCCGTACGATCCATGTTTTCCGTTGATGCATGATGCCCCGAGAGGTGCCCGCAGGGAATCGGAAAAACAACGTGTAGGGACGATATTCCG
>JAMOUS010000179.1 GCA_027067975.1 Bacteroidales bacterium | reverse complement strand
CGACGCTCCGCTTCGCTGCGGTCCGGATCAATTCCACCATCGTCTTTCGCATCGCCTCCCGCTCGCGAAATTCGGGTGTCATTGATTTTAGTCACTTGTAACTTTTAACCCTGACGCCTTCGGGTCAGGGTCAGTTCCACCAACGCCTCTTGCTTCGGCTACGCCTCGCACGAGGCGGGTGTCACTGACTTTAGTCACTCCCTACATACCCCATACTTCCAACTCCAAGTACTCCAGGCACTCCAAGTACTCCGGCACTTTATTGTAACCCTGACGCTCCGCCTCCGGCTCCGGTCAGGGTCAGTTCGTCCTACATCTTTCGCTTCGGTTTCACCTCGCGAAAGCTGGGACTCAATACTCCATACCCCATACTTCCAACTCCAAGTACTCCAGGCACTCCAAGTACTCCGGCACTTTATTGTAACCCTGACGCTCCGCCTCCGGCTTCGGTCAGGGTCAGTTCGTCCTACATCTTTCGCTTCGGTTTCACCTCGCGAAAGCTGGGACTCACTGACTCGATACTCCATACTCCATACTCCATACTCCATACTCCGTACTACATCTGTATCACCGCTTTCATCACCCCGTCACGGTATCCTTCCACGAGATCAAAGGCTTCCGGGACCTTTTCGAAGGGAAAGTGGTGGGTGATGAGGGGTTTCACCTTCACACGGCCGTCGGCGACGAGGTCGATGGCTTCCTGCACGGCATCGTTCTGGCGGCGGACATTGCGGACGGTGATCTCTTTGTGGCGCAGGTCGTCGACGGGAAAGGTCCAGGTATCCTGTTCAGGGATACCGATGATCAGGAGGGTTCCGCCGGGTTTGAGGAGGCGGATGGCCTGGTCGACGGCCTCCTGCTGTCCGCAGCATTCGAACACCCGATCGACACCCAAGGGTTCCTGTTCGAGGATTCCCTTGACAACATCCTCTTTCTGCGGGTTGCCGGTCCAGGCCGCTCCGCTGCGGCGGGCCAGGGCCAGACGCTCGTCGATCTTGTCGGTCATGTAGATCCTTTCTGCCCCATAGGAGCGGGCGGGCAGCAGGACACTCATGCCGATGGGGCCGCTACCCAGGATGGCGACCGTTTTTCCCTGCATCTCGCCGGCGAGGCGCACGGCATACACTCCGATGGAGAGAGGCTCCACAAAGGCCGCCTCCTCCCATGCGACCCCTTCGGGAAGGGGATAGCACGATCCCTCCGGGAGGACGATGTATTCGGAAAGACATCCCTCCGCCTGACCGGGGGTACCGAGGAAACGCAGGTTACGGCAGGTGTGCGGCCTACCGGCCAGGCACTGGTCACACACCCCGCACGGCATCGCCGGGTCGATGGCTATCCGGTCGCCCACATGCACACGGGTGACCCCCTCCCCCACAGCCACCACCTCGCCGGCACCTTCATGGCCCAAGGTGAACGGATATCGCACCACCTGACTGCCGATACGCCCGGTACGGTAATAATGGATATCCGATCCACACACCCCCACGCTCCTCATCCTGATCAGCACCTCATCCGGCGCGGTGATCCGCGGCTCGGCCACCTCCTGCAACTCCATGCGCCGCAGGCCGGTCAAACGGTATGCTTTCATCACCGAAAATTTTGTTCCCGTAAAAATATAAAAAATGGCTTGCGGAAGGATATTTTCACCACCTCGCGCAGAAAGAGCGGGATGGGGCCGGGGCTACCGAAAGTTTGATTACCTTCGCGGGCGAACACACAACCATCGATAAGATCATGGAAACGATCATCCGAGAGATCCTGGACAAAGAGGCCGAGGCGGTCCGTTCGATCCCCGTGGGTCCCCACTATTCGGAGGCGGTGGAGCTGATCTACCGGCGTGTGCACCAGGAGGGGGGCAAGGTGATCACCAGCGGCATGGGCAAGGCCGGTCAGATCGGCATCAACATTGCCACCACCTTCTCTTCGACGGGCACGCCGGCGGTCTTTTTGCATCCCAGCGAGGCGCAACACGGCGACCTGGGGGTGATCCAGCCGCATGATGTGCTGCTGCTCATCTCCAACTCGGGCAAGACGCGCGAGATCCTCGAGCTGGTCGAGCTCGCCGGCCGGTTGTATGCCGATCTGCCGCTGATCGTCATCACAGGCAACCCCCAGGGTGAGCTGGCCTCCCTGGCCCAGGTGGTCATCCCCACCGGCCACCCCGAAGAAGTATGTCCCCTGGGTCTCACCCCCACCACCTCCACCACCGTCATGACCGTCATCGGCGACACCCTCGTCGTGCTGCTCATGAAAAAGACCGGCTTTACCGCCGAAGGCTACGCCAAACGCCACCACGGCGGATACCTCGGTGAGCAGTCCCGAAAGAAAATAGGTATTTAAATACCTATTTTATTACCTATTTTAATACCTATTTAAATAGGTATATCCGGAGTTTCAAAAAATGACCCGGCGCAGTAGAGGTTTCCGGGAAAGTTCGTATCTTGGTAAGCTGAACAAACCGGTCAACGAAAAACCATACCTGTCATGAAAAAGATCCTGCTGCTGGTCATTCCACTGGCCCTGCTTGCCGGCTGCGACCGTGACAACCGGGTTCCTTTCCCTGCCGAGCTGGAGAACCCGCACGTGTTCGACATCCACAAGACGCCCCCCCACGCCACACTGTATCCCTATGCCACGGTCGAGCAGGCCCTGGCAAACGAACCCGACCGCTCGCCCTGGTACCTGCTCCTCAACGGCACGTGGAAATTCAAATGGGTCCGCAGCCCCAAGGACCGTCCCGTGGATTTTCAGGACCCCACGGTCGACGTGAGCGGATGGGACGATATCCCCGTCCCCTCCAACTGGGAGCTGCTGGGATACGGCATCCCCATCTATGTCAACCAGCCCTATGAATGGACCCGCCATCCCGACCCGCCCCATGTTCCGCACGATTACAACCCGGTGGGCTCGTACCGCCGGGATTTTGAGATCCCCGAGTCGTGGAACGACCGGGAGGTCTTCATCCACTTCGGCGCCGTGAAGTCGGCCATGTTCCTTTGGGTCAACGGCCGGTACGTGGGTTACAGCCAGGGCAGCAAGACCCCGGCCGAATGGGACATCACAAAATATGTGAAGCCCGGGAAGAACACCCTGGCCGTACAGGTGTTCCGCTGGAGCGACGGCTCCTATCTGGAATGCCAGGATTTCTGGCGCATCAGCGGCATCGAACGGGATGTCTATCTCTTTTCCACCCCCCGGGTGCACATCCGCGATTTCTTCGTCAAAGCCCCGCTCGTCAACAATTACCGTGACGGCGACCTCACCGTGGAGGTGGAGGTACGCAACTACGTCCCCTGGGAGCGCAAGCGGCCGGTGCCGGCCACCCTCTCGCTGGTGCTCACCGACGCCGGCGGCAAAGAGGTGGCCTCCCTCGAACAACCCCTTGACATCAAAGGCAAAGGGAAGCAGTTCGTCACCTTCCACACCCTCCTCCCGAAGGTGCATGCCTGGTCGGCAGAGACCCCCTACCTGTACCGCCTGGCACTGGCACTCAAGGATGAAAAAGGGAACGTGACCGAAGCCACCGGAACCCACTTCGGCTTCCGCACCACAGAGATCAAGAACGGACAGCTCCTTGTCAACGGCAAGGCGGTCCTCTTCAAGGGTGTCGACCGCCACGAACACGATCAGCACAAGGGCCATGTGGTAAGCAAGGAGCTCATGCTCAAGGACATCCGTCTGATGAAGCAGAACAACATCAATGCCGTGCGCACCAGCCACTATCCCAACGACCCGTATTGGTATCAGTTGTGCGACAAATACGGCATCTATGTCATCGATGAGGCCAACATCGAATCGCACGGCATGGGATACCGCCCTGACCGCACCCTGGGCAACAACCCCGACTGGGTGGATGCCCATCTCGACCGCACCCGCCGCATGGTCGAGCGCGACAAGAACCACCCTTCGGTGGTCACCTGGTCGCTCGGCAATGAAGCCGGCAACGGCATCTGCTTCTACGCTACGTATGAGTGGATCAAGGAGCGTGACCACACCCGGCCGGTACAGTATGAAAGGGCACAGTTCGACTACAACACCGACATCTATTGCCCGATGTATGCCCGTATCCCCCATCTGGAGCACTATGCCAAGACCCATTCCGACAAGCCCCTGATCATGTGCGAATATGCCCATGCTATGGGCAACAGCACCGGCAACTTCAAGGATTACTGGGATGTCATCCGCAAGTACGACAACCTGCAGGGCGGATATATCTGGGACTGGGTCGACCAGGGTTTTGTAAAGACCGCCCCGAATGGTCAGAAATACTGGGCGTATGGTGGTGATTACGGGCCGAAAGATGTACCCAGCGACCGCAACTTCTGCATCAACGGGCTGGTCAACCCCGACCGCACCCCACACCCCGGTCTCACCGAGGTGAAAAAGGTGTACCAGAGCCTCTGGGTCACCCCCGTGGATGTCTCAAAAGGGCAGATCAATGTTTACAACGAGAACTTCTTCCGCAATGCCAACTATGTGAAGATGGTTTGGAAGCTCTTGCAGGACGGTCATGTCATCGCCGGCGGCAAGGAGGACGACCTGGACATTGCACCCGGTGCCTCACGCCGGTACCATCTGCCAGTGCCGGCCGTAACGCCGCAACCCGGCTCGGAATATTTCCTTAACGTCTATTTCCTCACCAAAGAGGATGAACCCCTCCTGGGTGCCGGTCATGTGGTGGCGGCCGAGCAGCTGCCCTTACAGGTTTCCGCTCCTGCACCTGCCGTGGATGTCGCCTCGCTGCCGCCTCTCAAGCGCGAAGAGCAGGAAGAGAGCTGGAAGATCGCCGGAGAAGGCTTCTCCCTCACCATCGACCGGAACACCGGCGAGATCACCTCGTACAAGAGCAGGGAGCGCGAACTCCTCCTGCAAGGTCCTGTACCCGCTTTCTGGCGCGCCCCCACGGACAACGATTTCGGCGCAAGGCTCGACCGGGAGATGGCCGTATGGCGTCATGCAGGCGACCACAAGAAGCTCCGCAAGATCACCCTCACGCCCGTCGACGACCGCCGGGTAAAGGTACAGGCCGTCTATGACCTGCCCGATGTATATTCCACTTACGAACTCACCTATGAGGTCTTCGGCGACGGAACGGTGCGGGTCTCCAACCGTTTCATCCCCGGCGATTCGGTGTTGCCCGACCTGCCGCGCTACGGCATGGACCTCCGCATGCCGCAAGGCTATGAGAACGTTCGCTGGTACGGCCGCGGTCCGCAGGAGAACTACTGCGACCGCAAGAGCGGAGCTTTCGTCGGCGACTACCGCAGCACCGTCGACAGCCTCTTCTTCGCCTACATCAGTCCCCAGGAGACCGGCACACGCACCGACACCCGCTGGATCGCCATCACCGACGACGAAGGCAACGGCCTGCTCTTCGTGGGAAGGCCTCTGCTGAGCTGGTCGGCCCTCCACTACACCGAGGAGGACCTCACCCAGCCTTTCCGCGGGAGCATGCATCCTTATCAACTGCACAAGGAGGATTTCGTCAATGTCCATCTCGACCTCAAGCAGATGGGCGTCGGCGGTGACAACTCGTGGGGGGCCCGTCCCCACCCGCAGTACATGATCCCGGCGAAAGAATACGGATACAGCTACCTGATCCGTCCTCTCCATAAAAGCGAGGACCCGGTGAAGATGAGCAAAGAAAGATATCCGTAACAGCCTTCTCCTTGTCGGGGTCTCCGCCCTGCGGAGACTGACGCCGGAAGGCATGGAAAAGTAAGTTTGTCATGGAAACGCGGCACATCCCGGACTTCCGGAAGACCGCCATGGTGCTGTTCCTGTTTGCCGTGGCAATGGGATACCTGGAGGCGGTGATCGTGGTATACTTGCGCGAGCTGTATTATCCGGAAGGGTTTGACTTTCCGCTGATCTTGTTGCCGGAGCGGACGGTGCTCATCGAATACGTCCGCGAGCTGGCCACGCTGGTGATGCTGTGGGGGGTGGGATGGCTGGCCGGCCGCAACGGCACTTCGCGTTTCGGATGGTTCCTTTACGCTTTCGGCATTTGGGATCTCTTTTATTATGTCACGCTGAAGGCGGTGTTGGGGTGGCCTGCCTCGCTCCTCACGTGGGATGTTTTGTTTCTCATCCCCATTGTCTGGGCGGCGCCGGTGCTGGCGCCGGCGCTCAATGCCGTGACGATGGTGGCTTACGGCCTGGTGCTCAACGCCCGCCGCACCCTGCCGCCCGCCCTTTCCCGGAAAGAGTGGAGCTTGCTTGTTGCCGGGGCCGGTGTGGTGTTCTTCACCTTCATCCGTGATTATGGGATGCTGCTGTGGCAACACCGCCACAGCGGACAACAGAAGGCGCTCCTGGAAGCGGTCACCCGTTACGTTCCGGAGAAGTTCGCCTGGATCCCCTGGGCTGCCGGCGAGTTGCTCATCCTCGCCAGCCTGCTGTCGTGGTGGCAGCGCAGCCGCAGAGCGGAAGCAAAGGTCAGTTGATCGTCGACCCCTTGTACACCCGGCTTTTTTCCGGCGGCACGATCTCGCCGGTATAGTAGAGTTTCTTCCCCCCGGTGCCCTGCACCGTCGCATCGGCACGGGAGGTGGCCGGCATGATCGTCATCGACACGAAGATGGTGCCCAAGGAAGTGGAGATCTGGAAAGAGAGGTGATACACCCCCTTCTTATCCACCTTGTACTTGTAGTTCTGGACATTGCCATCCATGGTGACGCCGCCTACGCCGTTGTAGCCCACCTGGCTTCCCCCGCCGAACTGGAAAGTGGCCTTGTCCTTTTCGACCATGATGAAGTTGAGCGTCGGGGTGACGCTGATCCGGCGGCCGGTCTTGTCGGCCAGGAAGGTAGCTTCCAGGACAAAATGCCGGTCTTCGATCAGTTTTTTCACCACGGCAGCGTTGGCCGCCTCGGCGGCGGCACGGGCAGCCTTCTTCTCGGCACGGGCCTTGGCACGCGCCTCTTTCTTGGTCATCTGACCAAATGATGCCGGCATCACCAATGCCAGGGCAAAGAGAAACAAAAAGATCTTTTTCATAAGTGTTTGTGTTAAATTCCTTAAAGTCATGTTTTCCCTCCTCAGAACGCATACATGATCCCCAGCGTAGCCTGGAACATGGTCACGGGCACCGCATGGGTAATGGCATGGTAGGGAGCTTCACCCCCTGTACCCTCTTCAAACCGGTAATTCACATCGAAGCGTGTGGTCGTCTGAAAATAGTCGAGACCCAGACGCAGGCCATATCCTCCCGGGTTCTGATAAAGGACACCGGCCCCGCCCGACCAGGCAAAACGCACGCTCTGGCCCGATGAGGTGGTATGCAACTGTTTATCTTCCCAGGAGAGGTAAAGTTCCCACTGCGGCGGCATCACGAAGCTCACCCCTGCCAGTCCCCGCACCTCAAAGCGCAACGAGGCGACAGGCAGGGAAAAGACCGGCCCCACCAGCACGTTCACGTTGTTCCACTGTTGTGTGGTAAACTGTGCCACCGCATCTTCCGGCAGCGTAACATCCGGAAAGAGCTCTTTCAATCTTTGGGTCAGATGGTCTTGCAAGGCCACATCATCGAGGAAGTTCATCCCGTAGGTCAATCCTCCGGCCACCCCGAGGTGTCCCAGAAAAAAATAGTTACCCTCGAACGACATGGTAAAACCGTTTCCCGCAAAACCCACACTGTCGCGTCCTGTCTCGGCAAAGTCTCCCGTGGCAATGCCGATGCCGAGACGCATGTCGAGGTAGTTCTCCTGTCCGGGGGCCGCCCCTCCCAACAACAAGAGAGCCGTCATCATTCCGAAAAACCTTTTCATGGTTTGGACGGTTAGTTTTTGTAAAGATAAGAAAATATTCACCGTTTTCTTCTTTCTTCCAGCACCTTCACCACATCGTCGAGGCTGAGGTCTTTGGCCACGAGGAGGGTGATGAGGTGGTAAAGAAGGTCGGCCGCCTCATTGAGGAAGTCCTTTGTTGCCCCGTTCTCGGCCTCGAGGATGGTCTCCACGGCCTCTTCTCCCACTTTCTGGGCGATCTTTCGGATACCGGCATCGAAGAGCCGGACGGTATAGGATCCTTCCGGCCTTTCCTCTTTACGTTGATGCAGCAGTTCTTCCAGTTCTTTCAGGAAGGCGCCGGCCTCATAATGGTTCTCCTCTCCCCAGCAGGTGTCGGTACCCAGGTGGCAGACGGGGCCTTCGGGGAGGGCCCGCACCAGGAGCGTATCGTCATCGCAATCCGACTTGATCTCCACGAGATGCAGGAGATTCCCGCTGGTCTCTCCCTTCGTCCACAACTCTTTCCGGGAACGGCTGTAGAAGGTGACCAAGCCCGTCTCCAGGGTCTTTTCCAGCGCCTGGCGGTCCATATACCCCAGCATCAGCACCTGCCGGGTGCGG